>JBEANR010000128.1:0-19715 GCA_041165365.1 Actinomycetota bacterium | reverse complement strand
GACCCTGCGCTCCGTGTGGGAATCAGTGCCGCGGACTTCGGACGGATCTGCGACAACCTCGTGGCGAACTCGCTGGCTGCGATGGGCACCTCAGGAGAGATCACCCTCGATCTGCGGTCGGACCGGGCAACAGCCGCGCTCGTGGTGACCGACGATGCCGGGGGTATGCCGGCCGAGTTCCTGCAGCGGGCCTTCGTCAGGTTCTCCCGTGCGGATGCAGCGCGGACAGGCGGCGGCGCGGGACTCGGCCTCCCGATCGTCGCGTCGATCGCGGCGCTCGCCGGAGGCGCTGTCGAACTCGACAATTCGGCAGGGTCCGGCCTCGCGGTCACCGTGCGTCTTCCTCTCGGCGACGTCACGGATGCGGAGAGGCCTCGTGCGCTCCATCATCTGCCGGCTCGAGCTGGAAGGTCGAATGCTCAACGCTGACATCGAGATGCGTCGCGACGCGATTCTGCAACTGGTCGAGGATCTCGGTGGAGTGGCCGTCGAGGAAGCAATCGTCGTCGATGACGACGTGAGCCGTGAGCACGGGCAGGTTCGTCGCGATCTGGCTCGCATGGAGGTCGAGCACCGCGGTGACGTGGGGGAGTTCGGGGATGTCATCGCGCACCGCGCCCGTTTGTGCAGCAGTAGGTAGTCGACCACCGGAGGGTTTAGGGTCTTAGCGGGTCCGACGTCGGCGCCCACGTCTTGTCCTGAAAGGACGGCAGATGCCCGACGGCCCCCAGGCCCCCCGCGCGATCTCGTCGCACTCCCCGCTCTCGGGTCTCCGCGCCGTGCTCTTCGACCTCGACGGCGTGCTCACCCCGACCGCCGAAGTGCACATGGCAGCGTGGTCGCGCCTGTTCACGCCGTTCCTCGAGGCGCGCGGCATCACCCCCGGCTACCGCGAGTCGGACTACTTCGACCACATCGACGGCAAGCAGCGCTACGACGGGGTCAGGTCGCTGCTCGAGTCGCGCGGCATCCGACTTCCCGACGGCGACGTGACGGATGAGCCCGGCGACGACACCGTCTGCGCGCTCGGCAATCGCAAGAACGTGACGTTCACCGAGGTGCTGCAGCAGGACGGCGTGCGCCCCTACCCAGGCTCGCTCCGTTTTCTCGACGCGGTCACCGATGCCGGGCTCGAGGTCGCCGTGGTGTCGAGTTCGCGCAATGCGGCGGTGGTGCTCGCCGCGGCCGACATCGCCGACCGATTCGAGGTCGTCGTCGACGGCTTGGTCGCCGCCGAGCACTCCATCGCGGGCAAACCGGCCCCAGACACCTACCTCTACGCCGCCGAGCTGCTGGGGATGTCCGCGGCCGAATGCGTCGTCGTCGAAGACGCGCATTCCGGGGTGCAGGCCGGTCGCGCCGGACGTTTCGGCCTGGTCGTCGGCGTCGACCGCGGCGTCGGAGCGCAGGGGCTGCTCGACTCGGGCGCCGACCTGGTCGTGACGGATCTTGCCGACCTGCTGCCGCTCGACGGGCAGTCGGCCGAGGCGGCGGCACCGAACCCCCACTCCGCCACCGCACCGGCAACGCCGCCCTCCGACACTCCGCAGCACACGAACGACCCGAGGTGACCCCCATGAACGAATCGCCGATCGATCCCCTCGATCGCCACCGGTACCCGGCAGACGAGTGGGCGCTCATCGAGTGCGACTACAGCCTCGACGACATGGGTCGCAGCGAGACCATCCTGAGTCTCGGCAACGGGTACTTCGGTATGCGGGGCAACATCGTCGAAGGCCGCGACGGCCACTTCCACGGCACGTTCATCAACGGATTCCATGAGACCTGGCCGATCCGCCACGCCGAGGAGGCCTTCGGCTTCGCCCGCGTCGGACAGACCATCGTCAACGTGCCCGACGCCAAAGTAGTGCGCCTCTACGTCGACGACGAGCCGTTCATCCTGCCGGAGGCCGACCTCGGGCACTACGAGCGGCGCCTCGACTTCCGTACCGGCGTGCTCGCGCGCGATGTCACGTGGCGCACCCCCTCCGGCAAGGCGGTCAACATCCGTTCGAGCCGCATGATCTCATTCACCGACCGGCACCTCGCCGTCGTCGAGTACGAGGTGACCCTGCCCGACGACGACGCCTCGGTCGTGATCTCCAGCCAGATCCTCAACCGCCAGGACGGCGTCGACGAGTACGACGGCATCAGACCGGCGGATGCCGCACCCTTCGATCCCCGTCGCGCCGAGTCCCTGACCGAGCGCGTACTGCAGCCCCGCCTCAAGCGTGCCGACGCCGGGCGCTACGTGCTCGGGTACCGCACCAGTCACTCCGGGATGACCCTCGTCTGCGGCGCGGACCACTCCATCACGACGGAGAACGAGTGGGAGGAGTCATCCATCATCGGTGACGACCTCGCCAAGCACGTGTACCGGGTGAAGGCGAAGAAGAACCGGCCGATCCTGATCACCAAGATGATCAGCTACCACAGCTCGAATGGGCTGCCCACGCGCGAGCTCGCCGACCGCTGCGACCGCACCCTCGATCGCGCGAGGAACGAGGGTGTCGCGGTCGCGCACGAGCGTCAGACCGCGTGGCTCAGCGCCTACTGGGAGCGGACGGACGTGCAGATTGTCGGGCAGCCCGTGCTGCAGCAGGCCGTGCGATGGAACCTGTTCCAGCTGGCGCAGGCGTCGGCCCGCGCCGACGGCAAGGGTGTCGCGGCGAAGGGCGTCAGCGGCACCGGCTACGGCGGCCACTACTTCTGGGACACCGAGATCTACGTGCTGCCGGCCCTCAGCTACACCTCGCCCGTCGCCGCGCGGAACGCCCTCAGGTTTCGTCAGTCGATCCTCGACGTGTCCCGCACCCGGGCGACCGAGCTCAACCAGCACGGCGCCCTCTTCCCGTGGCGCACCATCAGCGGGCAGGAGTCGTCGGCCTACTACGCGGCGGGCACGGCGCAGTATCACATCGACGCCGACATCTCGTATGCGCTCAGCCAGTACGTGCTCGCCACCGGAGACCAGGACTACCTGTCCCGGGGAGCCATCGACATCCTCGTCGAAACCGCCCGCATGTGGGCCGATCTCGGATTCTGGCGCTCGAACGGCGACGACCACTTCCACATCCACGGCGTGACCGGTCCGGACGAGTACACGACCGTGGTCAACGACAACCTGTACACGAACGTGATGGCCCGCTCCAACCTCGGGGCCGCCGCGCACGCGGTGCGCCGACTCGAGCGGGAGGATCCGGCGGCGTTCTCCCGGATGGTGAGCAGGCTCTCGCTCGGCGACGATGAGGCTGCGGAGTGGACCCGCGCCGCCGAGGCGATGTTCGTGCCCTACGACGCGGCGCTCGGCGTGCATCCGCAGGACGCGGCCTTTCTGGAGAAGGAACTGTGGGATCTCTCGCAGACCCCGGCGGACAAGCGCCCGCTGTTGCTGCACTACCACCCGCTGGTGATCTACCGATTCCAGGTGCTGAAGCAGGCGGATGTCGTGCTCGCCCTCTTCCTGCAGGGCGACCTCTTCACCGCCGAGCAGAAACGCGCGGACTTCGACTACTACGACCCGCTGACCACGGGCGACTCGTCGCTCTCGGCGGTCGTGCAGTCGATCATCGCCGCCGAGGTCGGATACGGCCAGCTCGCGCTCACCTACTTCAAGGCGGGGCTGTTCGTCGACCTCGTCGACCTGCACCACAACACCGCAGACGGCGTGCACGTGGCGTCGACCGGGGGGATGTGGAGCGCTCTCGTCTTCGGATTCGGCGGCTTCAGAGACCACAACGGCGACTTCACGTTCGATCCCCGGCTGCCGGTGGACTGGGACGGCCTCACGTTCAGGTTGACCATCAAGGGCACCCGGATGCGCGTGGACCTCACTCAGCGCACGATGGTGTTCACCATCGAGGTGGGCGAGGAGGTCGCGTTCTCGGTGCGCGGCGAGCGCTACACGGTCTCGACGACCGGACCGGTGGTGGTTCCGCTCGAGCATCAGGGGCCGAGGCTCTCGGGAGCGCCGAGCGCGAAGGACATCGAGGGAGAGCGTCGCGCAGACGGCAGCGTGATCACCGCGTCGGTGCCGATCAGCTGGCCGACCGAGGAGGAGTCGGTGGCCTGGGCAGACTGACCGCCGCCGCCCGCCGCCCACCCCGTTGGTCGAGCTCGCCGAGACCCCCCGCGCTCGCCCCGTTGGTCGAGCTCGCCGAGACCCCCTGTGCCGATCGGGCGCGCCGATCAACCTTTGCTAGCGTGACCTGAGATGTCAGAACCCCGCGCCACCGCCACGAACCAGACGGCGGCAGCATCCGCACCGGCGCATTTCGAGCCTCACATCCAGGGACTGCGGGCGATCGCGGTGCTGCTCGTCGTCGTCTACCACTTCTACCCCGGCCGACTCAGCGGCGGCTACATCGGGGTCGACATCTTCTTCGTGATCTCCGGGTTTCTGATCACCGGCCAACTCGCCCGCGAGCTGCAACGCACCGGCAAGGTCGCGCTCCCGGCGTTCTGGGCCAAACGCGCCCGCCGACTGCTGCCCGCCGCGATCACGGTGCTCATCTTCTCGACTCTCGCCACCCTGTTCATCCTGCCGCTCTCGGGGCTCGTCGCCTCGTTGCGGGAGATCCTGGCGAGCACGTTCTACGTCGAGAACTGGGCGCTCGCGGCGAACGCCGTCGACTATCTGTCGTCGACGGACGAATCGCTCGTGCAGCACTACTGGTCGCTGTCGCTCGAGGAGCAGTTCTACATCGTCTGGCCCCTGCTGCTCCTCGGAGCCGCCTGGCTCGGCGCGCGCCTCGTCGCCTCACGCCGGTGGGCCTTCCTGATCGGTGTCGTCGTCGCGGTGACCGTCGTGTCACTCCTCGTGTCGATCACCTACACGGCGACGAATCCGTCCGAGGCGTACTTCGCCACCTTCACCCGCATGTGGGAGTTCGGCGTCGGGGCCATCCTCGCGCTGCTTCCCCGGCTGCGTCCGCGGGGAGCGGTGCTCACCAACGTGATCGGCTACGGCGGGCTCGCCGTGATCCTCGCGTGCGGCTACCTGTTCGACGCCGAGACCCCGTTCCCCGGGTCGGCCGCCCTGCTTCCCGTGCTCGCGACCGCTGCGGTGCTGGTGAGCGGGCGCCGCGAACATCCGCTCGACGTTGGCCGCGTACTGAGCGGCAGGCCACAGCGATTCGTTGGCGACATCTCCTATTCGCTCTACCTGTGGCACTGGCCGCTCATCGTGATCGCGCCGTACATCCCGGGCTGGGGACTCGGCACGATCAACCGGATCGCGCTGTTCGTCGCCTGTTTCGTGCTGGCGTGGCTCACCAAGAGGTTCATCGAGGATCCGGCGCGGACGTGGTCGAGGCTCACCTCCCGCCGCCCCCGGGTCACCTACGCGTGGACGATCGGAGCGATGGCGCTGTCGACCCTGCTCGTCGCGGGTGTCTTCGTGATCCAGAACCCGAAGTACGAGGCTGCGGCGGCCGAACTGGTGCGTATCGCCGAGAGCCCCCCGGAGTGCTTCGGCGCCGCGGTGTCGACGGGGTGTGAGAACCCCGAGCTCGCGACATCCGTCATCCCGAGCGCCGGCTTCGGCAACGCCGACACACCGGGCCACATCGAGTGCTTCGTTCAACTCAACGACTCGGTGGTCAACCCCTGCCAGTTCGGATCGACGGATGCCGCGGCGCCCCGCATCGCGCTGATCGGCGACAGCCACGCCTACCAGTACCTCGAGGCGATGATCGGGCTCGCGGAGGAACGCGGTTGGGCGCTCACGACCTACCTCAAGGGCGCCTGTCCGTGGACGACAGCGGATGTCGGCGGCCCGAGCCCCGCGTTCACCGCTTCGTGCGCGGCGTTCCGGCAGGAGCTCGCGCGCGAACTCGCCTCCGAGGAACCCTACGACGCGATCTTCACCGCGGCGCTCGCCGCGACGCCGATCACGGGGGCGGGCTCGGGTTCGGACTCCGACGCGGACCGGCTCACGGCAGGAGCCCTCGGCTTCGCCGACGCGTGGTCCGATCAGGCCCAGGGTGCGCCCGTGATCACCATCGTCGACAACCCCGACCTCGACGACGATCCCAACAAATGCCTCAGGCTGAACGACGCGGCGGAGTGCGCCGTGCCCCGGGACGACGTGCTGGCCGAGCGCGATCCGCTGGCGCTCGCCGCGGCATCCGCGGTCACCGACGGCACCGACGTCACGCTCCTCGACTTCACCGACACCTTCTGCGATGCGGATGACTGCGCCGTAGTGATCGGGGGCGCCAACGTGTACCGCGATCAGGACCACCTCACGGTGACCTTCGCGGGCACCATGAGACCGTTCATCGGCGAGGCTATCGAGGCGGCGCTGACGCGCTGACGGCCCGTCGCCCGATCAGGCGCACAGAGGGCCCGTCGCCCGATCAGGCGCACAGAGTACGACTCCGTCGCCGCCACACGGTCACGCTCACCGAGATCTGCGGAATGTCGGCCGGCACTCCTACTCCGCGAACGCCCTGTGCCCGGCGAGCCTGTGGAGCTACGACCTCTGGCAACTGACCGGGACGATCGGCTGAGCGCTCGATCCACCCCGACTTACTGCCAAAGACCAGCGCCTCGACCGTCGCGGACCGCGGCTTTGTGACAGTAAGTCGTCGCGCGGGCGCGGGCGCGGCGGGCGCGGCGGGCGCGCGCGGGGGCGGCGCGGGCGACCCGAGCCCTCAGCCCGCCGCCAACTCCCGCCGCAGGGCCGCCGCGAACGCGTCGATGTCGCCCTCGGTGGTGTCCCACGCGCACATCCAGCGCACCTCGCCGGTCGCCGGATCCCAGTCGTAGAACCTGAACGACTCGCGCAGACGGTCGGCGACCCCGGGCGGCACGATCGCGAACACCGCGTTGGCCTGCGTCAGCTGCGTGATGGTCACGCCCTCGACACCCTCGACGGCGGACCTCAGCCGCTGCGCCATCGCGTTGGCGTGCGACGCCGATCGCAGCCAGAGGTCCCCCTCGAGGAGCGCGACGAGCTGCGCCGACACGAACCGCATCTTCGACGCGAGCTGCATGTCGAGCTTGCGCAGAAAGGTGAGCCCCTCGGATGCCGCGGGCTCGAGAATGACGACCGCCTCGCCGAAAAGCAGCCCGTTCTTCGTGCCCCCGAGACTCAGCACGTCGACCCCGGCGTCGGTCGTGAATTCCCGCAGCGGCACTCCGAGGGTCGCGGCTGCGTTGGCGAGGCGCGCGCCGTCCATGTGCAGCTTCATGCCGCGCGCGTGCACGTGCGACGCGATCGCCCGCACCTCGTCGACGCTGTAGGCGGTGCCGAGCTCGGTGGACTGGGTGATGCTCACCGCGAGCGGTTGGGCCCGGTGCTCGTCTCCCCAGCCCCACGCCTCGGTGTCGATGAGCTCCGGGGTGAGCTTGCCGTCGGGCACGGGCACCGTGAGCAGCTTGAGCCCGCCGACGCGCTCGGGCGCGGCGTTCTCGTCGGTGTGGATGTGCGCGTTGCCCGTGCACACCACAGCCCCCCAGCGGGGCAGCATCGACTGCAGGCTCAACACATTGGCGCCGGTGCCGTTGAAGACGGGGAACGCCTCGGCCTGCTCGCCGAAGTGCGACCGCATGACCTCCTGCAGTCTCGCGGTGTACTCGTCCTCGCCGTAAGCGATCTGGTGGCCCCCGTTGGCCGCGCCGATCGCCTCGATCACCTCGGGGTGGGCCCCGGCGTAGTTGTCGGAGGCGAAGCCGCGGCGGCCTGTGTCGTGAAGTCGGGTCATCCCTCCAGTCTGCCCTGATGCAAGCGCTTGCGAGAATACGGGTCGAGGTCGATAACGTGATCTCATGACCTTTCCCCTGATGCCGCATCACGACGGCTCGCCGCTGTACGTCTCCGACTCCTCGCCCGATTTCGGCGGTGTGGTGCAGGTGCGCCTCCGGGTGCCGATCGATTTCGGCGAGCTGGAGATGGTGCAGGTGCGTTCCACCGCTGACCACGAGCCGTTCTTCGTCGAAGCCGAGCAGCTCGGCGTGACTACCGGGTGGCAGTGGTGGGAGGCGTCGTTGCCCGTCCGCAACCGCCGGGTCGGGTACCGGTGGATGCTCTGCCACGCCGACGGCCGCACCGAATGGCTGAGTCAGGCCGGCGTCTCAGAACTGGAGACCCGTGATTCGGAGGATTTCGCACTCGTCGTCGGCAACCCTCAGCCCTCGTGGCTACCCGGCGCCGTGATGTACCAGATCTTCCCCGATCGGTTCGCGAGGTCGGCGGCGGCCGACGATCGGCCCGTGCCGCCCTGGGCCGTTCCCGCGGCATGGGATGACCCGGTCGAGCCGGTCTCGCCCGCCCGCGCCCGCCAGTTCTACGGAGGCGACCTCGACGGCATCCGCGAGCACCTCGATCACCTGGTCGATCTCGGAGTGACCCTGATGTATCTGACTCCGGTCTTCCCGGCGGCCTCGAACCACCGATACGACGCGACCACCTTCGACGAGGTCGACCCGGTACTCGGCGGGAACGACGCCTACGCGCGATTGATCGAGGCCGCGCATGACCGCGGCATCCGGGTCATCGGTGATCTGACGTCGAACCACTCGGGAAGCGAGCACGACTGGTTCCGCGCGGCCTTCGGGCACCCGGGCGCCCCCGAGGAGGAGTTCTACTACTTCACCGACGACGCCAACACGTCGTACGAGTCCTGGTTGGGTTTCGAGAGTCTGCCGAAGCTGGACTGGTCGAGTGAAGCGCTCGCGCGCCGCTTCGTCGACGGACCGGAGTCGGTCGTCGCGCGGTGGCTCGAGCCCCCCTTCTCGCTCGACGGATGGCGCATCGACGTCGCCAACATGACGGGTCGATCGGGCGCGGCGGACCACAATGCCGCGGTGCGACAGGCCATCCGCCGCACGATGACGGCGGTCGATCCCGACACCTACCTCGTCGCCGAGTCGACGGCGGATGCGACGGGTGACCTCCAGGGGGATGCCTGGCAGGGCGCGATGACCTACGTGCCCTTCACCAGGCCCCTGTGGAACTGGCTCGGCGATCTGTCCACCGCCCCCTACGTGGATTCGGAGGGGGAGACGGTGACCACCCCGTGGTATTTCGGGCAACCCGTCCGCCAGATGCCGCGCTACACCGCTCGCCAGTTCGTCGACAGCCTGGATCGGTTCACCAGCGGCATCCCGTGGTCTGTCCGGCTGGGGATGATGAACACGCTCGACAGCCACGACACCGCTCGTTTCGCCACTCACGCCCGCCCCGAGGTCATCCCGGTGGCCGTCGGACTCTCGATGACCCTCCCCGGTGTGCCCGTCGTCTGGGCGGGCGACGAGTTCGGCGAGGAGGGCGTCGACGGCGAGATGAGTCGCACCCCGATGCCGTGGCATGGCGTCGACGAACCCGCGCGCGCGGACCGGCTCGCGATCTACCGGAGGCTGATCGCGCTGCGGCACGCGCATCCGGTGCTCAGCACCGGCGGGCTGCGGTGGGTACACGTCGACGACGAGACGCTCCTGTTCGTGAGGGAGAGCGACCAGGAGACCCTGCTCGTGCTCGCCGCGCGCGGCGACCTCTCGGTGCAGCTCCCGGCCGGTCGGGTGGTCGGCGCCGACGAAGCCGTCGCCGTGCACGGTGACGCGGAGTTGTCGGTTCAGGCCGCGGGAGCCGTCGTGATCCAGGCGACGGGGCCGGCGTTCGCCGTCTGGGTGCTCCCCGGAGTGACACGACCCGGAGTGACACGCCCCGGAGTGACACGACCCGGGCGGTGATCGACGCCACCGTGGTGGTCAGGCGGACGGCGGCGCGGTGCTGGTTCTGACGACCAACTCGAAGGGCTGGGGGTCGTCGTGGAGCGGGTCGTCGGCATCCTCATTCGTGGCGAGCTGCCGCAGGAGGAGGCGCACGGCTCTCGCTCCCTGAGCCCCGGGATACTGTGCCACCGTCGTCAGCCCGAAGAACGCGGCGTGCTCGTGGTCGTCGATCCCCGCGACGGAGACGTCCCTAGGCACCTCGAGCCCGAGCCGCCTCGCCGCGAGCATCGCCCCCATCGCCATCTCATCGGAGACCGCGACCAAGGCGGTGGGTCGGCGGCGGGGGTCGCGGAGCAGGTGAACCGCAGCCTGGTACCCGCTCTCGACCGAGAAGCTGCCCGTCTCGATCAGGGAGGCGTCGACAGCGATCCCGCGGTGCTGCAGGGCGAGTTCGTACCCGACCTGCCGCTTCACCGGCAGGAGCAGATCGCTCCGGCCGGGGGTTCCGGAGATCAGGGCGATCCGTCGATGCCCAAGCTGCGCCACGTGGTCGGTCACGACCGCCGACATCTCGATCTCGTCCACGCTCACCGAACGGATGCCGTGGATCGGACCGCCGAGCGAGACGATCGGCGTGCCCGCGGCCCTCAGCTTGCCGGCCTCCTCCTGCGTCACCTCGAGGCTGACGGCGAGCAGACCGTCGGTGCGCCCGCGCAGAGCGAGCTGCTCGAACACCCTCGCCCGCGCGTCGGCGTCGTCGCCCAGTCTGTACAGGGTGAGGTCGAGGCCCGCCTTGAGCAGTTCGTTCTGCGCGGAGGCAAGCACGGTCGAATAGAACCACCCGTCGATCTTCGGAACGATGACGCCGACGGCGCGGGATCGCCCCGTCGCCAAGCCCGCCGCCGTGGCGGAGGCGACGTAGCCGAGCTGCGCCGCCACCGTGATCACGTGCTGCTGGGTGGACTCCGCCACGGGTCCGCGACCGCCGAGCGCGCGCGAGACCGTCGCGACGGAGACCCCCGCCGCCACCGCGACCTCTCCGATACCGACCATGATCCCTTCCGCCTCCGCGGCGAGACAGTGCCTCCGCGGCGAGACAGCGCGGCCGTGCCTAGATAGAGCGGCCGTTTCGAGACAGCGCGGCCGTTTCGAGACAGTGCGACCGCGGCGAGACGGCTATCCCTTCACGGAGCCCGCGGTGATCCCTCCGACGATGTACCGCTGCAGATACTGGAAGAGCAGCACGACGGGGATCGACGTCAGCACCGCGGCGGCCGCGAAGACGCCGAGGTTGTTCGTGCGGTCGGAGTCGAGCAGTCCGTAGAGGCCCACGGCCACGGTCTTCACGTTGGTGTCGCGCAGGAAGATCGACGCCAGGATGAACTCTCCGATGGCGCCGACGAAGGCGAGCAGTCCGGTGACCGCGAGGATGGGCCGCACGAGCGGCAGGATGATCTTGAAGTAGATCTGCGTGTGGGTAGCGCCGTCCATCACCGCCGCCTCGTCGAGTTCGCGGGGGATCGAGTCGAAGAACCCCTTGATGAGCCACACCTGCCCGAGCGCCCCACCCAACAGCACGATCGTGTACCCGGCGAGGGTGTCGAGCCCGATGAACGGGGCCACGGCGCCGACCGAGGTGAAGATCGTGAACAGCGCTGCCGCCGCGAGGAATTGCGGGAACATCTGTACGAGCAGGAGGGCGAAGAGGCTGCCGCGGCGACCACGGAACCGGAATCTCGAGAACGCGTAGGCACCGAGGGCGCTGCAGAAGATCGACACCCCGACGACGACCGTCGCGACGATGATCGTGTTGAGGAACCACAGCGGGAACGGGAACGAGGGGTTGCCGAACAGGCTGAAGTAGTTCTCCAGACTGAACGCCCTCGGCAGGATCGACGATGACGAGACGCTTCCGGTCGGGTTCAGTGAGGCCGACAGGATGTAGAGGATCGGGATGATCGCGTACACGATCGCGACGACGCCGACGATGTACCTCCACCCGACCTCGCGGAACCAGCGTCCACGCGACATCCGGTTGGGTGATGATGTGCGCCCCGTGGTGCCCGCATCGGACGTCGCCGGAGCGGCGAGTGCCGTCGACGGAACGACCTGTCCAGCCTGGGGATTGACCTGGGTCATCAGCCGAGCTCCTCGAGTTTCTTTGTGGCACGGAACTGGATGGCGGCGAGCACACCGGTGAGGATGAACAACATCACCGAGATCGCCGAGGCGAACCCGATCTGCTGCCCAGCACCGCCGAA
This sequence comes from Actinomycetota bacterium, assembly GCA_041165365.1. GTDB lineage: Bacteria > Actinomycetota > Actinomycetes > Actinomycetales > Microbacteriaceae > Marisediminicola. Next base: position 7,776 of record JBEANR010000128.1, on the reverse strand, counting down.
TGCGAGCCTGTAGGTGTAGCTGATCAGGATGTCTGTGCCTCCCGCCGTCGGATTCTCCGGGCTGAACGGCCCGCCCTCGGTGAGGAGGAAGATCGCTCCGAAGTTGTTGAAATTGAAGGCGAACGACGACACCAGGAGGGGTGCGACGGCGACCAGCAGCAGCGGGAAGGTGATCTTGACGAAATTCGTCCACCCCGTCGCCCCGTCGATCGACGCGGCCTCCTTCAGGTCGGAGGGGATCGCCTGCAGCGCCCCGGTGCACACGAGGAACATGTACGGGAACCCGAGCCAGAGATTGGCCAGGAGCACCGCGACCTTCGCCCAGAACGGATCGCCGAGCCAGTCGATGGTGAGTCCCGTGGTGGTGTTGATCAGGCCGAACTCCGGATTGAAGAAGCTCGACCACACCAGGAGGGAGATGAACGCCGGGATGGCATAGGGCAGCAGCAGCACCGAGCGGAAAACCCGCTGACCCCGCACCCGTTCGTCGTTGAGCACCGTGGCGAGGAACAGCCCCAGCGCGAACGTCGTCGCGACGGACAGCACCGCGAAGGTCAACGTCCAGGCGAAGATACCGAAGAAATCGCGGCTGATCGCGGGGTCGGTGAACGCCCGCACGTAGTTGGCGAGCCCCACGTCCTCTCCCCAGGAGATGTCGGAGAGTCGCTCGCCGTCGGCACTGGTGAAGAACTTGCGCGCCCCGACCTGCACGGGGGTGTACTCGACGCCGGTCTGATTGTTGGTGATGGTGTCGGTGGCTTCGTCGTATTCGAGCGGGGAGGAGAGCTCGATGGCGCGGAATCCCTGCTGGGTGATCACACCGTCGGCGGTGGGCACTGCGAATCCCACGAGGGCGCCCTCGCCCTGGCTGAGGTCGTTCACCTCGACGCGACTGAGCACGGTGAAACCCTCCGCCTCGGTGATGACGCCGTCCTCGACGGTCACCGCGTCGGCATCGAGTTCGCGGAGGCCGTCCGGGGTGCCCGTGAAGGTGTCGCCGGTCGCGCTGTCGACGAGCAGGAAGGTGAACGGACCTGCGGTGCCAGTGCCCTCGCTGCCCACGGAGAGCTCGAAGGAGCGCGCGCCGTCGGCCTGCACCGCCGAGTTGGCGATGATGCGCGAGACCGACACCTCCTTGGTGGTGCGGGTGCCGTCGCCGTAGTTCGTCGACGACAGCTGGAAGGTGACGATGATCGGGTAGATCACGAAGAGCACCAGCAGCAGTGTGCCGGGCACCAGGTATTTCGCCGGGATGAAGCGCTTCGTGACGTAGGTCACGATCAGCACCGCGACGATCGCCCAGATGACGGCGAAGAACACCCACTGACCCGAGCTGATCAGGGCGGGGGACAGCATGACGGCGAGGCCGACGATGACGCCGAGGCAGATGATCTTGACGATCAGACCGCCTACGGATGACGACTGGGTCGGCGGCGGTGTTCCCGGACCGTTCCGACCGCCTGTGGTGATGGGCTTGCTCTGCAGCTGAGTTGCCAAGCGGTCACGCTCCTTGGGTCGCGCCGGGACCCCTGCGGGTCCGATCGTGGTGGGGGCGATGGTGCCGGCGCTGGAGCGGGGAGTGCCCCGATCCAGCGCCGACGACGTCAGTCGGAACCGATGGCGGTGGCGATCGTCGTCTGCGTCGTGGTCATCGTCGCGACGGGGTCGTCCCCGCTGATGACCGCAGCCCAGGCGAGGCCGAGAGGAGCGAACACCTCTGCCATCTCGGGGATGGCGGGCATCGGCGCCGCGTTCGTCACGGCGGTCTCGAACCCCAGCACGTCTTCATCCGTGACTCCGTCGAGCACCGCGCTGAGGGCCGGGGGCTGCCCGCTCAGATCGAAGAGCTGCTGCATGGACTCCTCGCTGTTGAGGTAGTTCGTCACGAATTCCTGAGCGAAGGACTTGTTCTCGCCCTCGGAGGCGACCATGAATCCCTGGGCGCCCATGAACGGCTGAGCCGTGGCTCCGCCGGCGAACCCGGGGACGGGCTGGATGGAGTAGCTGTCGCCGAGCGCGGTCTTAACGTCGGGGAGCGACCAGGGCCCGGAGATCATGCATCCGGCCTTGCCCTCGGTGAACAGCGACAGATAGTTGTCCGGGCTGATGGAGGTGCGGATCGTGTTGTCGCCGGCGGTGCCGAGAGCGGCGATCTTCTGCGCCGCGGCGATGGAGGCCGGCTTGTCGATACCGAGATCCGACGGGTCGTAGTTGCCCTCGGCGTCGCGCCCGAAGACGTAGCCTCCAGCGGAGGTGAAGAGGGGCTGCATGTGGTACGCATCCCCGGCCTCGCCCTGCTGGAGGATCAGGGGCACCTCGATCTGGCCGGAGTCGACGGCGGGCTGCGTGGCCGCGAGCACATCCTCGATGGTGGCGTAGGTGTCCGGCGCGATGCTGGTGTTGCAGTACAACGCCACCGATTCCACAGCCCACGGGAGAGCGTAGAGCTGGCTGTCGTAGGTCGTGGCCTGCACGGCGACCGGCAGGTAGCCCTCGAGGTCGGACGGCGAGAGCTGCAGCGGATCGATCGCGCCGTTCTGCACCAGCTGGCCGATCCAGTCGTGAGCGCCCGCCACGACATCCGGTCCGTTGCCCGCGGCGTTGGCGGTGATGAAGTTCTGCCGGGTGTCGACGATGCCCTGCACGCCGACGCTGATGCCGTTCTCCTCGGCGAAGCCGTCGGCGAGGGTCTGGACGTACTCGACGCGGGACGCCTCGGTCCAGATGACGAGATCTTCGTCTCCGCGGACAGCAGCCGTCTCGCTCGGTTCTGCCTCGGGGTCGGCGGACCCGCCGCCGCTGCAACCCGTCGCCAGCAGGGAGATGCTGGCCACGACGATGGCTGCCTGTGCGATTTTGCGCATGGTACTCCTCAGGAATTCGGTTGGCACAGGCCGGTGTCTCGAGGAACGCGGCACTGCGTACAGGGACGATAACCCCGCACGACCATGAGGTGGAAGCGTTTGCACGAAGTTGGATATCACGAAATGATTACGACCCTAGGGAGGTCGCGATGGCTGAGAAAAGCGACATCGATGTCAATGGGCCGGTGGCCTCGGGAGCGGACTGGTGGCGTCAGGCGGCCGTCTACCAGATCTATCCGCGCAGCTTCGCTGACAGCGACGGCGACGGCATCGGGGATATCGCGGGAATCGTCGACCGGCTGCCCTATCTCGTCGATCTCGGCATCGACGCGGTGTGGTTGAGCCCGTTCTACCCGTCGGCTCTCGCCGACGGAGGATACGACGTCGACGACTACCGTGAGGTGGACCCGAGGCTCGGTTCCCTCGAGACCTTCGACGAGATGGTGGCCGCACTCCACGCCGCCGGCATCAAGCTGATCGTCGACATCGTGCCGAACCACACCTCGAACCTCCATGAGTGGTTCGTGGAGGCGCTCGCGTCACCCGCCGGGTCCGCTGCCCGAGACCGTTACCTCTTCCGGGATGGGATCGGATCGGATGGCTCCGAGCCTCCGAGCGACTGGGAGTCCCTCTTCGGAGGCTCGGCGTGGGAACCTGTGGGCGACGGGCAGTTCTACCTGCACGTCTTCGCGCGGGAGCAGCCCGACCTCAACTGGGATGACGGCGGCGTGCGAGCGGACTTTGTTCGGACCCTGAGATTCTGGGCCGATCGCGGGGTGGACGGCTTCCGGGTCGACGTCGCACACGGGCTCGCCAAGGCGATCGGCGCCGAGGTGCCTTCGAAGGCCGAGGTCGACGCGCTCGACTGGGGAGCCGGGCATCCGCTCTGGGATCGCGACGAGGTGCAGGAGATCTACGCCGAGTGGCGCACGGTGTTCGACGAGTACGACCCGCCCCGCATCGGTGTCGCGGAGGCGACGGTCGACGATCCGAAGCGGCGCGCTCGGTACGCCAGCCCGCAGAGCCTCGGGCAGGCGTTCAACTTCGACCTGCTCGAATCCGGCTTCGACGCGGACTCCTACCGCGACATCATCGAGCGCAATCTGCGTCTCGCCGACGAGTCGGGGTCGTCGACGACGTGGGTGCTCTCGAATCACGACGTCACGCGGCACCCGACCCGCTACGGACTGGCGGGCGGCACCCTGCCGGGTCAGAAGGACGCGCAGCAGTGGATCACCGACGGCGGTCCCGTCGACCAGCTCGACCGGGACCTCGGGCTGTGGCGGGCCCGGGCCGCGACGCTGATGATGCTCGCCCTACCCGGGTCCGCCTACCTCTACCAGGGTGAGGAGCTCGGCCTGCACGAGGTGGCGGAGATCCCCGACGAGTCGAGGCAGGACCCCACCTTCTTCCGCCGCGCAGGCCTCGAGGTCGGACGAGACGGATGCCGCGTGCCGCTGCCCTGGACGCCAACCGGCGCCTCCCTCGGCTTCGGTGCCGGCGGAACGCATCTCCCTCAGCCGTCATGGTTCGCGGCGCTGTCGGTGGAGGCGCAGGAGACCGATCCGGCCTCCACCCTCACGATGTACCGCACCGCGCTCGAGTGGCGACGCAGGCTGCAGTCGGCCGAAGCGCTCGAGTGGGTCGAGGGCTCTCCGCGGGTGATGCACTTCGTGAGGCCCGGAGGTTGGCACTCCGTGACGAACTTCGGCTCCGAGCCCGTCGCCCTCCCCACGGGCAGGGTCGCGATCGCGAGTGGGCCGCTCGACGGGGGGCTGCTGCCGTCGGCGACGACGGCCTGGGTGGTGCCCGAACGGAAAGAATCCCGCTGACCGGCGGGTATGTTGGAACGACGCTGGAACCCGAAGCTCTCGCGCCCCGCCCATCCGTCCGTCTCCGCCTCACGGAAGCCCCGATCCCGATGAGCTCCACGTCATCGTCCACCCGCAAGAGGGTCGCCCTGATCGACGACCATGAGATCGTCGCGATCGCGTTCACCCATGTGATGGAGGGCATCCCCGGGCTCGAGTTCATCGGATCGGCGAGCACCGTCGACGAGCTCCTCGCGCATGACGAGAAGGTCGACCTCGTCGTGCTCGATCTGCGGTTGAGCGACGGGTCGTCGCCGACCTCCAACGTCGAGAGACTGAGGGCGACCGGAGCGGATGTGCTCGCCTACACCTCGGGCGAGAGCCCCTACCTGATCCGGCTCGCCGCACGCGCCGGGGTGCTCGGCATCATCCGCAAATCGGCACCGACGTCGGAGCTCGTGAGGGTGCTCGAGCGCGCCGCATCCGGTGAGGCCGTGATCTCGGCCGACTGGGCGGCCGCGGTCGACTCCGACCCCGAGATCCACGGCGCTCCCCTGAGCCCGCGCGAGCGCCGTGTTCTCGAGCTCTACGCGTCGGGGATGGCGGCGAAACAGGTCGGGTTCGAGCTCTCCATCGCCGAGAACACCGTCGAGGACTACCTGAGGCGCATCCGCCAGCAGTACGCCAGTCAGGGTCGCCGGTCGCCGACCAAGGTGGACCTGTACAAGCGCGCCCTCGAAGACGGCATCCTGCCGCACCCCGACGCCCGCGCATGAGCTCCCCGCGGATGTCGCGGAACCAGGCGTTCCTCGGCTTCCAACGTGTGCTCGGGGCGGCGATCGGCCTCGCGAGCATCGTGTTCGGCCTCCTCGTCGTGCAGCCGGTCATCGGCCAGGCGGCGTCGCTCGAGGCGTGGTGGTCGGCGCCCGCCGTGCTCGTCGTGTTCGGTGTGCCCGCCCTGCTCGGGCTCGTGTCGGTGCGCGGATCCGGGCCGGTTATCCGCACCTTCGCCGGAGCCGGTGCGATCGGCTATCTCCTGGTCATGGTCAGCTGGCAGGCGGTGCTGCTCGAACCGCTCGGCCCGGACGACGAGTCGCCCTGGATCAACTCGGTCGCCGCCATCGCGACGGCATCCGCGGCGACGGCGTTCCGCCGCCCGACTTTGGTGTGGGGATACCTGCTCGTCATCTGCGCCCTCGTCGGCGTCAACAGGTTCTCCGCCGCCGGCGACGGATCGGTCGTGGCTCCGCTGCTCGACGCGCTGTTCTCGGTGATGTTCTGCGCGGTGTTCACGGCCCTCGCCCTGGTCGCGCAGCGGGGCGCGAGACTGCTCGACGAGGCTGCGGCCTCTGCGGGGAGCGAGGTCATCCAGTCGGCGACGATCCAGGCGCGGGATCGGGAGCGCTCGCGATTCGAGGCACTCATGCACGACGGCATCCTCGCCACGCTGTTGATCGCCTCGGACGATCGGCCCGGCATGCGCGCCGATCTCGCCAGACAGGCCAGAGCCACGCTCACGCGGCTCGAGATCCTGTCTGCCGACACGGTCGACGACGAGGTGCTGTCACCGACCGATTTCGTGCGGGTGCAGCAGGCTGTGGTGACCGAGATCGATCCGGCAGCCCACTTCAGCGACGTCACCGAGGGTGTGCGGATGATCCCCGGCGACGTGTCGGCGGCCATCTCCGAGGCCCTCAGCGAGGCCCTTCGCAACAGCCTGCGGCACGCGGGCGCGCATGTCGCGCGGGCCGTGCACGCGACGGTGACCGACGATGTCGTCGAGGTCGCCGTCATCGACGACGGTGACGGCTTCGACCTCGCCGCGGTCCCGCAGAACCGCATGGGGGTGGTGGTGAGCATCGTCGGACGCATGCAACGACTCGACGGCGGCGATGCGGAGATCGCCTCGCACCCGGGCCGCGGCACCGCGGTGAGCCTCAGGTGGAGGCGATGATGAGCCGGCCCGGCGATTCGGCGATCCCGGTGGGCGGTGCACGGTGGTTCTCCCGTGAGCGACCGCTGTGGCCGAGGTCGGGAGGCGAGGCCGTCAGCAGACTGCTCGACGTCACGAGCACGGGAACCCGCGTCATCATCGTGATGTTCCTCGCCGTCGAGTCGGTCATCGCCGTCGCCAGCCTCGACGATGTACGAGAGCCCGCCTTCGCTGTCGCCGGGCTCGTGCTCATCGTCGCGGCGACGATCATCGCCGCACGGCCCGGGCCGTACCCGGTGCGCACATCGTCCGCCCTGTGGGTGGTCGCGGCCACGGCGGCGACCGCCGGCCTCATCGCCTGGCAGTTGCCGCCAGACCGTCCGCCGGGGTACGCGGCGTGGTGGGTGGGCGCCTCGTCGTTCCTGTTCCTGCTGCTGGCCCTGCGCGGGCGGGCGGGCTGGGCCTGGATCGGGATGTCGACGGTCGCGACCATCGTGCTGGTGTGGAGCGCCACCGCGGGGCCCGGGCTCGTCACCGGGGTCACACTCGCGGCCCGCAACTCGGCCACCCTGCTCGTGGGCACCCTGTTCGCGATCGGGATCGCGCGCACCGCGGCCCGCATCGCCGAGTTCACCCGCACCGAGCGCGAGAACCTGGCGAGCACCGCCGCGGCCGAGGCTTCGCTCGCGGAGCGTCGTTCGCATGTGCGGCGCCTCCGATCGACCACCGGCGAGCTGCTCGCCCGTATCGCGGAGGGCACCGGACTCAGCGAGGCGGAGCGACGAGAATGCCGCGTCGTCGAGGGTGCACTCCGAGACGAGGCGCGTGCCCCGAACCTCGCCGTCGAGCCTCTCGTGTCTCGCGTGCGGGCACTCCGCAGAGCCGGCGTGCAGGTCGTGCTGCTCGACGAGCGTGGCCAGCGCGGGCTCTCCGAGCAGAACAAAGACCGACTCATCCCCTGGCTCGTGGCGCAGTTCGACAGCGTGGCGCCGTTCGATGGGTCGGCTCCGTTCGCGGTCGAGCAGATCACGGCGCGCATCCCGCCGGGCGGCCGCGGCCTACTCGCCACCGTCGTGATCGAGCATCGCGGGCAGTCGATCACGCGCTCCCTCGACGGGTAGGGTTCCACTCCCCTCGCCGCGTCGGAGCCGCGTCAGGGCTGCGTCAG
>JBEANR010000127.1:0-64159 GCA_041165365.1 Actinomycetota bacterium | reverse complement strand
TTGGTGAGGAGGCGGAAGTCATAGCGCAGACCGGCGTCGTTGGGCGCCGCCTCCCCAAGGACGTTCAAGTACATGCGCCGCGTGGGGTACCCGTGCGCAGTGTTTTGGCGCGCGTACTTCTCCCGAACGGCGTAGGACCCACGGAGACCGATATTCAAAGACGTCAATCGCTGCTGACCGTCGAGGACGGCGGTGACCTGCTTGTCCGGCAGATCGAGGTCCGGATTGTGGCGCTTGTCGAACTGCGAGTAGTCCTTCAAGAATCCGTAGAACTTGAACTTCGCGATGGTCTCCGGATCGATCTTCCAAGCGAGAAAGCTACCAATCGGGTAGCCGCGGAGAATTGAGTCGAACAGCCGCACCACCTGCGAGGGCTTCCACACGTACTCCCGCTGAATGGCGGGAAGTACGAACTCACTCTTCTGAATATCGCGGAGCGTCGACGCGATCGTTTTTGCCGGCAGATGTCCCATGCCATGAACGTATCGTCAGTCTCGACACGCGCCATCTTGACGGACCGCGCGATCCGGAATTGACAAGTGCGTTGGCACAACGCGAGGCCTCCGACGTGCCACCGGAAATGACAAACCCCAGATCAGAGGCATACGGTGATTGACATGTCTATTGGCACCGGGCACCGTGAGACGTGATGAGCACGCGAGGAGTGACCTCAGCGGTCCAAGCGTAGGTGGGGCGTCGGTGCGTGTGCTGGTCAATCGACCTCGCGTCCCGCCTTCCTGAGGAGGTCGAGGGACACGTCCCAGAGGCGGCGCGCGCTGTCCGGGTCGAGGGCGTACTCGCATACGCCGTGAACCTGATCGGTGATCTCCTCGACGACGTCGGCCTCGTGACAATCTTCGTAGTAACGGCCGCCGATTCCCTGCAGCTCGGGTGCGGTGGCGAGGAAGGTCGAGGTGGCTGCGCCCTGCTCCGGTGTCTTGTTCACGCTGGTCTCGGCGGTGGACAAGTCCGCGGTCTGCTGCTTCATCTGCTCCAGGACCTGGGGGTCCCAATGCCGTTGGAGTTGTGTCCAGATGCCACCTGGCATCAACGCGTTCGCCGTGATCCCATCATCGCGCCACCGTCGAGTGAGCTCGACTGCGAAGAGCACGTTGGCGGTCTTGGACTGACCGTAGGCGAGGTCGGGATCGTAGGGGCGCCGGTCGAAGAAGAGGTCATCGAAGACCACCGGCGAGTTGCCGTGCCCGCTCGAGGAGACCACGACCACCCGGGCATGGTCGGCGAGTGCCAGTGCCGCATGCAGGCCGAGGGTTAGCGCGAAGTGCCCCATGTGGTTGGTGGCGAACTGCAACTCCCACCCGGCCTCGGTGTAGAGCTCGGGCGTCGCCATCACGCCGGCGTTGTTGACCAGGATGTCCAACGGCCCGGTCCACGAGTCTGTGAAGCCTCTCACGCCCTCGAGGTCGAGCAGGTCCAAGCGAGCGGCACTGACCAGCCTGCTTCCGGTGCTCGCTGTAATGTCGTCGGCCGCCGCCTGGGCGGCTTCGAGGTCGCGCGCGGTCACCGTCACCGCGGCACCGGCCTGGGCCAACGCGCGCGCGGTCTCCACCCCGATCCCGGAGGCTGCGCCTGTTACCACCGCCCTCCGACCCGTGAGGGCGATGCCGGTCACCACTTCCAAAGCGGTGCTGGTCGGGTCGAACTGACGGCTCTTCATGCGGCCTCCTCGTAACGAACTGGATGGTTCGAGACTAGCCGCGGCGTCGGAGCATTCCAAACCATCTGGTTCGTTACTATGGGAACATGCCTCGAGACTCAGCGGTCACGCGCTCCCGCGTCCTCAAGGCCGCGATCACAGAGTTCTCCCGCTACGGTCTGTCCGGCGCTCGAGTCGACCGCATCGCTCGGAATGCCGAAGCCAACAAGCGCGCCATCTACGACCACTTTGGCAACAAGGAGCGGCTGTTCCGGGCCGCGGTCGACGCGACCATAGAGCGAATCGTCCGTGAGGTGCCGTGGACACCTGACGATCTACCAGGCTACGTGGGACGACTTTTCGACTTCCACGTGGCACACCCTGAGTCGATCCGGATCGCGACCTGGCGCAACCTCGAGCGAGATACAGCAGTACCCGACGCCGATCTCACCCCCTACAAGGACTTCGTCGCCATGATCCGTTCCCGGCCCGATGGCGAGCGGGCCGGCGCCCCACCTGCGCTCGACCTCAGCGTCATGCTGCTCAGCTTGGCCTCGGCGTGGGTGCTGGCCAATCACGACCTCCTCGCCATCGATCCGCAGAACTCTAAAGCACCAGATCGACTCGCCCAACACCGGGCCGCCCTGATCCAGGCTGCCACTCAACTCCTTGGGCCCCCGCCGCCGGTCCCTGAGTCCTAACCCTGTGCGGGACGCCCGCAGATCAGGGTTTCGGTGTCATTGCGTCGACCAACTGCGCCGAAAAAGGTCAGGCAGGTGCGAGCACGCGGAGGCCGGCCATCGTTGCTGCGCGGGCGAACTCATCGTCATAGGTGGCGACTTCGTCTACGCCGATCCGTATCGCCGCTGCGAGATGAATCGCATCGTGGGAGCGCAATGGCGCATGCGTGCCCGCGGCAAGCAGATCACCCCGCGTCACATCCACCAGGGCGACCGCATCGAGAACCTGGGTGATCGCATCCGGCGAGAGGACGCCCGGATGCCGACCGGCCGCACAGTGCAGTTCGGTATGCAGCAACCACGAGGCCACGAGACGCCGTCCTCCACCAGTCAACTCCCTCAGCAACGCGGCGGACTCAGGCTCATCGACAAGCAATTTCATGGCCGCCGAGGTGTCCAGGTACACGGTGCTCACCAAGGGCCCCGAGTGTCATCGATCAAATCCCGCGCTGTCGCCGAAGTCACCCCGCGTTGGATCGTCACGAGTGCTTCAACGCCGGTACGGGCCGGTCGCGTTTCGCCCCGAGCAATCAGGCCGTCCAATCCATTGCCGCCCACCGGACTGATGATGGCGGCAGGGCGGCCGTTGTTGCTGACTATGATCGACTCCCCCCCCTCGACGCGTCGCAAGATCTCCCCGCTGCGATTGCGCATCTCCCGATGTGTTATTTGTTCCATTGAGCAAACGTAGCACGCCGTAGCACTTCTCATCACATCCTGCCAGAGCCCGTGCCACCCACAGCGCGAGCAGTAATAGCTCCATACTTGACGAATGCGGATCACTCCTGGGGCGCCGCCGTGCGACTGACCACCGCTGTCGTGTTGACCGTCACCGAGGACGCCTGCTCGGCCTGGACAGGCGAAGTCACCACGTCCGTGAGGTTCGCCCCGCAGTTCCCCACCCCCCGAATCGAACGGGTCTCCCCCGGTCATCTCGTCGCCATCGCTCACGCTGCTGATGGCAGGAGTGCCGTCGTGTGGCGTTGGTTCGATGCCGTCGTCCTCGACGATGTCTCGGGTGGCTCGGTGACAGTGTGGGAGCCGGCACATGGCCGAGTCACAGCTCGCGTCCACGATCTATTCATCACACAACCCCCCGGAAACCGCGCGTATGCCTCCCTCGGGCTGCGAGGTGACGACTGGTGGGTCTCAGGACCCGTCGTCGCGAATCCCATCGACGCCGCCGTCGAACTCAGCGATGTGCAGGGGTTGTACAGGGAGAACGGCCTCTGGCCGAAGGTCTTCCCCGAAACAGACTGATCATCACGCACTCCTTCTTCCCGCCACACTCCCCCGCACTGCCTCGAGCAGCCGACACGAACGGACCGCACCCGTGCACGAACCCACCGACCTCCTCGAGTATCTCGAGCGGGCCACCATCGACGACGAGGTCTTCGCGCTCCGCCCCGACTATCGAGTGGTGCTCATCGGAGCGCTAGGGATCGTCCCGGGTCCGAGCGACGAGCATTCGGAGCGCCTCCTCGAGCGCGCTGAACTCTTCGCCCGCTCCCTGCTCGAGGGGATATCGGTCGACGAGCACCCGCGTGTCGTCTCCTGGCGTGAGACCTACCGCGCGTTCGGTGCCAAACCCCAGCGCACGCGCAACAGTCTCGAGGCCCTCCTCCGTCGCGCCGAGACCGGACTCCCCCGCGTCAACCGCCTCACCGACATCTACAACGCGATCTCGGTGCTGCACCTGATGCCGATCGGCGGAGAGGATCTCGACAGATACTCGGGCGCGGCCCGTCTCACCCGCGCGGACGGATCCGAGACCTTCGAGACCTCGGGCGGCGGAGAGACCGTCATCGAGCATCCCGAGATCGGCGAGGTGATCTGGCGAGACGACGTCGGAGTCACCTGCCGTCGATGGAACTGGCGGCAGACCCGGCGAACGCGACTGAGCGATCAGACCTCGAAGACGCTGTTCATCCTCGATGCGCTCGACCCCATGAGCGAGGAGGATCTGGATGCCGCGGCAGCAGCCCTCGTCGGAGAACTCGAGCGACTCGGCCCGGATGTCGCGATCGCGCGCCGCACCCTCTCGGCCTGACGCGCCCCGGCAGCTGCGATCGGATCACGTCGGAGACGCGAATACGCTCTCGCGACTAGTCAGAAATGCACCTTCCCGTTCACAGGACGGTGCTCGACTGACCAGTCGCGGCGCCCTCCCGGAGGGCGCCGTTCAGTCGGTACCCGAGTCGAACGCGGCACCCTCCGACGCGACATCCGTGGCCCGGTCGAGCGCATCGGCCGCAGGTTCCGGAGGCTCGGTCGGGTCGAGGATGTCGGCCGCCGCACCGGCCTCGAGGCTCCCGACGAGCTCGGCCGTCGCCCCCCCGATGATGCCGGCGGCGGCATACTGCTCGAGCCTGGACCTCGAGTCCGCGATGTCGAGGTTGCGCATGGTCAGCTGACCGATCCGGTCACCCGGGCCGAACGCGGCATCCCCCACCCGCTCCATGGACAGCTTGCCCGGGTGGTAGCTGAGCGCCGGACCCGTCGTGTCGAGGATGGTGTAGTCGTCGCCGCGGCGGAGTCGCAGGGTGACCTCGCCCGAGACCGCCGACCCGACCCACCGCTGGATCGATTCGCGCAGCATGAGCGACTGCGGATCGAGCCAGCGTCCTTCGTACATCAGGCGCCCGAGGCGACGGCCCTCGTTGTGGTAGTTCGCGACGGTGTCCTCGTTGTGGATCGCATTGAGCAGCCGCTCGTAGGCGATGTGCAGCAGCGCCATCCCCGGGGCCTCGTAGATGCCGCGGCTCTTCGCCTCGATGATGCGGTTCTCGATCTGGTCCGACGCGCCCAGCCCGTGACGGCCCCCGATCGCGTTGGCCTCGAGCACGAGCGAGACCGCATCCGCGAACTCGACCCCGTTGAGGGCCACCGGACGCCCGGCATCGAACCGCACCGACACCTCCTCGGTCGCGATCTCGACGTCGTCCCGCCAGGCGGCGACTCCCATGATCGGTTCGACGAGGTCGAGCCCGGAGCTGAGATCCTCGAGCAGCTTGGCCTCGTGGGTCGCACCCCAGATGTTGGCGTCGGTGCTGTAGGCCTTCTCGGCCGAGTCGCGATAGGGGAAGCCCCGCGCGACGAGCCATTCGCTCATCTCGGTGCGCCCGCCGAGCTCGTTCACGAAGTCGGCGTCGAGCCACGGCTTGTAGACCCGTAGGCGCGGGTTCGCGAGCAGACCGTAGCGGTAGAACCTCTCGATGTCGTTGCCCTTGTAGGTGGAACCGTCGCCCCAGATGTCGACGCCGTCGTCTTTCATGGCCCGCACGAGCATCGTGCCGGTCACCGCGCGACCGAGAGGGGTGGTGTTGAAGTAGGTCTTGCCCCCCGACCGGATATGGAACGCGCCGCACTGCAGGGCGACGAGCCCCTCCTCGACGAGGGCGCCGCGGGCATCCACGAGTCGGGCGATCTCGGCGCCGTACTCCCTCGCGCGGTCGGGCACGGCTCCGATGTCAGGCTCGTCGTACTGCCCGATGTCGGCGGTGTAGCTGCAGGGCACGGCCCCCTTCTCGCGCATCCAGGCCACCGCGCACGAGGTGTCCAGCCCTCCCGAGAAGGCGATTCCGACCCGCTCGCCGACGGGCAGACTGCTGAGCACTTTGGACATGCTGACAACTGTAGGGGCCCGCCGGGGCACCCCCTGCCGCTCGCCGGCCGGCGCGGTTCAGACGCTCCACCCTGGCGGGCATCGGTGGCGCGCGGTAGACAGGGTCCATGAGAATCCGAGATCAGATCACCGTGCTCGACGCCCCCGACCTCGCCGCCGAGAGCAGCTTCTGGGCTCGCCTCCTGGGAGGCACTGTGGATGCCGCGGCAAACGACTGGCACACGGTGCTCGTCGACGGCAAGCGGCGTCTGGCCGTGCAGCTCGCGCCGGACCTGGTGCCGCCGGAGTGGCCGGACGGCGCCCCCCAGCAGCTGCACATCGACCTCACGGTCGACGACATCCGCGCGTCGCACGACGAGGTCATGGCTCTCGGCGCCCGTCTGCTCCAGCCTGCCGACGACCTGGACGCCGTCGACGGCTGGCAGGTGTACGCGGATCCGGCAGGGCATCCGTTCTGTCTCTGCTGGGGTTGACCTCGGCTCGGCGCCGATCACTGCCGTCGCGAAACGGCCGACACCCGGCATGGTGAAGACTGGGAGCGGGATGACGCCGCCCCGGCCTCCCTCGACGGCGAGGAGCCCGATGAACCCCTTCGACCAGCGGCCCTGGCAGTCTTCGTACGCCGAGGGGGTGCCCCGCGACATCCTCGATCCGACGGGCTCCCTGGTCGACATGCTCGACGACGCCGTCGCGACGTACCATTCGCGCGTCGCACTCGAGTTCTTCGGCAGGACCACCTCGTACTCGCAGCTCGGCGATCAGATCGCCCGGGCGGCGGAGGGGTTGCGGCGGGCCGGCGTCACGGCGGGTGACCGGGTGGCGATTGTGCTGCCGAACTGCCCGCAGCACGTCGTCGCGTTCTACGCGGTGCTGAGGCTCGGCGCCATCGTGGTCGAGCACAATCCGCTCTACACGGCTCGGGAACTCCGCCACCAGTTCGAGGATCACGGCGCCACGGTGGCGATCGTGTGGGACAAGGTGCACGACACCGTCTCAGACTTCCCGGCGGACATCAGACAGCGCCGGATCGTGTCGGTCGATCTGACCGAGGCTCTCCCGTTCGGCAAGCGGATCGCGCTGAAGCTGCCCATTCCGAAGGCGCGGGCCGCGCGGGCGGCGATGACCGCGACCCCCTCGGCGAGGCGTGTCTTCACCTGGGACGACCTTCTCTCGAGCGGTCATCTCTCGAGTCGGCACGCACGCCCGACCGTCGACGACGTCGCGGTGCTGCAGTACACGAGCGGCACGACGGGAACCCCGAAGGGTGCCATCCTCACCCACCACACTCTTCACGCGAACGCGCTGCAGGGGCGCGCATGGGTGCCGGGGCTCGTGCCGGGCGACGAGGTGTTCTACGGCGTGCTCCCTCTCTTCCACGCCTACGGGATGACGCTCTGCCTCACCTTCGCGATGAGCATCGGTGCTCGCCTCGTGCTGTTCCCGCGGTTCGACCTCGGCCTCGTGCTCGCCGCCGCGAAGAAGTCGCCGCCGACCTTCCTCCCCGCGGTGCCCCCGATCTACGATCAGCTCGCCCGGTCGGCGGAACGCGGGGACGTCGACCTGTCGAGCATCCGGTTCGCCATCTCGGGGGCGATGAGCCTGCCCGTGGCGACGGTCGAACGGTGGGAGGAGGTCACCGGCGGTCTGCTCGTCGAGGGATACGGGATGACCGAGTCGTCGCCCGTCGCGATCGGCAACCCGATCGGCCCCTCACGCCGCCCCGGGACCGTCGGGGTGCCTTTTCCGAGCACGGAGATCAGGGTGGTCGACCCCGATGACCCGACGACCGACAGGGCGGTCGGCGAGGCCGGAGAGCTCCTGCTGCGCGGACCCCAGGTCTTCAGCGGGTACTGGCGTCGTGGCGCCGAGTCGACGGCTGCCCTGCTGCCTGACGGCTGGCTGCGCACCGGTGACATCGTGACCGTCACCGCCGACGGGTTCGTGACCGTGACCGATCGGCTCAAGGAGCTCATCATCACCGGGGGTTTCAACGTCTCGCCCTCCGAGGTCGAGGACACCCTGATGATGCACCCGGACGTCGAGGCAGCCGCGGTGGTCGGACTTCCGCGGGAGGCGGGGGGCGAGGATGTCGCGGCCGCTGTCGTGCTCCGCGACGGCGCGGCCCTCGACGCCGCCGCCCTCCGCGACTTCTGCCGCGAGCACCTCACGGCCTACAAGGTGCCCCGACGGGTCGTGCAGATGGACGAGTTGCCGAGGTCGCTGATCGGCAAGGTGCTCAGACGAGAGGTGCGCGACTCCATCGTCGCCCGCGGCTGATCGGCGCGGCTCGATCCCGCGCGGTGGTCAGGTCGGCGACTGGCTGGCCCCCGGCTCGCCGAAGCCCGACTCGACGAGAGCGACGAGCGCGCCGACGGCATCGGATGCCTCGGCTCCCGTCGCCCGGATCGTGACGGTCGACCCCGCCCCGAGACCGAGCGACATGATGCGCAGCAGGCTCTTAGCGTCGACACCGTTGACCGAGACGACGGCGTCGAAGGTCGATGCGAGCTTGACGAAGTCGGCGGCGGGCCTGGCATGGAGTCCATCGCGGTTGACGAGCGTGGTGGTGGCGGAGATCTCGGCGGGCGCGCCATCCCGGTGATCGAGCGCGCCGAGATCCCCGTTCGAGGTCTCGGCGGGCTCGACCAGCGGGGTCGCGAAATCGCCGAACGCGCTCTGGGCCGCCGCCACGACGTCCGTCAGCCCCGCCCCCGACTCAGCCGCGACCGCAGCGGCGACAGCCCCCTCGACGATCGGGGCGTCGGCGATCGCGACACGCGAACGCAGCTCGTCGCCGAGGAAGTCGAGCGCGGTCTCGGCGGTGAGGATCGCCGAGCCGAGGTCGCAGAGCACCACGACCCCACCACCGGCGCCCGCAGACTCGTCCGCCTTCAGGATCGCCGCGCTCACCGTGTCGAAGCTCGTGCCGATCCCGCCCTCGTCGGTGCCCCCCGCCGCCTCGATCCGGGTCGAACCGGCCATCTGGGCGGCCAATTCGACCACCCCCCGAGCGATCAGGTCGCTGTGCGACACGATCACCACTGCGACGACGGGCGTGCTCACGCGACCGCCGCGTCGGCAGCAGCGCGCAGCAACAGGGCACTCGACTGGGCGCCGGGGTCACGGTGCCCGATCGCGCGCTCCCCGAGATAGCTGGCTCGACCCTTGCGGGCGACGAGCGGCTCGGTCGAGACGGCTCCGCTCTCGGCGGCCGCGGCGGCGGCGGCGAGCACCTGCGCCTCGGCGGCACCCTCCGCGAGGGCCTGCGCCGCGGCATCCACTGCGGGGGTCCAGGCGTCGATCATCGTCTTGTCGCCGACCTCCGCCTTGCCGCGCAGCACGATGCCGTCCCGCGCAGCGGTCAGCAGGGCGACGATCGCCGCGCCGTCGAGGGTCTCCTGCCCGGCGATCGCACCGGCCGCCTTGAGGAACGCGGTGCCGACGAGGGGTCCGGAGGCTCCGCCGACGGTCGAGATCAGGGTGGTCGCGACGAGTTTGAGCAGGTCGGCCGGGGTGGCGTCGACCGGGGCATCCGCCAGCTTCGCCACCACGGCGGAGAATCCCCGATCCATGTTCTCGCCGTGGTCACCGTCGCCGATCTCCCGATCGAGGGTGATGAGCTCGACTCTGTGTTCGGCGATGACCGCCGCGCTCGCGGTGATCCAGGCGCGGGCCCAGTCGGCTCGGAGAGTCACGTCAGCGACCCCAGCGGAGGGCGGCCGTCTGCACGGGGGCATCCCACAGCTCGGTGAACTCGGGATCGAGGCGCAGCACCGTGAGCGACATCCCCTGCATCTCGAGCGACGTGACATAGCTGCCGACGAGCGACCTGCTCACGGTGAGGCCCCTCTCGGCGAGTACCTCGGCAGCCCGGCGGAACGCGATGTACAGCTCGACCTGCGGCGTGCCGCCCATCCCGTTGACGAAGAGCAGCACGTCGTCGCCGCTCGAGAGACCGAGGTCGTCGAGGATCGGTCCGAGCAGCCTGTCGACGATGGCGTCGGCCGGCTCGAGCTTGATGCGCTCTCGGCCCGGTTCACCGTGGATGCCGATGCCGATCTCGATCTCGTCGTCGGCGAGGGTAAAGCTCGGCTCCCCCGCGTGCGGCACCGTGCACGGTGTCAACGCGACGCCCATCGATCTCGCGTTCGCGTTCACGCGAGCGGCGATCGCGGCCACGGCGTCGAGATCGTCTCCGCGCTCGGCTGCGGCGCCCGCGATCTTCTCGACGAGCACCGTGCCTGCGACCCCGCGACGGCCGGCGGTGTACAGCGAGTCCTTGACCGCGACGTCGTCGTCGACGATGACGGTCTTGACGGTGATGCCATCGGCCTCGGCGAGTTCGGCGGCCGTCTCGAAGTTGAGCACGTCTCCGGTGTAGTTCTTCACGATGTGCAGTACCCCCGCTCCCCCGTCGACGGCCTTCGTCGCCGCGAGGATCGGGTCGGGGGTCGGGGAGGTGAACACCGGGCCGGGGACGGCAGCCGACAGCATCCCGAATCCGACGAATCCGCCGTGCAGGGGCTCGTGTCCGCTGCCGCCTCCGCTGACGATCGCGACCTTGCCCTGCACCGCCCCACCGCTGCGTGCGAGGTAGATCGGATCGGTGGAGACGTCGAGTAGATCGGGGTGCGCGGCGGCCATTCCGGCGACTGCCTCGTCGACCACCGACTTCGGATCGTTGATGAGTTTCTTCATTGAAAACCTCCGGGTGTGGATCGATCAATCCGCGGCGCGAGAAGCCGTGACACGGCGCGCCGCCTGGTCACAACTTACCCTCTGCGCCGCTTCGTGAGGAGGTCTAGGGTGGAGGCAACCACCGATGGTTGCCCCGATTCGCGACCATCGATCGCGTCCCAGGAAAGGGCACCATGGAGAATCTCGGAATCGTCTTCCTGTCGGAAGTCGTCGGTACAGCGATGCTGGTCCTGCTCGGTTGCGGCGTCGTCGCGAACGTGGCTCTGGCCAAGAACAAGGGCCTCGGGGGCGGCTTCCTGATGGTCAACTTCGGATGGGGCCTCGCGGTCTTCGCCGGTGTGATCGTCTCCTACAACTCGGGTGCGCATCTGAACCCGGCGGTCACGCTCGGGCTCGTCGCGAACGGCGCCACCGAGTTCGGTTCCGGTGTCGACGTCAGCTTCGTGTCGGTCGTGATGTACATCCTCGCTCAGCTCGTCGGTGCCATCCTCGGTGCCGTGGTCGTGTGGCTCGCGTACAAGCAGCACTTCGACGACGAGCCCGAGGCCGCGAACAAGCTCGGTGTGTTTTCGACCGGCCCCGCCATCCGCAGCTACGGATGGAACCTGGTCACCGAGATCATCGGCACGTTCGTGCTCGTCTTCGTGGTCATCGGCTTCGGCGGTGGCAGGCAGGGTGACGGCGGTCTCGCCGCGCTCGGCGCCCTGCCGGTGGCCCTGCTGGTTGTCGGCATCGGCGCCTCGCTCGGTGGGCCGACCGGCTACGCGATCAACCCGGCACGTGATCTCGGTCCGCGCATCGCCCACTTCGTGCTCCCGATCAAGGGCAAGGGGTCGAGCGACTGGTCGTACTCGTGGGTGCCTGTCGTCGGACCCGTCATCGGCGGCATGCTCGCCGGCTTCGCGGCCATCCCGTTGCTCCCCGTGATCGGCTGATCACGCTCCCGGCCGGGTCACCGACGACCCGGCCGGATCCCCTACTCTCACGACCCGACTGTTCATCACCGTTACATGGAGGTAACCGCATGACCGACTACATCCTCTCGATCGACCAGGGCACCACGAGCACCCGCGCGATCATCTTCGATCACGCCGGATCGATCATCTCGACCGGCCAGCTCGAGCACGAGCAGATCTTCCCGAAGGCCGGGTGGGTGGAACACGACCCCGCCGAGATCTGGAACAACACCCGAGAGGTGATCGGACAGGCGCTCTCGAAGGCGAACATCACCCGTCACAACATCAAGGCCGTCGGTATCACCAACCAGCGGGAGACCGCGGTCGTCTGGGACAAGAACACCGGCAAGGCCGTCTACAACGCGATCGTCTGGCAGGACACCCGCACGCAGAAGATCGTCGACAGGCTCGCCGAAGACGGCGGTGTCGAGCGTTTCAAGAAGACCGTCGGACTCCCCCTCGCCACCTACTTCTCGGGCACGAAGATCGTCTGGATCCTCGAGAACGTCGAGGGGGCCCGCGAGAAGGCGGAGGCCGGCGATCTGCTGTTCGGCACGACCGACAGCTGGGTGACGTGGAACCTCACCGGCGGCGTCGACGGAGGGGTGCACATCACCGATGTCACCAACGCCTCCCGCACGATGTTCATGGACCTCGAGACCCTGCAGTGGGACGACGACGTCCTCGCCGCGTTCGGCGTGCCGAAGTCGATGCTCCCCGAGATCAAGAGCTCGTCGGAGATCTACGGAACGGTGTCGGACTCCAGCCTCCTGCGCGAGGTGCCGGTCGCCGGCATCCTCGGAGACCAGCAGGCCGCCACCTTCGGCCAGGCAGCGTTCGACAAGGGCGAGTCGAAGAACACCTACGGCACCGGTAACTTCCTGATCTTCAACACCGGCACCGACATCGTGCACTCCGAGAACGGCCTGCTCACGACATTGGGCTACAAGCTCGGCGACGATGCCCCGCACTACGCGCTCGAGGGCGCTATCGCGGTGACGGGTTCGCTCATCCAGTGGCTGCGCGACAACCTCGGCCTCATCGATTCCGCTCCCGAGATCGAGGCGCTCGCCAAGACGGTCGATGACAACGGCGGCGTGTACTTCGTGCCCGCGTTCTCGGGACTGTTCGCCCCCTACTGGAGGCCGGATGCCCGTGGTGCCCTCGTGGGCCTGACCAGGTTCGTCAACAAGGGCCACATCGCTCGCGCCGCGCTCGAGGCGACGGCGTTCCAGACCCGCGAGGTGCTGGACGCGGTCAACGCCGACTCCGGAGTGGACCTCACCGAGTTGAAGGTCGACGGCGGCATGGTGGCCAACAACGAGTTGATGCAGTTCCAGGCCGACATCCTGAACGTGCCCGTCGTTCGCCCCGTCGTCGCGGAGACCACCGCGCTCGGTGCCGCCTACGCCGCGGGGCTCGCGGTCGGATTCTGGTCGGACCTCGACGAACTGCGTGCGAACTGGCAGGAGGACGCCCGCTGGACGCCGAACCTCGACAGCGATGAGCGCGAGCGCCTGCTGCGCAACTGGAAGAAGGCCGTGACGAAGACCTTCGACTGGGTCGACGACGACGTCGTCTGATCCGGCTCCGGGCCTGCCCGTGATGGGATCCCCTCCCTTCAGCGCGATCATCGTCGCCGGAGGGAGGGGATCCCGTCTGGGCGGGGTCGACAAGGCGGCCCTCGAGTTCGACGGACTGACGCTGCTGGAGCGGGCGATCGCGGCGACCGGTGGCGCGGCTCGCGTCTGCGCTGTCGGGCCTCGGAGAGACTCGATCAATGGGGTCGAGTGGGTACTCGAGGATCCCCCGGGCGGCGGTCCGTCCGCGGCGCTGGGGGCAGGCATCCGATGTCTCAGCGCAGGCGCCACTCCCCTGGTTCTGGTGCTGGCAGCCGACCTGCTTCGACCTGAGGACGCCGTACCAACTCTCCTCGACGCGGCGAGAACTCACGTGACCGGTCCGGATGGCGCCGACGGAGTCGTCGCCGTCGACGAGTCCGGGCACCGTCAACCTCTCCTCGCGGTCTACGCCATCATCGCTCTCACCCGAGTGCTGAGTATTCCGGTCGATGGACTTGCGCTCCGCACACTGCTGAGTGGCCTCCGACTCGTCGACGTGCCCGTGCCGGACGCGGCGTGTGCGGATGTCGACACCGTCGAGGATGCCCGCCGTCACGGCATCCGGCTCGCCTGAGCACCTCGACCGGCATGGCTAGCCTGGAGAAGAAGCGGACCACGCGGTCAGAGCGGGGAGCGACATGACCGAGCACCAGGGCCCGACCGGCGAAACACTCGAGCTGTGGGTGGCGAGGGTCTCGACTGCCCTCGACCTGCCCGAGTCGTTCACGGTCGACATCGCCGCGATCCTCGATCTGGCGCGCGATGCCGCCCACGGGGTGGCGAGACCGGCGGCCCCGCTCACCACCTTTCTCGTCGGCTACGCCGCGGCGCAGCAGGGTGGCGGCGAGGAAACGGTGCGGCGACTCTCAGAACGGGTGGCTGCGCTCGCGCTCGGTGAGCCTGGAACGGCGTCACCGGGCACACCCGACCGGTGACTCCATCCGGCCGGCCGCTACGACCCGATTGCCCCCGCCCACTCGATCACGTCGGCGATGCGGCCCCTGCATCCGCCGCATCCTGTGCCCGCCCGGGTCGCCGCACTCACACACGCGACCGTGCGATCACCGGAGGTCGCGGCATCCACCACCGACTCCACGGTGACCCCGTTGCACCAGCACACCGTCGATTCGAGCGCGAAACCGTCGCCGCCGAACGACGGCTCGTAGTCGGGTCCGTCGTAGCGCAACAGCACCGATCTGTCGGCGGGCAACTCGCTGCCCCGCTCGTACAGGAGGGTCAGTTCGGCGCCGGTGCGCGGCATCCCCACGCTCACGAAGGCCTCGAGCACGCCGTCGCGGGTGACCATCTTCACGTATCTGCCGTGCTCCGGATCCGCCCACTCGGCGACCTGCGTGGCCGCCAGCCGACATGAATCGTCGTGGCGACCGGCGTCGGTGTGCCGAGGGCGGTCTCCCCCGGTGTCGGTGTGCGCAGACTCGGCATCCCAGGGGTCCGCCGAGAGGTCACCGGCCGCCACCACATCGATGCCCTCCGCCTTGACCACGACCAGCGCGGGGCGCTCACGGGCCATCGCCGGCACGACGACTCCGTCACTCAGCTCCGCCATGATGCGCGCAGCGAGCCACTCCGCCTGCCGCCACCCCGGGCCGATGAGCCCGGACGGTGCACCGACCGGAGGCGCCGTCGAATCCCCGAGAGCCGGCCGCGGCGCGATCTGGGCGCAGTCGCCGATCGCGCAGATCCTGGAATCGGCCCAACTGGTCAGACCGTCGTCGACGAGGATGCCCGCGGCCACGTCGAGCCCGGCGAGCCGCGCGAGTTCGACCCGCGCGCCCACTCCGCACGACAGCAGAAGGAGGTCGCCCGAGATCTGCTTGCCGTCGGCGCAGACGAGGGCGTCGAACCTCTCGGTGCCGTCGTCGTCGAGCCGCAGCACGATACTCTCCGCCCGGGTGTGGTCGACCATCGTGACCCCTGCCCGCCTGGCCGCGCGAGCGAGAACCGTGCCGCTCCCCCGATCGAGACTCCTCGCCATCGGGATCCCGCCGTGGTACACGACGCAGACCTGAGCCCCGACGGATGACGCGGCGAGCGCGATCTCCATTCCGAGCACGCCTGCGCCGAGCACGACGATGCGCCGCGCGCCACGCACCGCGTCGAGCACCCGTTCGGCGTCCGCCAGATCGCGGAGTGTGGTCACCCCGACGGGAAGCGCGCCGCCGGGGGAATCGAGCGTCGCGGGCTCCGGCGACGGAGCGAGGTGATCGCGCCGCACCCGCACGATGCCGTCGAGGGTGGGGACGTTGGCGCGCGCGCCCGTGGCGAAGATCAACCTGTCGTAGTGCAGGCCTTCCGAATGGTCACCTCTGACGACCGTCACGACGCGGCGCGAGCGACTGATCGCGGTCACCGTCGCGCCGGTGATGATGCGCGCTCCAGCGGCGACGGCTGCGGTCGATCCCCCCAGACTCATCGCCCCGAGAGATGTATGCCCCACCGCGTATTCGGCGACGAGCACGCGGTTGTACGGGTCGCCCTCCTCCGCCCCGACCACCGTCACCTCGACGAGTCCGGCCTCGAGAGCTGGCACGAGCTCGTCGACGAACCGGGCACCGACGGGACCGAAGCCGATCACGACGATGCGTCGCGGGTCGCCCCGTTCCGACCCTCCCCGCAGTGTCGAATCATCCACTCTGCACCTCCGCGAGCACCCGCACGGTCACCGCGGTGCGCTTGAACTCCGGCATGCCGGACACCGGGTCGGTGACGGCGGCGGTGAGGAGGTTCGCGCACTGATCGGCGGCGAAGTGGAACGGGAGGAACACCGTGTCCGGTCGGATGCCCACGGTGATCTCGGCGCGCACCCGGACGACGCCGCGGGGGTTCGCGAGTTCGACGAGTGAGTCGCCGTCGATGCCGAGGCGGAGCGCCGTCGCGGGATGCATCTGCACGGTCGCCACCGGCCGGGCGTCGTTCAGCTCCGGCACCCGCCGGGTCTGAGCGCCCGACTGGTAGTGCTCGAGGAGGCGCCCGGTGATGAGGGTGAGCTCGCCGCCGACCTGCGCCGCGGCATCCGACGTCCGGCGTCGCACGGGCACCATCCTCGCGAGGCCGTCGTCATGGGCGAACCTGTCGAGGAACAGCCTCGGAGTGCCCGACGACCCCGAGGGGTACGGCCAGTAGACCTCCGCGTCGTGATCCAGCAGGTCGTAGTCGATACCCGAATAGTCCGCGAGCCCTCCCGCAGACGCCGCGGCGAGCTCGGAGAACACCTCGGCGGCCACCGCGCTGTAGATGCCGGGGGCGTCGAGCCTCCGAGCGAGCTCCTTCAGGATCCACAGCTCGCTGCGGACCCCGGGCGGGGCATCCACGGCACGGCGGCGGCGGATGACGCGCCCCTCGAGCGACGTCATCGTTCCCTCCTCCTCGGCCCACTGCGTGACCGGCAGCACGAGGTCTGCGAGGCTCGCCGTCTCCGAGAAAAAGAAATCGCACACCACGAGGAGGTCGAGCGCCTCGAGGCCCACACGGACGCTGTCGGCGTCCGGTGCGGACACCACGACGTTCGAGCCGTGCACCAGCAGAGCCCTCACTCCGCCGCGCATCCCCATCGACGCGAGCAGCTCGACCGCGGGGAGGCCTGAGCCGGGGATGATGGCGGGGTCGACCCCCCACACTGCGGCGACCCTCGCGCGCGCCACCGGATCGACGATCCTGCTGTAGCCCGGCAGCTGGTCGCACTTCTGACCGTGTTCCCGCCCGCCCTGGCCGTTGCCCTGCCCGGTCAACGTTCCGTATCCGGAATGCTCGGTGCCCACCAGTCCCAGCACGAGCGCGAGATTGATCGCCGCCGTGGCGGTGTCGGTGCCGTCCACGTGCTGCTCGACACCTCGGCCGGTGAGGATGTAGGTGCCCCCACCCGACGCGAGCCTCCTGGCGATGGCGCGCAACTGCCAGACCGGCACCCCGGTCTCCGCCTGCACCCGCTCCGGCCACCATGCCGCGACGGAGGCGCGGAGGTCGGCGAACCCGCTGGTCCGCGCCTCAAGGTACCCGGTGTCGGCGAGCCCCTCCGCGATGACTATCGCGGTGAGGCCGAGCAGCAGTGCGAGATCGCTGCCCGGCGTCGGCTGCACGTGCATCCCGGCGCCGTCGTCGGTGAGTCTGGCCGTCGACGACACGCGAGGATCGACGACGATGAGCCCTCCGGCCGCCCTGGCACCCTCGAGATGGCCGATGAACGGGGGCATCGTCTCCGCCACGTTCGACCCGAGCAGCAGGATCGTGGATGCCGCGTCGAGCTCGTCCACCCGGAACGGCAGGCCCCGGTCGAGCCCGAACGCCCGCGTTCCGGCGGCCGCCGCCGACGACATACAGAATCTGCCGTTGTAATCGATGCGGGAGGTGCCCAGCGCGAGCCGCGCGAACTTGCCGAGCTGGTAGGCCTTCTCGTTCGTGAGGCCGCCGCCGCCGAAGACCCCGACGGAGTCGGCCCCGTGGTCGCGCCGCAGCGCCCGCAACCGGCCGGCGATGAGGTCGAGCGCGTCATCCCAACCGATGGGCGTGAAGGTGCCGTCGCTCTGTCGTGCCATCGGTTCGAGGAGGCGATCAGGCGAATGCAGCAGTTCGGCCGAGGTCCATCCTTTCTTGCACAGGCCTCCGCGATTGGTGGGAAAATCGCGTCCCGCGACGACGGCACCACCGGTCCGGGCGTCCGCCGTGAGCGCCATCGCGCACTGCAGAGCGCAGTACGGGCAGTGCGTCGCCGTCGCGGAGGAGTCCGGAGCAGCGGTGGTGACGGGCACCACCGGGTCAGATCCTCTGCCCGGCGACCGACGATCCGCGTCGCAGGTAGAAGAATGCCGTCACGGCCATCAGCACGATGTAGGCACCGACGAAGCCGAACATCGCGCTCGAGTAGTCGCCCGTGGTGGTCTTCGAGAGACTGAGCACCTGCGGGATGACGAATCCGCCGTAGGCGCCGACCGCGGAGATGATGCCGAGGGCCGCCGCGGTCTTGCGCTGGGTGCCGACGTCTCCGGAGTTCAGGTGCGCGTCGTGAACGCCGCTTCTGGCCGAGAAGACGCTCGGGATCATCCGGTACGTCGAGCCGTTGCCGATCCCGCCCGCGACGAACAGGAGCAGGAAGCATCCGAGGAACACCCAGAAATTCGCCAGCGGCAGGGTGAAGACCACCAGGAGCGCGCCGAGGGCCATCACCGCGAAGGCGCACACCGTGATCGCCGCTCCCCCGAACCTGTCGGCGAGCCTGCCGCCGAAGGGGCGCGACAGCGAGCCGACCAGCGCGCCGAGGAAGGCGAGACCGAGCGACGCGCTGCCCACGGTGAACGTCGAGAACGTCGGGAACTGGTCGACGATGAGTTTCGGGAAGACGCTGGCGAACCCGATGA
The DNA here is from genome assembly GCA_041165365.1 of Actinomycetota bacterium. Taxonomy (GTDB): domain Bacteria; phylum Actinomycetota; class Actinomycetes; order Actinomycetales; family Microbacteriaceae; genus Marisediminicola. The sequence goes on along the minus strand of JBEANR010000127.1, from coordinate 45,489 downwards.
ACGACCCGAAGGTGCCGATGTAGAGCACGGCCATGATCCAGAGGTGCGGCTCGCGCACCGCGGCGAGCGAGGCGGCGAAGTCGGACTTCGCGCTCGACAGGTTGTCCATGTGCCTCCACGCGCCCCACATCGCCAGCAGGATGAACGGCACCCAGATGAAGCCGGCGAGCCAGAGATTGAGAGTGGATGCCGCGCCGATCGTGATCGCGATCGGTACGACCAGTTGCGCGATGGCCGCACCGACGTTGCCGCCCGCGGCATTGAGCCCGAGTGCCCACCCCTTCTGGCTCTGCGGATAGAAGAAGGTGATGTTCGCCATCGAGCTGGCGAAGTTGCCGCCGCCGAAACCGGCGAGGGCGGCGATGAGCAGCATGACTCCGAACGGCGTCTCCGGGTTCATCACGGCGAATCCGAGTGCGATCGAGGGGATGAGCAGCAGCCCGGCAGACACGATCGTCCAGTTGCGACCGCCGAACTTCGGAACCATGAACGTGTACGGCAGGCGCAGTGTCGCGCCCACGAGGCTCGGGATCGAGATCAGCCAGAAGATCTGCCCGGTGTCGAAGGCGAACCCCACCGCGGGCAGCGAGACGACGACGATGCTCCACAGCTGCCAGACGACGAATCCGAGGAACTCGGCGAAGATCGACCACTTGAGGTTGCGGCTCGCGATGGTCCGCCCTCGCCCCTCCCACTGTTCGACGTCTTCCGGCTGCCAGTTGTCGATCCAGCGGCCCGGGCGGTGCACCAGCCCGACGGTCGAGGCCGGGTCGCCGGCGGCCGAGGTCGGGTCGCTGGCGCCGCCCGGTGCGAGCGGAGCGGCTGAGGGGGTCGACGTGGTGGTGGGCGCGGTCATGGCATTCTCCGAACTGGTTGGGTGGAGCGGAGCGATGGGGTCGTCGTGCTGATCGGGATCAGTCGGGGTTCGGTCTGTCGCCAGGCCGCGGCATCCCGATCTGCACGCTGCGACCGCGTACGCGAATCGGGAAGGTCTGGAGTGAGAGGGAGACGTCGGTCAGGCAGTCGCCGTTCTCGAGGGCGAAGACCTGCTTGTGCAGGGGTGAGGCGATCGTCGGGCGCTCCCCCCGCGACCCGACGATGCCGCGCGACATGACGTACGAACCCGTGGCCGGGTCGCGGTTCGACACGGCGAAGAGTCTGCCGTCGGGCAGCAGGAACAGCGCGACCTGCTCGTCTCCGATCAACGCAGCCTCCCCCCACAGCGGCTCCAGTTGTTCGAGGTCGCACACTGTCGTCCACAGCGTCTCCTCCGGCGAACGCGTGTCGACCGGCGGTGTGTCGAGAAGCGGTGCGTCGCGGACCGGCACCACCTGCGGGGTGATCGTCATGGCGCTCCTGTCCTGTCGAGTGGAACCTGTCGAGTGGCGTTCGTCGCGACTCGCATTCGTCGAGTCGCGGTCATCCGTCGTGGTGATCGGGTCGTCCCGCCACGCTAGGGCGACGACGTTTCGGCCCCGGTGCGGTGACGTGTCGGGTCGGTAACGAACACCTCACAGCCCATCAGCCGATCGGTGAGGTCACCGTCACACGGCGTTACGTCGGCGCAATCACGGGGAAACGAGCGCTTTCTAGGCTCTGGTCGTATCGAGCACCACCACCCCCAGCACCACCACCCCGATCGCGGAGGGCGCCGCATGCGCAACGCCGGAGCACAGCCCTCTACCCGTCACATCGTCGTGGTGGGAGGGGGGCCGGCGGCGCATCGATTCGCCGAGGCGATGAAGGCACGGGATGCCGCACGCACGGATGCCGCCACCGGCGAGACAGCGGGCCAGGATGCCGCGGCGGCACGCCGATCCCTCCGTGTCACCGTCCTCGGCGATGAGGTGCATCTGCCGTACGACAGGGTCGCGCTCTCCCGACGGCTGGTCGGCGCCGAGGACCTCACCCTCGGCGATCCCGGACTCTGGACCGGCCCCATAGCCTTCCGCGGAGGGTGCAGGGTCGTGCGCATCGACGCCGATGCGAACACCGTCACCCTCGCGAGCGGCGAGGCGCTCCCCTACGACGACCTCGTGCTCGCCACAGGATCTGCGGCGGCGGTTCCGAGCATCCCCGGATCCGGCCTCGGCCACGTCTACCGCACCATCGACGACGTCGACCTGCTCGTGGGTGAGCTCGGCAGACTCGCCACGGCGCTCGGGAGGCCGACTCGGGTGGTCGTGGTGGGAGGAGGTCTGCTCGGACTGGAGGCCGCGGGAGGGCTCCAGCGACTCGGCGGGGCGACGACCATCGTGCATTCCGGGCGATGGCTGATGTCCGCCCAGCTCGATGAGGGAGCAGGCCAGGCGCTCGGTCGACTCATCGGCGCGCAGGGGATCGAACTGGCCCTGGGCACCAGGCCGTCCGCCATCGTGGCGTCGACGACCGGCCAGGTCGAGGGCGTGGAACTGGCCGACGGTCGACTGCTCGAGGCCGATCTCGTCGTCTTCTCGATCGGCATCACCCCGCGAGACGAGCTCGCCCGAGACGCCGGGCTGGAACTCGGTGCGCGCGGTGGCGTCGTCATCGGCCCGGACTGCTCGACGTCGCATCCCGCAATCTGGGCGATAGGCGAGGTCGCGAGCATCGACGGCACCTGTGTCGGACTCGTGGCCCCCGCGAACGCGATGGCGGAGGTCGTCGCGGACAGGATGCACGGCGGTGACGCGCTGTTCCCGGGGATCGACGACGCCACGAAGCTCAAGCTGTCCGGCGTGGAGGTGGCGAGCTTCGGCGACGCGTTCGCCCGTACCCCGCACGCGCTCGAGGTCGTGTACGCAGACCCCGCGCGCGGCCTCTACCAGAAGATCGTGGTCTCGAACGATGCGAAAACCCTCCTGGGCGGCATCTTCGTGGGGGATGCCGCGCCCTTCACGTCACTGCGACCGCTCCTCGGTCGAGAGCTGCCGGCAGAACCCGGTGCCTACCTCTCGGCGGCGGGGGGTGAGGCGCCGACGAGCGGTGAACTGCCGGATGACGTGCAGCTCTGCTCGTGCAACAACGTCTCGGTCGGAGCCGTGCGCGAGGCGATCCGGGGCGATCACGGCGAGGCCTGCACCGAGCTCGCCGCGCTGAAGGCCTGCACCCGCGCGGGGACCCAGTGCGGATCCTGCGTGCCGTTGGTCAAGAAGGTGCTGGAGTCGGAATTGACGAAGGCCGGCGTCGAGGTCTCCAGGGCACTCTGCGAGCACATCGCCCTGAGCCGCAGCGAGCTCTTCGAATCCGTGCGGATCCTGCAGCTCACCTCCTACGAACAGATCATGGAGCGCTTCGGCTCGGGCCTCGGTTGCGACATCTGCAAACCCGTGATGGCCTCCATCCTCGCGACCCAGACCGGCGACTATGTCCTCGACGGCGGCAGAGGCGCGCTGCAGGACACCAACGACCGAGCCCTCGCCAACATGCAGAGGGACGGCACCTACTCCGTCGTGCCGCGCATCCCCGGCGGTGAGATCACCCCGAAGAAGCTCAAGGTGATCGCCGAGGTCGCCGAGCAGTTCGGCCTGTACACCAAGATCACCGGCGGGCTCAGGATCGACCTGTTCGGAGCGAGACTCGAGCAACTGCCCGAGATCTGGACGATCCTCGTCGACGCGGGATTCGAATCCGGGCACGCCTACGGCAAATCGCTCCGCACTGTGAAGTCGTGCGTCGGATCGACCTGGTGCCGCTACGGGGTGCAGGACTCCGTGGCCATGGCCATCGGACTCGAATTGCGGTATCGGGGACTCCGTGCCCCCCACAAGTTCAAGCTCGGCGTCTCGGGATGCGCCCGCGAGTGCGCGGAGGCCCGCGGCAAAGACGTCGGCGTCATCGCGACCGAGAAGGGTTGGAACCTCTACGTGGGGGGCAACGGTGGCTTCCTGCCCGCCCACGCCCAATTGCTCGCCCAGGATCTCGACGACCGCACCCTCATCAGCTACATCGACAGGTACCTGATGTACTACATCCGCACCGGCGACCGCCTGCAGCGCACAGCCCGATGGCAGGAGGAACTCGACGGCGGCCTCGACCACGTGCGCGCCGTGGTCTGCGAAGACAGCCTCGGCATCGCGGCCGAACTCGAGGCGGCCATGGCGAGGCACATCGGCAACTACGAGGACGAGTGGGCGGCCACCCTCAGGGATCCAGAGCGACTGGTCAGATTCAGGTCGTTCGTGAACGCGCCGTCCACGCCCGACCCCTCCGTCGTGCAGGTGCTCGAACGCGATCAGCCGAGGCCCGCGCGCGCCGATGAACGGGCCTCTCCGGTGATGCTCGCCGGCGCCGTCATCCCGGTCCGTCCTTCCGACTCCGCGAGGGTGTGACGTGGAGGTCTCCGACATCGAACTCCTCGGCCGCACCGTGCTCGTGGTAGGGCACACGGGCGAGGCTCGCCACACCATCGCCCGCTGCCGTGCTGCAGGGGCACGTGTGCGGCTCGCCCCGCGGTCGACCGAGTCGTCGGGCGAGCGGTCGGGTCGGAACGTCTCCGGCGCTCAGGCCCGCGACCAGGAGGCCCACAACCGATGGGCCACGCTGATCGCCGATGTGGATCTCGTCATCGTGGTCGGTGCGGATGCCGACCACGGGATGCTCGGCGCCGCCTGCTCCGAGGCGCGGGTGCTGCTGTGCCGGGAGCCCGCGTCCCCCGTCTCGCTGATCGGGCAGGTCACGCTCGTCGGCGGCGGACCGGGCGACCCCGGCCTCATGACGACGGCGTCGATCGCTGCTCTGCGCGCGGCCGACGTCGTGCTCTACGACAGGCTCGTGCCGTCTGAGCGACTGGCGGAGCTCGCGCCCGGTGCTGAGCTCATCGATGTCGGCAAGACCCCGGGCCATCACGCCGTGCCGCAGAGCGGGATCCACTCCCTGCTCGTGGAGCACGCCCTCCACGGGCGTTCCGTGGTGAGGCTGAAGGGCGGGGACCCCTTCGTATTCGGGCGGGGCGGCGAGGAGGTCGCGGCCTGCCGGGAGGCCGGCGTGCCGGTGAGGGTGCTGTCGGGGGTGACGAGTGCGATCGCGGTGCCGGCGGCCGCGGGCATCCCGGTCACCCATCGGGACGTCAGCCGCATGTTCACGGTCGTCTCGGGGCACGTGCCGCTCGACGACGTCGAGCTCTCCCATCTCGTCGGGCTCGCATCGACCATCGTGGTGCTCATGGGCGTGGGCACCCTCCCCCACCTCGCCGCGGGACTGCGGCGTCACGGGCTGAGCGACGCCGTGCCCGTGGCGATCGTCGAGCGGGGTTTCTCCTCGAGTCAACGCACCACGATCACCACCCTCGGCGAGATCGTCGGCATCGCGTCGCGAGTGCGTGTCCGCTCCCCCGCGGTGCTGGTGATCGGCGAGGTCGTACGATGGGCCGCGAGCGCCGATGTCGCCGCCGTCGAACTGATCGACTCCGCCGCAGTCCTCCTCGCGGAGGAGTGACCGTCAGAGCCGTGACCACCCCCGTCGACGGAGCCACCGTGACCGACATCCCGTCAGAGCCCTCGCCGGGCTTCCGCCCGGACCAGCTCGCCGGGTTCCGCATCGGCGTCACCTCCGACCGCCGGTCGGAAGACCTCATCGCCGCCTTCGAGCGACGCGGCGCCGAAGTGTTGCATGCGCCCGCGATCCGCATCGCCGCGACCGACGACGACGCCGCCCTCACGACCGACACCCTCGCGGTGATCGCCGCCGCACCCGACGTGCTCCTCGCGACCACCTCGTACGGCATCCGACGGTGGCTCGAGGCCGCGGATGCCGCGGGGCTCGGCCGTCGGCTCACCGACACCCTCAGCCGCTCGCGCATCCTCGTGCGAGGCCCCAAGGCCCGCGGTGCGGTGCGGGCGGCGGGTCTCGACGACGCCGGGATGAGCGACGAGGAGACCACGAGATCGCTCGTCGACCACGTGCTCCGCGACGGCGCCGCGGGGTCGACCGTCGCGGTGCAGCTGCACGGCTTCACCGACGAGGCCCAGCTCGAGCGATTGGCGGCGGCCGGCGCGAGGGTGCTGACCGTCGCCCCCTACCGATGGGTGCTCCCCGAGGATTCGACCCGGGTCGCGAGGCTCGTCGACGCCGTCCGCTCGGGGGCGGTCGACGCCGTCACCTTCACGAGTGCGCCGGCCGTCGACGCCCTCTTCTCCGCGGCGGACGGCATGGGGCGCCTCGACGGAGTGCTGCGCGCGCTGGCCGACCAGGTCGTGCCCGCGGCGGTCGGACCGGTCACCGCCGCACCGCTGATCGCGGCCGGACTGCGCCCCGTCGTCCCCGATCGGTTCCGGATGGGCGCCCTCATCCGACTGGTCTGCGAACACCTCGAGGGTCATCGCGTCGCGAGACTCACCACGACCCATGGGGCTCTCGAACTCCGCGGCCGACTGCTCAGGGTCGGCGATGCGAGCGTGCCACTGCCTCCCACCTCGCTCGCGATGATGAGACCGCTCGTCGCCGCGAGCGGTGCCGTGGTGTCGCGGTCCGACCTCGCCGCCACCGCCCCCGACGCCATGGACGACCACGCCGTCGACGTCGCGATCAGCAGGCTGCGGCAGTCACTGCCCGACGCCGGCCTCGTCGCCACCGTGATCAAGCGCGGGTATCGGCTCGACGTCTGAAAGCACGCTTCAGCGGCGTCGCGTCGCCTGCACCCAGCGGTCGAGGGTGCGCGTCGCCGCTCCGGAGTCGATCGCCTCCGCCGCAATCCCGAGCTTCTCACGGAGCCTGTCGAGCAGGGTCCGATCGCTCTGGGAGCGGTCCCGCGCGAGGTCGAAGGAGACGAGCCCGGCCGCGGCGTTCAGCAGCACGATGTCCCGCACCGCGCCACGCGCGCCGCCGAACACGTCGCGGGCCACCGCGGCGTTGTGTGCGGCATCCCCCCCGAGCAGATCCTCGATCGTCGACCGCCCGATGCCGAGGTCGAGCGGGTCGAGGTCGTGCTCGGTCACCCCGCCGCGCGACACCTCCCACAGGTGACTGTGCCCGGTCGTGGTCAACTCGTCGAGACCGTCGTCGCCGCGGAACACGAGAGCCGTCGCCCCCCTGGTTTGGAACACGCCCACGATCAACGGCACCTTCGAGGCGTCGGCCACCCCGACGGCCGACGCCTCCGGCCTCGCCGGGTTGCAGAGCGGACCGAGGAAGTTGAACACCGTGGGGATCCCGATCTCCCGCCTCGTCGCCGCGGCATGACGGAACCCCGGGTGGAACATCGCCGCGAAGGCGAAGGTGACGCCCACCTCTCCGAGTACCGCCGCGACCCGCTCGGCGGGTTGCTCGAGGTCGATGCCGAGGGCGGAGAGCACATCCGACGACCCCGACGACGAGCTCGCAGCCCGGTTGCCGTGCTTGATCACCGGAACACCGGATGCCGCGGCCACCACCGAGGCCATGGTCGACACATTGACCGTTCCGAACCTGTCCCCTCCGGTCCCGACGATGTCGAGGCCCAGCGGGTCGACGGCGAGCGGGACCGCGTTCTGCAGGATCGCGTCGCGGAATCCGACGATCTCGTCGACGGTCTCCCCCTTCGCTCGCAGGGCCACGAGGAACGCCGCGAGCCGGGCCTCGGAGACGTCGCCCGCCATGACCTCGTGCATCGCCCACGAGGCCTCGCCGACCGACAGGTCCTCCCCGGCCAGGAGGGCGGTGAGCAGGGAGGTCCAGGTGCGGTCGATCGGCATGGCTGCGATCCTATGCCGCACGCCCCGCGTGCTCCGATGGGCGGTGGGAATGACCTCCGGCACGCGATCTTCGGGTCATAATGGAAGGGTGACCACTACCTCCCTGCCGCGGTCTGTCGGCGCCCCCGTCGTCAACCGGCCGAGCATCGTGGCGGTGGGCACCATCGTGTGGCTCGGCAGTGAGGTCATGTTCTTCGCCGGGCTGTTCGCGATCTACTTCACGCTCCGGTCGACGTCGCCGGGCCTGTGGGAGTCCGAGTCGGCCCTGCTGAACATCCCGTTCTCGAGCGTCAACACCGCCATCCTCGTGCTGTCGTCGGTCACCTGCCAGTTCGGGGTGTTCGCGGCCGAGCGCCTCCAGCCGAGGGCGACGGGATGGAAGATGTCCGAGTGGGGCATGGTGGAGTGGTTCTTCCTCACCTATGCGATGGGCGCCATCTTCGTCACCGGGCAGGTCTACGAGTACGCAGTGCTCGTCGGCGAAGACCTCGCGATCTACTCGAACTCCTACGGATCGGCGTTCTATCTGACCACCGGGTTCCACGGCATCCATGTGACAGCGGGGTTGATCGCCTTCCTGCTCGTGATCGCCAGCGCCTTCGCGGTCAAGAACTTCGGACACAAGGAGGCGACGCGCGCGATCGTCGTCTCGTACTACTGGCACTTCGTCGACGTGGTCTGGATCGGGTTGTTCCTGGTCATCTACGTCCTCAAATAGACCGCACACGACAGATCGGGAATCCGGCACAGCATGCGCACACACTCACCGTCCTCCAGCAGACGGAAGCGGCAGACAGGGCGTCGGCATCCCCTCGCGACGGTGTCGCTGATCCTCATCGGGCTGCTGACCACCGGCGGCGCGTACGCGCTCTTCACCTCGACCGCCTCCGCGGAGACCACCGAGGCCACCCAGTCGGTCGTCGAAGACGGCCAGAAGCTGTTCGCCTCGAACTGCGCCACCTGCCACGGGTTGAGTGCTCAGGGCTCCGAGCAGGGACCGAGCCTCTACGGCGTCGGCGCGGCATCCGTCGACTTCCAGGTCATGACGGGGCGCATGCCCCTCGCCGCCAGCGGCCCGCAGGCGCAGAAGAAGCCCGTTCAGTTCACCCAGGAGCAGTCGGACGCCATGGGTGCGTACATCGCCTCACTGGCTCCCGGCCCCGGCATCCCGGATGAGGAGTACCTGCAGGGTGACGGAGACGCCACCGAGGGCGCAGAGCTCTTCCGCATCAACTGCGCGATGTGCCACAACGTCGCAGGGGCCGGCGGCGCGCTCACCGAAGGCAAGTACGCACCGGGACTGGCGGATGTCGAGGCCGTGCACGTCTACGAGGCGATGGTCACCGGACCGCAGAACATGCCGGTGTTCAACGATCTCAACATCACTCCGGAGCAGAAGGCCGACGTGATCACCTACCTGAAGTATCTCGACGACAACCCCTCGCCAGGCGGATTCGACCTCGGCAACCTGGGTCCGGTCTCGGAAGGTCTCTTCATCTGGATCTTCGGACTCGGCGCGATCGTCGGAGTCACCATCTGGATCGCCGCGAAAGCGAGTTGATCCGGTCGGATCTCGACGTAGGATTAAGTTCACGCGCTAAACCTCTCCACAGCGAAGGGCACGACACATGGCACAGCACGACACCGGCGGTCACGCCGATGCCGTATCGGGCCCGGAAGCGGGTTCCGGACCGGGGTCGGCGGTGGACCGCGTCGACCACGCCGGGAGCGCGCACCGTGCAAGCAACCCCGGAACCGCCGTCGTCGCCTCCGACTCGTTCCAGAACCCCGGGCTCCCGCCGCATCGCGCGAGGGTGACCGACGAGGACCCACGCAAAGACCGCCAGGCGGAGCGCCGGGTCTACACCCTCTTCTACACGTCGATCATCGGCAGTGTGCTCGCCATCGCGGCCTACGCCGCCTTCCCTCTCGTGCCGGGCGACAGCTCATCCATCCGCCTGAACACCGCCATGCTCGGCATCGGCATAGCACTCGGCCTCCTCGGCATCGGTGTCGGTGCCGTCTACTGGGCGAAGAACCTCATGAGCGGCGAGGAGATGGTGGAGATGCGCCACACCACTCGCGGCACCGACGAGACGCGGGCGAAGGCGGTGGCGGTCTTCACGGCCGGCAACGAGGAGTCGGGGTTCGGGCGCAGAGCTCTCATCCGCAACTCCCTGATCGGTGCCCTCATCGCCACCCCGATCCCGGCGATCGTGCTGTTCCGCGACCTCGGGCCGACGTCCGACCCCGCCGCCGCCCTCGAGGTGACCATGTGGGACAAGGATGTGCGGCTCACGAAAGACCCCTCCGGCATCCCGATCAAGGCCTCCGAGGTCACCATCGGTTCGGTGTTCCACGTGATCCCCGAGGGTTTGAACGAGTCCGAGCACAAGCTCGAGGAGAAGGCGAAGGCCGCGGTGCTGCTGATGCGCCTGAAGCCCGAAGACCTCAACGAACTTCCCGAACGCGCCGACTGGTCGTACGACGGCATCGTCGCGTACTCGAAGATCTGCACGCACGTGGGGTGCCCCGTGGCCCTCTACGAGCAGCAGACGCACCACCTGCTCTGCCCCTGCCATCAGTCGACTTTCGACGTGACCAACCACTGTGCGGTCATCTTCGGGCCTGCCGCCAGGCCCCTCCCGCAACTCCCCATCACCGTTGACGCCGACGGCTACCTCATCGCCCAGAAGGGCTTCGATGAGCCGGTCGGTCCGAGCTACTGGGATCGCTCATGACCACTGCACCGACTCGCAACGAGTCCGACACCCCGACCGCCGTCAAGACCCCCGGTCAACGGTTCACCGGGGCCGCGGCGAACTACATCGACGAGCGCACCAGCATCTCGGGCATCACCCGCGAACTGGGCCGCAAGATCTTCCCCGACCACTGGTCGTTCATGCTCGGCGAGGTGGCGCTCTACAGCTTCGTGGTCATCCTGTTGACCGGCACATTCCTGACGTTCTTCTACGACCCGTCCATGACCGAGGTCGAGTACGACGGCTCCTACGTGCCGCTCAAGGGACTCGAGATGTCCGCCGCGATGGCCTCGTCGCTCGACATCTCGTTCGACGTGCGCGGTGGCCTCCTGATGCGACAGGTGCACCACTGGGCCGCCCTCCTGTTCGTGGCATCCATCGGTCTCCACATGCTGCGGGTGTTCTTCACCGGCGCGTTCCGCAAACCGCGTGAGCTCAACTGGTTCGTCGGGTTCGTGCTCTTCATCCTCGCGATGGCCGAGGGCTTCACCGGATACTCGCTCCCCGACGACCTGCTCTCGGGCAACGGACTGCGCATCATCGACGGCATGGTCAAGGCCATCCCGGTGATCGGCACCTGGATCTCCTGGCTGCTGTTCGGCGGCGAGTTCCCGGGGACGGATGTCATCCCGCGGCTCTTCACCCTGCACATCCTGCTGTTGCCCGCGATCCTCGTGGCGGCGCTCGGCGTGCACCTGCTGCTGATGATCATCAACAAGCACACCCAGTTCGCCGGCCCCGGTCGCACCAACGACAATGTCGTCGGTGTGCCGGTCATGCCGGTGTTCGCCGCGAAGGCGGGCGGGTTCTTCTTCATCGTCTTCGGGATGCTCGTGCTCATGGGCGCCTTCTTCACCATCAACCCGATCTGGAACTACGGCCCCTACGACCCCTCCCCCGTGTCCGCCGGAACCCAGCCGGACTGGTATATCGGATTCGCCGACGGTGCGCTGCGCCTCGTGCCTCCGCACCTGGAGTTCGTGCTCTTCGGGTACACCTACCCCGTGAACATCCTGCTTCCGCTCCTGGTGTTGCCGGTGTTCCTCGCGCTCGTGGCGTTCTACCCCTTCATCGAAGGCTGGATCACCGGAGACAAGCGCGAGCACCACATCGCCGAGCGTCCGCGCAACGCCCCGGTGCGCACCGCCATCGGCGCCGCCGGAGTCACCTTCTACGCGGTCCTGTGGGCCGCGGCGAGCTCCGACCTGATCGCCACGCACTTCCTGGTGACGATCGAGGGCACCATCCGTACGATTCAGATCCTGCTGTTCGTCGGCCCGGTACTCGCGTATTTCATCACGAAACGCATCTGCCTCGGGCTGCAGAAGAAGGATCGCGAGATCGCCCTGCACGGGTTCGAGTCCGGTCGTATCGTGCGGCTTCCCGGCGGTGAGTACATCGAGGTGCACGAGCAACTCGACGAGTACGAGCGCTGGAAGCTCGTGAGCTACGTGGACTACAAGCCACTCATGGTGCGACCGAACGCACGCGGCCAGATCTCGGTGGCGCAACGGGCTCGCGCTGGACTGTCGTCGTGGTTCTTCGAGGACCGCATCTCACCGGTGACCACGACCGAGCTCGAGCGGGAGCACGCCGGCTCCTCGCACTGACGACCGGCTGCTCAACCGGCCAGCCAGCAATCCCGTTGCCGCACTCATCGCAGATTGGGTGGTGATCGTGGCCCGTAGTTCAGCGTCTCTCAGAGACGTCGTCCGGTGGGATTCACCATGGGGATTCCCCGCAGGCGTCACCCCGGATAGAACTTGCTCCGCCTCTTGCGGACGCCGCGCTCGAGAGCGTACGAGAATCCCGGGTCGAACGACTCGCGCTCACCGCTCGACGTGACGTTGGGCGCCGACCCGAAGCCCACCATCCTCAGTGGAGGTCCTCTGCGCGCCGCAGGTGTTCGAACAACCACCTCTCGGGGCGATCACTTGCCCTTGAGGGCACACGGGGACGCACGCGGGGACGCACACGCGAAATCACAAGGACGATCCACCCCAGAACATGTGGAGGCCCTTCGGGCCTGTGTGGCGCTGTCTACCGCCCGAAGTTGCCGCGGTAGTACTCGAAGGTCCAGCCCACGAGCGCGACGGCGGTGAGACCGAGTCCGATGTAGACGATCCAGATGCCGGCGGCGACTCCGAGGAAGAGCAGCGCGCATCCCCCGGCGAGCACCACGGGCCACCAGCTCCACGGGCTGAAGAAGCCCTGCTCGGCGTCGCCGTCGTCGATGTTGGCATCGAGGCGGTCTTCAGGCAGCTCGCCGCCCTGCGCGGCATGGATGCGACCGACGTAGAAGGCGATGAGCAACGACAGCAGGCCGCACAGCGCGATGCCGAGGGTGCCCACCCATTCGACCTCCTGCGGGTGCAGAGGGTCGTTCAGGCTCCAGATCAGGTAGACGACAGCGAGAACGCCGAAGAAGGCGGTGAGGATGTAGAAGAGCCGCGCTGTGGCGTTCATCGGCTACTTGACCTTCTCGTCCGACATGTCGTAGACGGGGGCGTCCGGGGCATCCTTCAGCGGTCCGATCCCCACCGGCACACCCGCCTCGGGGTGGGCCAGGTCGAACGCCGGCGACTCCGAACGGATGCGCGGGATCGACGTGAAGTTGTGGCGGGGCGGGGGGCAGGATGTCGCCCACTCGAGTGACCGGCCGTATCCCCACGGGTCGTTCACCGTGACCTTCGGAGCGCGACGTGCGGTGATCCACACGTTGTACAGGAAGGGCAGCATCGACGCACCGAGCACCATGGCACCGACGGTCGACAACTGGTTCATCCAGGTGTAGCCGTCCTCGGGCTGATAGGTGGCGTAGCGACGGGTGAACCCGATGACCCCGAGCCAGTGCTGGATGAGGAACGTCATGTGGAACCCGACGAACAGCAGCCAGAAGTGGATCTTGCCGAGGCGCTCGTCGAGCATCTTGCCGGTCCACTTCGGCCACCAGAAATAGAAGCCCGCGAACATCGCGAACACCACGGTGCCGAAGACCACGTAGTGGAAGTGCGCGACCACGAAATACGTGTCGGAGACGGCGAAATCGAGCGGGGGGCTCGCGAGGATGACGCCGGTGAGTCCGCCGAAGACGAAGGTGATCAGGAACCCGATCGCCCACATCATCGGCGTCTCGAAGGTCACCGATCCGCGCCACATGGTGCCGACCCAGTTGAAGATCTTCACCCCGGTGGGCACGGCGATCAGCATGGTCATCAACGCGAAGAACGGAAGCAGGACAGACCCGGTCACGTACATGTGGTGAGCCCACACGGTGATCGACAGGGCCGCGATCGCGATCGTCGCGTAGATGAGCGTCTTGTATCCGAAGATCGGTTTGCGGCTGAACACCGGCAGCACCTCGGAGATGATGCCGAAGAAGGGCAGAGCGATGATGTAGACCTCCGGATGCCCGAAGAACCAGAACAGGTGCTGCCAGAGGATCGCTCCCCCGGCCTCGGGGTTGTAGAGCTGCGCACCCACGATGCGGTCGGCCGCGAGGGCGAAGAGTGCTGCGGCGAGCACCGGGAACGCCATGATGACGAGGATCGAGGTCACCAGGATGTTCCAGGTGAAGATCGGCATGCGGAACATCGTCATGCCGGGCGCACGCATCGTGATGATCGTGGTGATGAAGTTGACGCCACCGAGGATCGTTCCGAACCCGCTGAGCCCCAGGCCGAGCACCCAGAGGTTGCCCCCGATGCCGGGCGAGAAGGTCGTGGTCGACAGCGGCGTGTAGGCGAACCAGCCGAACGACGCTGCGCCCTGCGGGGTGAGGAATCCGCCCACCGCGATGAGCGACCCGAAGCTGAACAGCCAATACGAGAACATGTTCAGACGGGGGAACGCGACATCCGGTGCACCGATCTGCAACGGCATGAGCACGTTGCCGAACCCGATGAACAGCGGCGTCGCGAACATGAGCAGCATGATCGTTCCGTGCATCGTGAAGAGCTGGTTGTATTGCTCCTTCGTCGGCACGAGGTCGAGGCCGGGGGCGAACAGCTGCGCGCGGATCACGAGCGCCATCACGCCACCGAGGCAGAAGTAGAGGAACGACGTGATCAGGTACATGTACCCGATGGTCTTGTGATCGGTCGAGGTCAGCCAGTTGACGAAGATGTTGCCCTTCGGTCCGACCCTGGATGCCCCGAAGTCCTGGCCCGTGGAGGCGCCGCCTGTGGTGACGGTGGACGGTGCGGGTGCTGTCGCTGTACTCATGTCGCTGACCCCTAGTCGCGCTCGATGGCTTCGGTGCCTGGCTGGTTCTGATTCACGTTGAACTCGCTGCCCAGGATGCCGGTCTGACCGAGATCGGCGAGGGACTGGATGTACGCGTCGTACTCGTCCTGCTCGACCACCTTCACCTGGAAGAGCATGAGCGAGTGGTATTCCCCGCACAGCTCGGCGCATTTGCCGATGTAGGTGCCAGTCTTCAGCGGGGTGAAGTACATGTAGTTGGTCTTGCCGGGGATCATGTCCTTCTTGTAGAGGAAGTCCACCACCCAGAACGAATGCAGCACGTCTCGTGACTCGATCTCGATCTCGACGGTCCGGTCGACCGGGAGGTAGAGCACCGGGAGCTTGTCGTAGTCGACGGTCTGCTCCGCGTCTAGCTGCTGCGCCTGGATGCCGGGCGAGTACACGCCCTCGCCGCCCGGGCCCTCGTTCAAGTAGTTGAAGTCCCACGCCCAGCGCTTGCCGAAGACGCTGATCGAGACATCCGGATCCTCGGTGCGCGTCTCGATGACCGCCTGGTCGCGGGCCGTGAAGGCGAAGAAGCCGAGCACGAGGATGAGGGGCACGATCGTGTAGAAGATCTCGATCGGCAGGTTGTAGCGCAACTGCACCGGGAGCCCGGTCTGGCCGCGACGACGGCGGAACGCCACGGCGGCCCAGATGATGAGCCCCCAGGTCACCAGCCCGACCACGAGCAGCACGATCCACGAGGTCACCCAGAGTCCGGCGACCCGGTCGGTGTTGTTCGTGATGCCGGGCTCACCGGGGAGGAAACCCCGGAGTTGAGCCTGCGTGCAGCCGGCGAGGACGAACACCATCGTGATGGCGATCGGGATCGCAGCCAGGCGGAGACGGCGGTTGGAGCGCACCAGGGCCCTTTCGAGGAGTCGTCGACCGCGACCCGACATCGGTCGCAGTATTCCTCTCAGTCTATGGCGATCCTGCACGGGGAGCCGACGGCCCCGGCTGTTTCCGGCACGAAAAAAGGAGCCGCATGAGCGACTCCTCCCCTCGGATCCGTCAGCCTGGACACGGGCTGAACGGCGGCCGTTCGTCAGCCGATCAGTGGAACGAATCCCCGCACGCGCAGCTTCCCGAGGCATTCGGATTGTCGATGGTGAAACCCTGCTTCTGGATGGTGTCCTCGAAGTCGATGCTGGCACCGTCGAGGTAGGGAACGCTCATCTTGTCGACGACCACCTCGACGCCGTCGAAGTCGACGGTGGCGTCACCGTCGAGCAGACGCTCGTCGAAGTAGAGCTGATAGATGAGCCCGGAGCATCCGCCCGGCTGCACTGCCACCCTCAGTCGGAGGTCGTCGCGACCCTCTTGGAGGTAGAGACTGCGCACCTTCTCGGCGGCGGGGTCACTCAGGGTGACCCCATGGGCGGGCGCCACCGCCGACGAGGTCTCGGTCGGCGTCGTATCGGTGGTCAGTGTCGTGTCGGTCATGACACACCCTTCGGCTCGGGGATGATGCTGCACCAGTGTAAACACCACAGCCCCGGAATACTTCCCGCGCCTGTCATCCGGCGCGTTCATCGAGGCGAGCCAGCAGCAGCGCCTCGGTGAGGATCGCGCGCCGGAAGACCCCGAGATGCAGGGATTCGTCGGGGCTGTGAGCTCTCGAGTCCGGGTCCTCGACACCGGTCACCAGGATCTGCGCGGCAGGGAAGGCCGCGACGAGGTCGGAGATGAAGGGGATCGACCCCCCGATGCCGAGGTCGATCGGGTCGGCGCCCCAGGCATCCGTCATCGCCTGCTTCGCCTCGGCGACCGCCCACCCCGAGGTGTCGACGAGGAAGGGGTCGCCCTCGTCGACGTCACTGATCGAGACGTGAGCGCCGAACGGAGCGTGACCGACCAGATGTTCCTCAAGCGCGACCCTGGCCGACGCGGCGGACTGCCCGGGAGCCACCCGCGCGCTGATCTTCACCCTCACGCTCGGGGTGAGGGTGTTGGACGCCGTGGCCACCGTCGGCGCGTCGATACCGGTGACGGTGATGGCGGGCTTCGACCAGATGCGTCCGAGGATGCTGCCGTCACCGATCGGAGTCACCCCGTCGAGCAGCCCGGCCTCCTCCCGCAACTGCGCCTCGTCGTAATCGGGTGTCGCCGATTCCCGACCCATGAGTCCAGCGACCGCGACCGATCCGTCGTCCGCGTGCAAGGTCGAGAGCAGTCGGATGGTGGCGAGCATCGCATCGGGGACGGCACCGCCGAACATCCCGGAGTGCGAGGCGTGCGACAGAGTCGAGACCGTCAGCGCGAGGGTGACATTGCCCCGCAGACCCACGGTCAACGCCGGGATGTCCGTCGTCCAGTTGACGGAGTCGGCGACGGCGATGACGTCGGCCTCGAGCTCGGCTCGATGCTGATCGAGGAACGCGGAGAACGATCGCGATCCGAACTCCTCCTCCCCCTCGATGAAGAGCACGAGCCCGAGGTCGAAGTCGGATCCGACGACCTCGGTGAGGGCTCGGATC
Organism: Actinomycetota bacterium; assembly: GCA_041165365.1. Taxonomy (GTDB): domain Bacteria; phylum Actinomycetota; class Actinomycetes; order Actinomycetales; family Microbacteriaceae; genus Marisediminicola. The sequence continues at coordinate 28,350 of JBEANR010000127.1, read as the reverse complement.
GCACCGAGGTGGGTCATCACCCCTGCCTTGTCGTCGGCGGCGCCCCTGCCGTAGAGCCTCTCGCCGCGCACGGTCGGCTCGAAGGGTGGGGAGGTCCAGTCGGCGTCCAGGCCGGGAGGCTGGACATCGTGGTGCGCGTAGAGCATGACCGTCGGCCTACCCCGTCGAGCAGCTCGGGTGGCGAGCACCGCGGGCTGACCGAGGCCGGCGCCGGACGGCTGGGGGGCCTGCGAGATCTCGACTCTGTCGAACACCCCGAGCCCCCGCACCAGAGCGGCGACCGCGTCGGCGCTCTCGGCGACCCGGGCGGGGTCGAAGGCGTCCCACGAGACCGAGGGGATGCGCACGAGAGCGCAGAGATCGGCGATCGTGGACGGCAGTCCGAGTCGCACCTGGTCGGCGAGACTCTGCACGAGGTGCGGACGCATGAGCGGGGCTGACGTCATGGAGGTAATCTTAAAGGGACTCGCGAAGCGAAGGATCCGTCATGGCGAAGCCCCCCACCAGCAACATCCCGCTGAAGAACTCCGGGCAACCGAAGGGCGTGGAGACCGGCGCCGGTGCCTCCGCCGACGGCACCGTGGGCAAGGGGCACGCCACCCCCACCCGACGCGAGCGGGAGGCCGCCAACATCCGCCCCCTCGTCACGAACGATCGCAAGGCGGCGAACCGCGCGTCGCGCGCGAAGATGGCCGAGGCGAGGGAGAAGGCGAGGCTCGGCATGGCCGCCGGCGAGGAGAAGTACCTCCCCGTTCGCGATCGCGGCCCCCAGCGTCGGTTCGTGCGCGACTACATCGACGCGCGCTTCAATGTCGGCGAGGCGATGATCCCGCTGATGTTCGTGGTGATCCTCGGCACCGTCGTTCCCGGTTTCGAGGTCTACTCGCTGCTTGTACTCTGGGCGTTCTTCGTGCTCGCCATCGGGGACTGCGTGCTGCTCGGCTTCATCGTCAAGCGCAAGATCCGCGCCAAGTTCGGTGATGACGCCGTACAGTCCGGCACCCGGTGGTACGCCGCGATGAGGGCTCTGCAGTTGCGCCCGATGAGGCTGCCGAAGCCCCAGGTCAAACGGCGCCAGTACCCGTCCTGAGCCGGGGCGCCATTCCACCGCCTGTTCTGTCAGTTGAGGTCGGCCGGTGTCGCCTTGCCGAGCTCGGCAAGTCCGCGGTCGATGAGCCCACGGTTGATCTGCCTGGCCCAGAACGGACCGCGGTAGAGGAACGCCGTGTAGCCCTGCACGAGGGTCGCACCCGCGGCGAGCCGCTCGGCGACATCGGCGGCGGTGTCCACTCCCCCGACCGAGATGACGCAGAGCTCAGGGGGCACGACCGATCGGATCAGCCTCAAGACCGCGAGCGAGCGCGCGGCGAGGGGGGCACCGGACAGCCCTCCAGCCCCCGCCCCCTCGACGATCTCGGGCGGGGTGTTCAGGCCCTCCCTCGAGAGTGTCGTGTTCGTCGCGATGACGCCGTCGAGACCGAGTTCGACGACGAGTGCGCACAGCCGCGAGATCTGCTCGTCGGAGAGATCAGGGGCGATCTTCACCAGCACCGGAGTGGATGCCGCGACCGCCAGCACCGCGCGAAGCAAGGGAGCCAGGCGGTCGAGCTCCTGCAGACCCCGTAGCCCGGGCGTGTTCGGCGAGCTCACGTTGACCACGAGATAGTCGGCCACCGGGGCGAGCAGTCGCGTGCTCTCCTCGTAGTCGGTGATCGCGGCATCCACCTCCACGCTCCGCGACTTGCCGATGTTCACGCCGATCACCGGCCTACCGGCCCTCGCGCGCTCGCGGCGCAGCCGCGGGGCGACGGCCGCGGCCCCGTGGTTGTTGAAGCCCATGCGGTTGATCACCGCGCGATCTGCGATGAGTCTGAACAGCCGCGGTCTCGGATTGCCCGGCTGCGGGCGGGCCGTGACCGTACCTACCTCGATGTGTCCGAACCCGAGGGCACCGAGGCCGCGCACTGCCTCTCCGTCTTTGTCGAAGCCGGCGGCGACACCGAACGGCGACGCGAACCGCAGGCCCAGAGTGCGGGTCGCCAGACCCGGGTCGGGTCTGGTGATCCTCGATATCACCGCCCCCAGGCCGACCGCGGGGAACCACCGGATGACCCGGAACGCGAGGGAGTGCGCGGCCTCCGGATCGAGGCGGCTCAGGACGAGGGAGAACAGGAGGGGATACATGCCGCGCTCAGGCTATCCGGTGCCGGCGACGACGCTCGCGGGAATCGAGGCTCGTGCGGGAAGGCACGTCGTCGGAGTCGATCGATCAGACCGGGCGGTCGGCCGGGAGCTCGGCGGGCGAGTGCTCGACCCGCAGGGCGGAGATCGCCTCCTCGAAGTCGTCGAGCGAGTCGAAGCCCTGGTAGACGCTCGCGAATCTCAGGTACGCGACCTCGTCGAGATCGCGCAGAGGGGCGAGGATGGCGAGCCCGATGTCGTTCGCGTCGATCTGAGACGCCCCGGTGGCCCTGATGGACTCCTCGACCTTCTGCGCCAGCACCGCGAGATCGATGTCGGTCACGGGCCTGCCCTGGCAGGCTTTGCGCACGCCCGTGACGATCTTCTCGCGGCTGAAGGGCTCGACCACCCCGCTGCGCTTGACCACGTTGAGACTCGCGGTCTCCGTCGTGGTGAAACGTCGTCCGCACTCCGGGCACTGGCGACGACGACGGATCGAGAGTCCGTCGTCGCTGGTCCTCGAGTCGACGACGCGGGAATCCGGATGACGGCAGAAGGGGCAGAACATGGTGCGCCCAGGATACGCGGCGTCGAGCGGCGACCCGGTGAGGCGGGGCCGGATGACCGCGAGCGCGATCGGTGCCGTCAGTCGTCGGCGAACCGCGCGGTCACGGCCTCGCCGTGGGCGGGCAGCTGCTCGGCCGACGACAGGGCGACGACGTGATCGGCCACCTCGCGGAGCGCGTCGCGCGAGTACCGCACCACCTGTTGGGGCCTGAGGAACGTGTAGGCGCCGAGGCCGGACGAGAACCTCGCCTGGCCGCCCGTCGGCAGCACGTGGTTCGATCCGGCGAGGTAGTCGCCGAGGCTGACCGGCGAGTAGGCGCCGAGGAACACCGCACCGGCGTTCACGATCGATTCGAGCACGGCCTCGGGTTCGGCGGTCTGGATCTCGAGGTGCTCGGGGCCGTAGGCGTTGCTGAACTCGGCGGCCACGCCCAGATCGTCGACGAGCACGATCGCCGACTGCGGCCCGGAGAGCGAGGTCGTGACCTGTCGCGCGCGACGGGCGGTGGGTGCGACCATCGACACCTCGTCGCGCACCCTGTCGGCGAGCTCGTCGGAGTCGGTGACGAGCACGGATGCCGCGAGCTCGTCGTGTTCGGCCTGGCTGATCAGGTCCCTCGCGATCAGCGACCCGTCGGCCGTGGCGTCCGCGATGACCAGGATCTCGGTGGGACCGGCTTCCGAGTCGATGCCGGTCACCCCTTTCACCAGTCGCTTCGCCGCCGCGACGAAACGGTTGCCCGGCCCTGTGATCAGCTGAACAGGGTCGAGCGACAGGTCGGGCACCCCGTAGGCGAAGGCTCCGATCGCGCCCGCACCGCCCATCGCGTAGACCTCGTCGACACCGAGCAGGCCCGCCGCCCCCAGGATGACGGGGTGCACGGCCCCACCGAACTCCTTCTGCGGCGGCGAGCAGAGGGCGATGGACGAGACACCGGCGACCTGGGCGGGCACGACGTTCATCACGACGCTCGACGGGTAGACGGCTTGACCGCCGGGCACGTAGAGCCCTACGCGACCGACCGGGGTCCACCGCTGGATCACCTCGGCGCCGGCGGCGAGGGTCGTCACCGACGAGCGCGGCACCTGCGCCTCGGAGGCCGCACGCACCCTCACGATGGACTCCTCGAGGGCGGCGCGCACCCCGGGGTCGAGGGCTTCCATCGCAGCGGCGATCTCGTCGGAGTGCACCCTGACCCTCGCGGGCCTCACCCCGTCGAACCTCTCGGCCTGGTCGAGGAGGGCCGTCTCGCCGTGCTGTCTCACCGCTTCGATGAGGGCGGCCGCCGCATCCGTCGCGTCGGCGACATCGGAGGCGGACCGCGGTACGGCGTCGAGGAGGGCGGCGGGGCCGAGGTGGCGACCGCGCAGATCGATGGTCTGGATCATGGCGTCTCCAGCGTAATGCGGACCTCGGCGGTCACCGTCGCCACGCCGCCTGTCGTAGTGTCGGCTGTCGTGCGTCCCACTCCGATCGACAGGCTCCCGCCCGCCGTGCTCGTGACCGTCGGGATCGTCTCGCTGCAGTCGGGTGCCGCGATCGCCGCCCTGCAGTTCGACGTGGTCGGACCGGTCGGCGCGACCCTGCTGAGGCTCGTCTTCGCGTCGGTGATCCTCTGCGCCGTGCTCCGCCCGAGGGTGTGGCGCTGGTCCAGACACGAATGGTTCGCCGTGGTGTTCCTCGGCCTCGCGCTCGGCGGCATGAACCAGCTCATCTACCTGTCGCTCGACTACATCCCCCTCGGCGTGGCGATCACGATCGAGTTCCTCGGGCCCCTCGTCCTCGCCCTCGTGCACATCAGGCGATGGATCGACGCGGTATGGGCCGCTCTCGCCCTCGGTGGAGTCGCCCTGATCGGTGCGCAGGCCACGGGCGCGCTCTCGCCCATCGGTATCGCCTTCGCCGTCGGTGCCGCGGTGTGCTGGGCCGCCTACATCCTCGCGACCGCCAACCTCGGACGACGGATGACGGATTCGAGCGGTCTGGCGGTGTCGATGGTCGTAGCGATGCTCGCCTCGGTGCCTCTCGGGCTCGGCGGGGCCGTGATGGCGCTCCCCCGACCCGACATCCTGCTCGTGTTCGTACTCGTCGCCGTCATGTCGTCAGCCTTGCCGTACACCCTGGAATTGAAGGCGCTGCGCCGGATGCCGACGCGGGTGTTCGGCATCCTGCAGAGCCTCGGCCCGGCCGCCGCCGCCCTCGCCGGACTCGTCCTCCTCGGTCAGACGCTCTCCTGGCCCGAGATCACCGCCCTGGTGCTCGTCTCCGTCGCGAGCATCGGCATCAGCGTGACGGCGGCGAGGGCGGATGCCACTACTGCAGGCAGTTCGGGCCGAGCAGCGATTTGAGCTCGCCGTACAGATCCGCGCTCACCGTCACCGGGAACGGCACGTCGAACATCCGTGCCGTCCCGCCCTTCACCAGCTTGAGCCTGACCTCGGTGTCGCCGGCGTGCCGGATGAGGGCGTCGCTGAGGTTCGTGACCACGTCGGTCGTCGCCCGATGCTCCGGCATGCTGATCAGGAGGGGGCCGGAGCCCACACTCTGACCGGTGTCGGGGATGGACATGCTCACGGCATGCATGTTCATGCCGTCGTCACGCACGCTGACCCGCCCGCGCACCACCACGATGGAGTCGCTCGCGAGCGCCGGCGAGAACTCCTGGTACGTCTTGCCGAGGAACATCACGGTGATCTCCCCCCCGAAGTCCTCGACCTGCACGAGGCCGTACGGGTTTCCTGAGTTGCGCGCGGTCCGGTGCTGCACCGACGTCATCAGCCCCGCGATCGTGACCGTCTCGCCGTCGATCGAGGCATCGCTGCCGTAGATGTCGGCGATGGTGGTCGATGCGTGCTTGGCGAGCTGCAGTTCGAGACCGGCGAGCGGATGATCCGACACGTACAGTCCGAGCATCTCCCGTTCGAAGGCGAGCTTGTCGCGCTTCGACCATTCCGGGCGGACGGGCACGGCGGCCGCCGACGACGGTTCGTCCCAGAGACTGTCGAAGTCGAAGCCGACCTGCCCTTTCGCCTCGTTGCGCTTCACCGAGACGGCGGAGTCGACGGCGTCCTCGTGGATCTCGAGGAGGGCCCTGCGCGTCGAACCGAGGGAGTCGAACGCCCCGGCCTTGATGAGCGACTCCACCGTGCGCTTGTTGGCCGCCTGCATCGGCACCTTGCCGAGGAAGTCGTGGAACGAGCTGAACGCGCCCTTGTCGTCGCGGGCAGCACGGATGTGGTCGACGACCGCGAATCCGACGTTGCGCACAGCGCCCAGCCCGAATCTGATGTCGTCGCCGACGGCCGCGAAGTACCCGATCGACTCGTTGACGTCGGGGGCGAGCACTCTGATGCCCATGCGCCTGCATTCGTTCAAGTAGATCGCGAGCTTGTCGCGCGCGTCGCCGACGCTCGTGAGCAGGGCGGCCATGTACTCGGCCGGGTAGTGGGCCTTGAGGTAGGCGGTCCAGTACGACAGCACCCCGTAGGCGGCGGAGTGCGCCTTGTTGAAGGCGTAGTCGGAGAAGGGGAGGAGGATGTCCCAGAGGGTCGTGACCGCGGCATCCGAGTATCCGTTGTCGTTCATGCCCTGCTTGAAGCCGGCGTACTGCTTGTCGAGTTCGGACTTCTTCTTCTTGCCCATCGCCCGCCGCAGGATGTCGGCCTGACCGAGCGAGAACCCGGCGACCTTCTGCGCGATCGCCATCACCTGCTCCTGGTAGATGATCAGGCCGTAGCTCGTCGAGAGGATCTCGGCGAGGGCCTCCTCGAGTTCGGGGTGGATCGGGGTGATCTCCTGCAGCGCGTTCTTGCGCAGGGCGTAGTTCGTGTGCGAGTTGGCGCCCATGGGGCCTGGACGGTACAAAGCGATGACCGCGGAGATGTCTTCGAAATTGTCGGGTTTCATGAGCCTCAGCAGACCGCGCATCGGCCCGCCGTCGAGCTGGAAGACCCCGAGGGTGTCCCCTCTGCTCAGCAGCCTGTATGCGTCGGGATCGTCGAGCTCGAGGTCTTCGAGTACGAGCTTCTCGCCGCGGTTCGACTCGATGTTGTCGAGGGCGTCTCCGATGATGGTGAGGTTGCGGAGCCCGAGGAAATCCATCTTGATGAGCCCGAGGGCCTCGCACGCCGGATAGTCGAACTGGGTGACGATCTGGCCGTCCTGCTCCCGCTTCATGATCGGGATGATGTCGATGAGCGGAGCCGACGACATGATCACGCCGGCCGCGTGCACACCCCACTGACGCTTGAGGTTCTCGATGCCCAGGGCGGTGTCGAAGACCGTTCGCGCGTCGGGGTCGGAGTCGAGCACGGCGCGGAGGTCACCGGCCTCCTTCCACCGCGGGTGGTCGCGGTCGGTGATGCCCGCGAGCGTGATGTCCTTGCCCATGATGGCCGGGGGCATCGCCTTGGTGAGCTTCTCGCCCATCCCGAACGGGAAGCCGAGCACGCGCGAGGAGTCTTTGAGCGCCTGCTTCGCCTTGATGGTGCCGTAGGTCACGATCTGAGCGACTCTGTCGTCGCCGTACTTGTCGGTGACGTAGCGGATGACCTCGCCCCGCCGGCGCTCGTCGAAGTCGACGTCGAAGTCGGGCATCGAGACGCGGTCGGGGTTCAGGAACCTCTCGAAGATGAGGCCGTGGCGGAGCGGATCGAGATCGGTGATGCCGAGGGCGTAGGCCGCCATGGATCCGGCGCCCGACCCACGCCCGGGTCCCACCCTGATGCCACCTCGCCTCGCCCAGTTGATGAAGTCGGCGACGACGAGGAAGTAGCCGGAGAAGCCCATCTGGGAGATGACCCCGGTCTCGTAGACGGCCTGCGCGCGCACCTCGGCGGGGATGGCGCCCTTGTACCGGCGGTCGAGCCCGATCTCGACCTCCTTCGCGAACCAGGTCTGCTCGGTCTCGCCCTCCGGCACCGGGAACACCGGCATGAAGTTGGCGCTCTCGTCGAAGGCGACGTCGCAGCGCTCGGCGATGAGCAGGGTGTTGTCGCAGGCCTCCGGATGATCGCGGAAGAGGTGTCGCATCTGCTCGGCCGACTTGAGGTAGAACTCGTCGGCGTCGAACTTGAACCGGTTCGGGTCGTCGAGGGTCGATCCCGACTGCACGCACAGCAGTGCCGCGTGCGAGGTGGCGTCGTGCGAATGCGTGTAGTGCAGGTCGTTGGTCGCGACGAGAGGCAGATCGAGCTGCTCGGCCAGTCTCAGCAGGTCTCCCATGACCCGGCGTTCGATGCCGAGACCGTGGTCCATGATCTCGCAGAAGTAGTTCTCGGCGCCGAAGATGTCCCGGAAGTCCGACGCCGCCTTCACGGCCTCGTCATACTGCCCCAGTCTCAGGCGCGTCTGCACCTCGCTCGACGGGCAGCCCGTCGTCGCGATGAGGCCCTTGCCGTACTGGCTCAGCAGATCGCGATCCATGCGGGGCTTGAAGTAGTACCCCTCGAGCGATGCGCGCGACGAGAGCCGGAACAGGTTGTGCATGCCCTCGGTGGTCTCCGACAGCATCGTGAGGTGGGTGTAGGCGCCGGCACCGGACACGTCGTCTTGACCGCCGTTCCCCCAGCGGATCCGGGTCTTGTCGCCCCGCGCGGTGCCCGGGGTGAGGTAGGCCTCCGTGCCGATGATCGGTGTGATGCCGTTGCTCGTCGCCGTACGCCAGAAATCGAAGGCACCGAACACGTTGCCGTGGTCGGTCATGGCGATCGCCGGCATCCCCTGCTGCGCCGCGGCCTGGATGAGCGGGGTCACGCGGGCTGCGCCATCGAGCATCGAGTACTCGCTGTGCACGTGCAGATGGACGAACGAATCGGTGCTGGATGCCAAGAAATGTCTCCGGGGGCCTCGGTGTGCGCCCCAGCTTAAACGACGCCGACGGCGCCGATCGGCGTGTCGCGGCGGCTGACCGGCGTGTCCGTCAGAGCGGCTGTCAGTCCCCCCGCAGCACGTCGAGGGCGTGCTGCAGATCCGGTGGATAGGTCGACTCGAACATCACGGGGTCGCCCGTCGCGGGGTGCGCGAATCCCAGCCGCATGGCGTGCAGCCACTGCCTGGTCAGCGCGAGTCTCGCCGAGATGGTCGGATCGGCACCGTACATGGAGTCACCGACGCAGGGGTGCCGCTGGGCCGCCATGTGAACCCGGATCTGATGAGTGCGCCCGGTCTCGAGGTGCACCTCGAGCAGCGCAGCGCTCGGGAACGCCTCGAGGGTCTCGTAATGGGTCACCGAGTCCTTGCCGTCGACGGTGACCGCGAATCTCCAGCTGGATCCGGGATGTCGACCAATCGGCGCATCGATGGTGCCCGAGAGAGGATCGGGATGGCCCTGCACGACGGCGTGGTAGACCTTCTCGACCTCGCGATCGTGGAACGCCCGCTTGAGCGCCGTGTACGCCCGCTCCGACTTGGCGACGACCATGAGTCCGCTCGTGCCGGCGTCGAGCCTGTGCACGATGCCCGCCCGTTCCGTCGCTCCCGAGGTCGAGATGCGGAATCCCGCGCCGGCGAGAGCACCGAGCACGGTGGGCCCGGTCCAACCGACGGACGGATGCGCGGCGACGCCCACCGGCTTGTCGACCACGACCATGTCGTCGTCGTCGAACACGATCCCGAGGTCCGGCACGGTGACGGGCACGACGATCGGGGCCTGCTTCGGCTCCCACCGCACCTCCAGCCAGCCGCCGGCGACGAGCCGGTCGGACTTGCCGAGCCGATGCCCGTCGAGGCTGACTCCGCCCTGCTCCGCCACCTCGGCGGCGAGCGTACGTGAGAATCCGAGCAGCTTCGCGATCGCGGCATCCGCCCGCTCACCCGCGAGACCGTCGGGCACCGGGAGGCTCCGCGATTCCACTGTCAGCGAGCCCTCTCGGGCTGGTCGGCGTCGGGCTGGTCGGCGTCGGGCGTCTCGGCGTCGGGCTGGTCGGCGGTCCGATCGAGGTCGGGATGCCCGACGGCCGCGGCCGCGTCCGGACGTTTGTCCCTGCTGCCGTCGAGGTGCACGCCCCTCACGGTCACGATGATGAACAACCCCATGCTGGCCACGATGAACGAATCGGCGATGTTGAACACCGCGGGGAAACCGATCACCTGGATGAAGTCCACCACGTGGCCGAGCCCGAAGCTCGGTTCGCGGAACAGCCGGTCGACGAGATTGCCGAGGGTTCCGCCGAGCAGCATCCCGAACAGGATGGCCCAGGCAGAGGATCGGATGCGCCGGGCGAAGACCACGATGAACACCACGACCGCCGAGGCCGCGATCGAGAAGATCCAGGTGTAGCCGCTCGCGAGCGAGAAGGCGGCGCCCGGGTTCTTCACGTAGAAGAACTGGAGCACCTCACCGAGCACGGGCACCGACTGCCCGAGGGGCAGGTTCTGCACGACGAGCAGTTTGGTGCCCTGGTCGAACAGGAAGACGACGGCGGCCACCGTCACGAGCGCTGCGAGCGCCCTGACGCTGACCGCCGTCGAGGTGTCTCCCGTGGGTGTGGCCGCCGCCTGGTCAGTTGCCGCCAAAGCCCTGGGCGCCGGATCTCACGGTGTCGCCGGAGCCGACTCCGGAGCCGCCGGCCGAATCGAGCTCCCGCAACTGGCCCTCGATGTACCCCTTGAGCTTCTGGCGGTACTCGCGCTCGAAGGTGCGCAGTTCGTCGATGCGGTGCTCGAGCACGGCACGCTCCTGATCGAGCTGAGCGATCTGGGCCTTCTGCTTCGCCTCGGCGTCGCTCACGATGCGAGCCGCGGTCGAATGCCCCTCGGCGACCAAGGCGTCGCGCTTCTCGACACCCTCCTTGACGTGCTCCTCGTGGAGGCGCCGGGCGAGCTGCAGGAGGTTGTTCGTGTTGTTCGGGTCGAGGTCGCCGCTCGGAGCGGCGTAGGTCGGTGCAGGGGCGACGGCAGCGGCGGCGGGCACCGGGGTCGGTTCCGGCTCGACGACGGGAGCGGGCACCGGAGTGGCAGGAGCCGCGGCCTGGCCACCGCTCCGCTGCAGCTCGCTGATGCGCGACTCCGTGCCGACGAGGCGCTGACGCAGTTCCTCGTTCTCCTGGTTGAGCCTGCGCAGCTCGACGACGACCTCGTCGAGGAAGTCGTCGACCTCGTCCTGGTCGTATCCCTCACGAAACTTGGTCGGCTGGAAGCGCTTGTTGACGACGTCTTCTGGAGTCAGGGCCATGCGTGTCACCTCAAAGTTCTCTGAACGGCGAGCCCCATGATCCCGACGCGACGGCGTCCGGGGGGCGTGTGGCTCCACGGTAGCAAACTAACCGGGCCGGGGACCGCACATCACGAGGATACGGCGGGGCGCGACGACCCCCCGTCCGGGGGCCTATCGGAAGACGAGGGTCACATACATCAGTACGACGACGACGAGCATGACGATGCTCCAGGCGAAGTCGAGCGAGATGCCTCCGAAGCGGACGGGCGGGATGACGCGCCTCACCGCCTTGATCGGTGGATCGGTGAGGGTGAAGACGACCTCCGCCGCCACGAGACCCGCACCGCGAGGCCGCCAGGAGCGAGCGAAGTTCGCGGCGAGGTCCAGGATGAACCGGGCCCACATCGCGAAGAAGTAGAGCAGCAACGCGTAGTACGCGATGGTCGCGATGAGGGGAACGATCACGGTCTAGACGTTATCCGATCCTGGCTGGGCGCCAGGACGCGACGCCCGCCCGGGAGCGACCGCCCCGTGGTGAGCACGCCGCAGTTGACACGCCGCAGCGACCGCGCGGCGACCGATGTCAGCCGGCGATCAGTGCTGGGCGAAGAAGGACGCGTCTACCTCGGGCTCGGCGTCGGCCTGGTCGCCGCTCACGACGACGTGGGCCGGCGAGAGCAGGAAGACCTGCTTCGTGACGCGCTCGATCTTGCCGTGAAGACCCTGGGAGAGCCCGCTGGCGAAGTCGACGAGTCGACGAGCTTCCGGCTCGCTCATCTGCGACAGGTTGATGATGACGGGGATGCCCTCGCGGAAGCTCTCGGCGATGATCTGCGCGTCTTTGTACTGGCGGGGGTGGACGGTGAGGATCTCGTTCATTTCGACCGGTGCCGCGTTCCTTGAAGTGGTGGGCCTACGGAGGGGGGTGACTGGTGCGCGGCCGCCGGTGTCCGGGGCGTGGACGGCCCTCCCCGAGTGGCCGCCGACGTGAGCGGGGGCCGCCTGAGCGGGCTGGGGTGCAGGCTGAGCGGCACTCTGCTCGTCGTAGTCGAACTCTTCGTCCGCGAGCCCCAGATAGACCATGGTCTTGCGCAGCGGATTCGCCATCTCGTGCCTCTCGTTTGGATCTCCTCCCCCGAGATTAACCGGGGGTCGGACGGTTTCCGGTGATTGCGGTACCAATGCGCAGGTGTGTCGCGCCCTCGAGGATCGCCTCGCGGAAGTCTCCGGACATGCCGATCGACAGGGCGTCCGCGCGCGGGTCGATGGCTCGCACCCGGTCCGACGCCGCCCGGACCCTGGCGAACGCCGCCCTCGGTTCGCCCTCCGCGGGAGCGACCGCCATCACTCCGAGCAGACGGATGCCGGGCGCCGCGACGATGCGCTCCGTCGCGCGATCGAGGTCGGACTCCGCGACGCCCCCGCGCGCCGGGTCGTCGGTGAGGTTCAGTTGAAGGAACGCATCGACGCCCCCGACGGTGTCGATCGTCGAGAGTGCGTCGATGACCGAGTCGCGGTCGAGGGAGTGCACGACCCCGCAGTAGGACGCAACCTGCCGCGCCTTCTTGCTCTGCAACTGACCGACGAAGTGCCAGACCAGACCGAGGTCGGCGAGCTCGGCGGCTTTGCCCTGGGCCTCCTGATGACGACTCTCACCCAGATCGGTCACCCCGAGTCCGGCGAGTTCGCGCACGAGCGATGCCGGGTGGAACTTCGTGACGACCACGGTGGTGATGAGCCCGGGGTCCCGCCCGGCCTCCGCCGCGGCATCCGTTATCGCTGATCTGACCTCGGCGAGCCGCTCCGCGAGGCCCGGACCGCTACTTGAGGAACTCGGGGATGTCGAGGTCGTCATCGTCGTCGTCGAACACCGGATCGGGCGTGACTCGAGGCTGTTCGCCCGTGGTCCTCGACGGGGCGACCGCGGCGGCGGCGAGGCCCGCCCCTCCGGCACTCGCGCCACTCGCGCCGAGGGACTGGCCGCTCGATGGCTGGGTACTCGAGGGCGGGGTGCCGTCGACCGAGCCGGGCTCGCCGCTCGTCGGCCCTCCTCCGCCGCCCGCCATCGCTCCGACGGGCACCGCGCGGCGCTCGGGCTTCTTGACCTCGGGCTCGCCGTTGTCGAATCCGGCGGCGATGACCGTGACGCGCACCTCGTCACCGAGGGTGTCGTCGATGACCGCGCCGAAGATGATGTTGGCCTCGGGATGCACGGCCTCCTGCACCAGGCGGGCGGCGTCGTTGATCTCGAAGATGCCGAGGTTGGATCCGCCCTGGATCGAGAGGAGCACGCCGTGTGCGCCGTCGATGCTCGCCTCGAGGAGCGGACTCGCCACGGCGAGTTCCGCCGCCTTGATCGCCCTGTCGGCGCCGCGCGACGACCCGATGCCCATCAGGGCGGAGCCGGCTCCCTGCATGACCGACTTGACGTCGGCGAAGTCGAGGTTGATGAGGCCGGGGGTGGTGATGAGATCGGTGATGCCCTGCACGCCGGCGAGGAGTACCTGGTCCGCGGTGGCGAAGGCCTCGAGGAAGCTGATGCCTCGATCGCTGATCTCGAGGAGCCTGTCGTTCGGCACGACGATGAGGGTGTCGACCTCGCTCTTCAGCGCGGTGACGCCCACCTCGGCCTGGGCCGCGCGGCGCTTGCCCTCGAAGCCGAAGGGACGCGTGACCACACCGATGGTGAGGGCGCCGATCGACTTCGCGATCCTGGCCACCACGGGAGCCCCGCCGGTGCCGGTGCCGCCGCCCTCGCCCGCGGTCACGAAGACCATGTCGGCGCCGGCGAGGGCCTCCTCGATCTCCTCGGCGTGGTCCTCCGCGGCGCGGCGTCCGACCTCGGGGTCCGCCCCCGCGCCGAGTCCCCTGGTGAGCTCGCGGCCGACGTCGAGTTTGACGTCGGCGTCGCTCATCAGGAGAGCCTGCGCGTCGGTGTTGATCGCGATGAATTCGACTCCGCGCAGGCCGAGTTCGATCATCCGGTTGACGGCGTTGACTCCACCGCCGCCGATGCCGACGACCTTGATCACGGCGAGGTAGTTCTGGTTCGAGCTCACGTCCGGCCTCCGCTGAAACAGTCAACCTCTAGTTGAGGCTTAAACTTATACCTGGTATGTCTTTCCTGGTCCGACAGTAGGCGGAAGGCGGCGTAGGGCCCCCGACCGACACCGCGTGTCGGAACATCCGCCCGTCACCGGTAGGTCAGCTGGCCGGGGGCGGACACGTTGTACTCGCTCACCCCGGGGAACGAGTTCGCGAGGGCCGCCGCGAGCACCCTCGCCTTGTAGTCCGACTGGTCGGCGCTGCCCCAGATGATGGTCGCGCCTCCTCCGGCGAGGCTGAGGGTGACGTCGTCCTTCGAGCGCGCGGTGATCGTGTCGAGCATGGAGAGCACGGGATCGGGCAGGGCGAGGAGCACCTCGACCGCCGCGTCGAACGCGGCGCCGTCGGCATCCGCTCCCCCGACGTCGATGAGCGGCACCCCGTCTATGCGCGCCTGCGCCTTCTCGATCACGACCCCGGCCGGATCGACGAGGGTGAAGCCGCCACCGACGGCGACAGCGCCGATGGGCTGCCTCTCGACGATGTGGATCACGAGGGTGCCGGGCGGCCTCGTCTCGGTCACGTAGCTGCGGATGAGCGGGAAGGCGCCCAGCTGGTCGTCGATAGCCGGGAAGTCGACGAGGGCGAGCGGGGTGTCGAGCTGACCGTCGACCGCCTCGAGCAACCTCGCGGGGTCGATCCTCTGCGTGCCGTTTATCTCGATCGACCTGAGGGCGAGCAGCGGCGAGTAGACGGCGACGGCGACGAGGGCGACCATCACGACCACGAAGCCGGACACCACCGCCCAGGTGATGCGCCGGCGACGGGTGCGGCGGGTGAATCGACGCACCTCCCCCCGTTCGAATCGACGTCGCCTCGACTCTGCCCTGCGGGCGGCTCGGCGCGCGATCCTGTCGAGTCGCTCGGCGGAGGTCGGGCGGGGCGACATCGCACGGGTCGGTCGCGTCGGCGGCGGCCCGGATGATCGGGGGGGTCGCGTGCCCTGCCGTGTCGACGGTCGTGGCGGCCGCTGCGCCGGAGATCGTTCCGATGGGCGCGCCGACGACCGTTCGGTGTCCGGTCGCTCGTCGAAGCCGTCGGGTCGTCTCACGGCGATGCCGCCGGGTCGGGGTCGTCCGAGGCGCGCTCCCCGACTGCGAGCGCCTCGAGCAGTCGGGGCACGATGAGGTGGATGTCGCCGCCGCCCATCGGCATGACGAAGTCGCCGGTGCGGGCGAGCGAGGCCGCTCGGCGCGCGGCATCCGTCCAGTCCGTGAGGTAGTCCGCCACCGCGGGATCGCCGAAGCGGGCGGTGATCAGCTCTCCGGTCACCCCGGGCTCGGGGTCCTGGCGGGCTCCGTACACGGGCACCACCACCGTGTGGTCGGCGAGGTGCTCGAAGACGTCGGCGAACTCCTGCGCGAGCATGCGGGTGCGGCTGAACAGGTGGGGTTGGAAGATCGGGATGAGTCGACCGGTCCCGACCGCACCACGCGCCGCCGACAGGGCGGCCCTGATCTCCGACGGATGATGGGCGAAGTCGTCGTAGACGCTCACCCCGCGCACCTCGCCGCGGAACTCGAAACGCCTCTCGGTGCCCCCGAAGGTCGCGAGGGCGTCGAGCACCGCCCGCGGCTCGTGGCCGAGGCCGGTCAGCACCGCGAACGCCCCCGCGGCGTTGAGGGCGTTGTGCACCCCGGGAACGCGCAGGGTGACCGGGTAGTCGGTGCCGCGCCATCCGATCTGGAACGACACGACCGGGCCCGAGAGCACGCCGTGCACCCGCACATCCGCGTCGTCACGTTGGCCGAAGGTGATCACGGAGTCGCGATCGAGGCGCTGGGTGATCGCGACGGCACCAGGATCGTCGCTCGAGAGGGCGACGAACTCGCGCGCCGCTCCGGCGAACGCGACGAAGGCATCGGCGAAGGCCTCTTCCGAGCCGAAGTGGTCGAGGTGGTCAGGGTCGACGTTGGTGATGAGGGCGACGGCGGTGTCGTAGAGCAGGAACGAGCCGTCGGATTCGTCCGCCTCGACGACGAAGGTGTCGTCGGAACCCGGCTCGGCGCTCACTCCGAGCGACCTGATCACTCCGCCGTTGACGAAGCCTGGATCGCGGCCGAGCGCGAGCAGCGCCTCGACGATCATCCCCGTCGACGTGGTCTTGCCGTGCGCCCCCGCGACGGCCACCAGTCGCCGACGCCGCGCCAGCCAGGCGAGCGCGACCGCGCGGTGGACCACCGGGATGCCCGCGGCCCTGGCCGCGACGAACTCGGGATTGTCTTCGGCGATGGCCCCGGTGACGACCACGGTCTCAGCCGTGCCCAGCGCCTCGGCGGAATGACCCAGGGAGATCGTGACGCCGAGATCGCGCAGCGCCTGCACCGACTCCCCGTCGCGGATGTCCGACCCGCTCACCGGGTGGCCCGCCGCGACGAAGAGTCGGGCGATGCCGCTCATGCCCGCTCCGCCGATGCCGACGAAATGCACGCGGCCCGGTGCGTCCGGCATGGTCTGGCTGAAGTCGGACTTGATCACGGTGCACGCCCCACTACTCGGTCGATGATGTCGGCGAGACGATCCGCGCCGTCGCGGATGCCGATGGTCGACGCGCTCGCCGCCATCGCCGCGAGCGCCGCTCTGTCCTGCAGCAGCGGGAGGAGTTCGTCGGCGATCCAATCCACGGTGAAATCGCCGTCGTCGACCACGAGGGCGGCGCCCGCCCGGTGCGCGGTGCGGGCATTGAGGCGTTGCTCCCCGTTGCCGACGGGGAGCGGCACGTAGACGGCGGGGATGGCCAGGGCGGACAACTCGCTCACCGTCGAGGCGCCCGCGCGACTCACGACGAGATCGGCGTGCGCGAGCGCGAGATCCATCCGATCGCAGTAGGGCACGACGCGATAGCCGGGCAGCTCGGGGTAGACGGTGGTCGAGCGGGTGCCGGTGATGTGCAGGATCTGCCATCCGGTGCCGAGCACGAGGGGGGCCGCGCGCGCCATGGTCTCGTTGATGCGCCGCGCCCCGAGCGACCCGCCGGTGACGACGAGGGTGAGGGTGCGCCGATCCAATCCGAACTCGCCGGCGGCCTCGGGCCGCGCAGCGTGCCGGTCGAGCCGCTCGATCTCGCGGCGCAGCGGCATGCCGGTCTCCGTCGCCCGACGGAGCCGCGCCGAACCGAAGGCCACCGCCGTCTCGGCGGCGAAGAGACTGCCGAGCCTGTTGGCCAGCCCCGGTCGGCTGTTGGCCTCGTGCACCACGACCGGGACCCCCTGCCGTCGAGCGGCGACGTATGCCGGGGCCGACACGTAGCCGCCGAAGCCGACCACGACATCGACCCCGTTCTCGACGATGATCTCGCGGATGCGGGCGACCACCGCCGCAAACCTCTGGGGGAACCCGATCATGGCCCGGCCGGGACGACGGGGGAACGGCAGCCGATCGACGGTGACCAGGTCGTACCCCCTGGCGGGCACCAGTCGCGACTCGAGTCCTTCGAGGGTGCCGAGCACGACGATCTCGGCCGCGGGATCGCGCTCCCTCACCCGGTCGGCGGTCGCGAGCAGCGGGTTGACGTGGCCGGCGGTGCCGCCCCCGGCGAACAGGTACGAGGTCATCCGCGGGGGGTGCCGCGGCGGGCCGCGGCGGGCGCGCGACCGACCGGTGATCCACGACCGGCCAGCCCCGGCTCGACAGGGTGTCGAGCGAACGACAACACGATGCCGATGGCGGCGAGAACCATGATCATCGCCGACCCACCGGCCGAGATCAACGGCAGCGGCACCCCGAGCACCGGGAGCACCCCGAGCACCACGGCGATGTTGACGAAGGCCTGCCCGGTGATCCACACCATGATGGCGCTGACGGCGATCCTCGCGAACGGATCGGCGGTGGTGCGGATGACGCGCACGAACCCGATCGCGAGCACGATGAACAACACCAGCACCGTGACCGCTCCGAGGAGCCCGAGCTCCTCGCCGATGATCGCGAAGATGAAGTCGTTGTCGGCTTCGGGCAACCACGACCACTTCGCCTTGGAGTTGCCCAGCCCGACACCGAAGACGCCGCCGGCGGCCAGCGCCCACCAGCCGTGCACGGTCTGCCAGCAGGTGCTCGCGAGATCACCCTCCGCCGAGCACTGGTCGAGCCAGACCTGGACGCGATCGCCTCGGGAGTTGCTCGAGAAGGCCACCACGGGGATGGCGAGGGCGAGCAGGGCGAGCGGCGGCAGGATGAACCTCAGCCGCACTCCGCCGAAGAAGAGCGACCCGAAGACGATGAGCATCAGGATCAGCCCGGTGCCGAGGTCTCCGCCCACGAGCACGAAGGCGATCGACGCCCCCGCGACCGGGGCGATCGGCAGCGCGAGCTCCTTCAACGAGTGCAGTTTCTCGGCCTTGGTCGACAGGATGTAGGCCAGCCAGATGGCGAGAGCGACCTTCGTGACCTCGGACGGCTGCAGGCTGAACGCCCCGAGGTCGAGCCAATTGGTGTTGCCGCCGCGTTGCACCCCGAGCGGGGTGGCGATGACGAGGAGTTGCAGCCCGATGCCGATCACCATCGCGAGGCCCGCCCACTTCTTCCAGAACACCGCGGGCAGGCGCGAGAAGATCAACATGACGGGCACCCCGATGGCGGCGAAGGTGGCCTGCCTGGTGAAGCCCGAGAAGAAGTCGTCGGTCTCGTTGTACGACGTGACCGCCGACGACGAGAGCACCATCACGAGGCCGAACACCACGAGGAACAGGGTGGTGCCGAGGATCAGGAAGTAGTTGCCGGTCTCGGCCGCGAAGATGCGGCGCACGGCGACGACGGCTGCCGACGCGGGACGCCCCGCGCCGTCTCCGACGCCGGATGCCGCAAAGCCACCGGACGCGCTGCCGTCGGCGCCGAGGCGGTCTGGTCCGGTGCGGTCGGCGCCTGGACGGTCGGCGCCGGGGCGCTCACGGCCCGGGCGGCGCCGCGGGGTGCTGGTCGTCATCCGGACGCCCTCCCAACATGTCGTGGACGGCCTCCGAGAATCGTCGGCCGCGGTCTGCGTAGTCCAGGAACTGGTCCATCGACGCCGCGGCGGGCGCCAGAAGCACCACGTCCCCCGTCTGTGCGACTGTCGCCGACAACCTCACGGCCGTCGGCATGACGTTCTCAGTGTCGAGGGTGTCGACCTCGAGCACGGGGAGCCCCGGCGCGTGTCGCTCGAATGCCGCGAGCACGTCGACGCGGTCCACCCCGATCACGACGGCGGCGCGCAGGGCGGGCAGGTGACCGACGATGATCCCGTCGAGCTCGACGCCCTTCAGCAGACCGCCGACGATCCACACCACGCGCTCGAAGGCTCCGAGCGACGCCGCGGCCGCGTGGGGGTTGGTGGCTTTCGAGTCGTCCACCCAGCTCACGCCGTCGGCCGTCGCGACGGTCTCGGTGCGGTGGGGGTCCGTTCTGAATGCCCGGACGGCGGCGCGGATGTCGGCGGGCTGCACCCCGATCGACCGCGCGAGCCCTGCAGCGGCGAGCACGTTCGCCACCAGGTGGGGAGTCGCGAGGCCCGCCCGGCTCAGATCATCCCGGGTGGCGAGTTCGAGGGCGGTCGTGAACCTCGCGTCGAGGAAGGCCCGATCGCAGAGCAGCTCGTCGACGAGGCCGAGATCGCTCGGACCCGGCACCCCGAGCCCGAACCCGACGGCGCGACATCCGTCGACCACCTCCGCCTGCTCGACCATCGACCGCGTCGCCGCATCGTCGCGATTGAACAGGCAGGCCACGCGGGTGCCGGTGTACACGCGGGCCTTGGCCGCACGGTACGCCTCGGCCGAGCCGTGCCAATCGAGATGGTCGTCGGCGACATTGAGGCAGACGCTCGAGAGCGGCGACACCGAGTGGCTGTAGTGCAGCTGGAAGCTCGACAGCTCGACGACGAGCACGTCGAATCCGCCGGGATCGCGCACCGCGTCGAGCACAGGCACCCCGACGTTGCCGCAGGCGAGCACCCGGCGTCCGGACGCGGCGATCATCGCCGTTGCGAGCTTCACCGTCGTGGTCTTGCCGTTCGTGCCGGTCACGCAGATCCAGTCCGCCGGCGTGCCCGTCTTGTCGCGCACCCTCCAGGCCAGCTCGACCTCGCCCCACACCGGAGTACCTGCGGTCACAGCGGCGATGACCGCCGGGTGCGATGGCGGCACCCCCGGCGAGACCACGAGCACCTCGGCCCCGAAGTCGGCGATCCTGGCCGCGGCGCCGCTCCCCGTGTCGCCCGGCTCGAAGGCTGCACCGATCACCGCGAGGAGGTCGCCCCGCTCGGGGTCGGCCCGGTCGGCGAGCACCAGCACCTCGGCGCCGAGCTCGACGAGGGTGTCCGCGGCGGCGAAGCCCGAGAGCCCGAGGCCGAGCACGACGGCGCGGAGCCCCGACCACTCGGCATACCAGCTCGAGAGGGCCTCCACCTCGGCGGCGGGACGCCCGGCGCCGTCGGTCACCGGTAGAGCCACTCCGCGTAGAACAAACCGACTCCCGAGGCGGCGAACAGACCGGCGATGATCCAGAACCTCACGACGATCGTGACCTCCGCCCAGCCCTTCATCTCGAAGTGGTGGTGCAGTGGACTCGCGCGCCAGATGCGTCTGCCCTTCGTGGCCTTGAAATAGATGCGCTGCACGATGACTTGACCGGTGATGATGAGGAACAGTCCGCCGATGAAGATGAGAAGCAATTCGGTGCGCGAGAGGATCGCAAGGGCCGCGATGGCCCCGCCGATGGCGAACGACCCGGTGTCGCCCATCATGATCTGCGCCGGCGACGTGTTCCACCAGAGGAATCCGATGAGCGACCCGACGATGGCTGCGGCGATCGTCGCGAGATCGAGCGGGTACGACACCTCGTAGCACTTGTAGAGGTTCGGCGACGAGACGGTGAGCTTCGCGAGCTCCACGCACGACTGGTTGAACTGCCAGAAGCCGATGATGATGTACGAGCCGAGCGCGACCACCGACGATCCCGCTGCGAGACCGTCCAGTCCGTCGGCGAGGTTCACCGCGTTCGAGACGCTCGTGGTGATCAGCACCACCCACGACAGGAACAGGATGACGCCGATCGTCACGCCGAACGCCGCGACGAAGTCGAAATCGAGATCGCGCACGAACGACACCGCCGTCGAGGCGGGCGTCATGCCCTGCGGGTCCTCGTAGAGGATGCCGAGCAGGCCGAAGACGATCGCCACCACGATGGTGAGGGCGATCTTCGCCGGCCCGCTGAGCCCCGTGCTGTTCTTGCGCCGCACCTTGAGGAAGTCGTCGACGAATCCGACGGCCCCGAGCCCCACCATCATCAGGATGACGAGCAGACCGGCCCCCGAGGGCAGCTGGTTGCCGGCCAGTTGGCCCACCAGGTATCCGACGATCGACGCGCTGATGAAGACGATGCCGCCCATCGACGGTGTGCCGCGCTTCACGACATGGGTGGTCGGGGTGTCCGCGCGCACGAATTGACCGAGGTTCAGGCGTCGGAAGGTGCGGGCGAACAGCGGCGTGAGGAGGAGGGTGAAGACCATCGCGACGCCGGCGGCCGTCAGCAGCGCGATCATCCGGTCACGCCTCCCAGGCGATCACCGAGGAAGCGGAGACCCGCGGACTTCGACGATTTCACGAGCACGACGTCGCCGGGCCGGAGATCGGCGTTGACGAGGTCGAACGCCTCGTCTGCGGTGTCGACGAGCACCGATTCGCCGTCCCACGAGCCCTCGAGGCCCGCGGCGTTGTGGATGTGCCTCGCGCGGTGGCCGACCACCACGAGCTTCTCGACGTTGAGTCGCACGGCGAGTCGGCCGATGCGGTCGTGCTCCTCGTCGGCGAACTCGCCCAACTCCGCCATCTCGCCCAGGATCGCGACGGAACGACGGCCGTCCCGGGTGAGCTGGGCGAGGGTCTTGAGGGCCGCCGCCGTCGAGTCGGGGCTCGCGTTGTAGGCGTCGTTGATGACGGTGACGCCGCCGCCGGGCTCGAGCAGCTCCATCCTCCAGCGCTCCGCGCGGGGCACCCTTCCCACCGACGCGATCGCCTCATCGAGGTCGAGGTCGAGCTCGCGGGCGACGGCCAGGGCGGCGAGGGCGTTCATCACGTGGTGCTCGCCGAGGATCCTGAGGGTGACGGCTCTCGTGACCCCGTCGCACTCGAGGTCGAACGAGGTTCCGGACGCCGTCGACTCGATGTCGGTCGCGCGCACGTCGGCCGCGTCATCCAGACCGAACCATCGCACCGTCGCCGCGGTCTGATCGGCCATGGCCGCCACCCGGTGATCGTCGACGTTGAGCACGGCGACGGCCGAGGCGGGCAGGGCGGTGACGATCTCGGCCTTCGCGCGCTGGGTCGCCTCGATGCCGCCGAACTCCCCGGCGTGGGCGAGTCCGACTTTGAGCACGACGGAGATGTCGGGTACGGCGATGCGCACCAGGCGCGCGATGTGCCCCACGCCCGATGCGCCCATCTCGACGACCAGGAAGAGCGTGTCCTCATCGATCCCGAGCATCGAGAGGGGCGCGCCGACGTGGTTGTTGAACGAGCCCTGCGGGGCGATGGTCGGACCGACGTCCGCCAGGATCGCCCCCAGCAGATTCTTGGTGGTCGTCTTGCCGTTCGAGCCGGTGATGCCGACGATGCGGAGGTCTCCGGATGCGCGCACCCTCGAGACCACATCCGAGGCGAGCATCGCGAGCGCCACCATGCCGTCGGGCACGACGATCTGGGAGATCGGCGCGTCGACGAGACGCTCCACGACGGCCACCGACGCCCCCCGCTCGGCGGCGGACGCGGCGAAGAGATGGCCGTCGGACTCCGCCCCCGGCAGGGCGAAGAAGAGGTCGCCGGGGGCGACGAGCCTCGAGTCGGTGTGCACCGCACCGCGGAGCACGGTCTGCGGTGAATCGCCACGGGCGGGGCGCAACTCACCGTGCACCGCAGCCGCGATCTCGGCCAGCGTGAGGGCGAGCACCTACGACCAGCCGGCTTCCCGCAGGGCGTCCCGCGCTTCGGCTCGAGCCGAATACGGAGTGCGTTCACCGCGGATGTCGCGGTAGTCCTGATGCCCCGGGCCCGCCCAGAGGATGGAGTCGCCCTCCCTCGCGAGCGACACCGCGTGTCGGATGGCCCGTTCCGGCGGGCTGACCTCGTGCAGCTCGGCCTGGTGGGCGGCGAGTCCGGCCCCGTCGATCAGGGTGGCGCGGATCGACGCCGGATCCTCGAACCGCGGATGGTGATCGGTCACGACGAGGATGTCGGAGCCCTCCGACGCGACCCGACCCATCTCGTGCCGTTTCGTCGCATCCCTGTCGCCGTCGGCGCCGAACACCATGATGACCCGGCCCTGCGTGAAGGTGCGGACCGCCGCGAGGGTGTTGAGGAACGCATCCGGACTGTGGCCGAAGTCGACGTACACCGAGGGTCCTCGGTCACCGGAGACCCGCTCGGTCCTGCCGGGGAGGTAGGCCTCGATGCCCTCCTCGCCGAGAGCGTGCCCGATGGCCTCGAGCTCGTACCCCGCCTCGACGAGCATCACGATCGCGAGCCCCGCGTTGGCGGCCATGTGGCGCCCGATGAGCGGCACGCGAGTGGTCAACGAGCGGCCCTCGGGGCCGGTGAGGATGAACTCGGTGTAGGCGGCCTGCTCGTCGACGACCTCGAGCGTCCAGGCGGCCGGGGTCCCCGGCGTCGCCGAGATGGTGGTGATGGGGATCCTCGAATGCTCGACGATGCGCTCTCCCCAGCCGGTGTCGAGCGAGACGACCCCGCGGCGCGCGCGATCCGGTTCGAAGAACGTCGCCTTCGCCTCGAGGTACTCCTCCATGTCGGCGTAGTCGTCGAGGTGGTCGTGGCTGAGGTTCGTGAATCCGACGACGTCGAAGACGATCCCGTCGACGCGGTTGCGACTGAGGGCCTGGGCGCTGACCTCCACGGCGACGGCGCGCACACCGCTCTCGCGCATCCTGGCGAGGAGGGCGTGCATCTCGCTCGCCTCGGGGGTGGTCAGGCGGCTGACCACCGTCAGGTCGCCGATGTGGCGTTCCGACGTCGAACTGAGGCCGGTCACCAACCCGAGCTGCCTGAGGATGCCCTCGAGGATGTATGCGGTCGACGTCTTGCCGTTGGTGCCCGTGATCCCGAACAGCTGCGGCGGATCCTCGGCGGTGCGGTACACCCATGCCGAGACGTCGCCCAGCGCCGCGCGGGGTGAGTCCACGAGCACGATGGGGAGCCCGGCATCCGCGGCGAGGTCCGCTCCGGCGGCGTCGGTCAGCACGGCGACCGCCCCCGCCTCGGCCGCCGCGGCCGCGAACTCGGCGCCGTGCGCATGCTCGCCCGGCACACCGACGTAGAGGTCGCCCGGCTGCACCTCGGTCGATCTGAGCGTGACGCCGGTGACCTCGACCCCGTCGACGTGGCCGCTGTGCTCGAGCCCGAAGTCGCTGACGAGGCCGGTGAGGGACCGGGCCGACGGATGCTCTGGCCGGAGAACCGGGGGGATCCGGGCGTTCACGGCGTCCTCATTTCTTACCAGGTCGTCGGCAGGGCTGGTGGTGGTGTCGTCGACGGCGTGACGCGGTACGTCGTGAGTACCTTGGTCATGATCTTCTTGAACGTCGGCGCCGCAGCGGCCGACGTCTTCATCGTACCGGGGTTCACGAACATGACCACGACCGCGTACTTCGGGTCCTCCGCGGGCGCGAGGCCGGCGATCGACACGACCCGCTTGCTGGTGTACCGCCCGTTCTCCGACACCTCGGCGGTACCGCTCTTGGCGGCGACGCGGTACCCGGGGATCTGCAGCTCCCTCGCCAGCCCACCGCCGGTGACCACCCCCTCCATCATCTGCACGGTGGTGTCCGCAGCGGCCTCTGAGACGACCCTCGCGCCCTCGACGGGTGCGGGGTCGACGACGATGCCGTCCGGTCCCGTGCAGCTGGACACCAGGGTCAACGGCATGCGCACCCCTCCGTTGCCGAGTGTCTGGTAGATGCTCGAGACCTGAGCGAGCGAGGTCGAGACGCCCTGACCGTAGGCGACGTCGTACTTCTGCTGATCGTCCCACCGCGAGGCGAGCAGGCCTTTGGACTCGCCCTGGAAGTCGACCTCGGTGCGCTCGCCGACCCCGAAGGCGGTCATGTAGTCGTACCGCATGCCGCTCGGGAGCCGGGTCGCGAGCTGTGAGATCCCCACGTTCGAGGACTGCTGGATGACCCCGGCGAGGGTGAGCCGCTGCTCGGCGTGAGCCGCGGCATCCTTGATCACACTCCCCTCGGGAGAGGTCCAGCGCGAGGGGACGGTGACCTGGGTCGTCGGGGAGGCGACACCCTGGTCGAGCAGCATGGAGGCCGTCATGGGCTTGAAGATCGACCCCGGCTCGTACGCCGCACTGAACGCGAGTGAGCCGAGGTACTCGGGCGGCGTGGCATCCCTGTTGTTCGGATCGACCGACGGCCAGTCGGCCACCGTCAGCAACTTGCCGGTCGAGACCTCGGTCACCATCGCCAGTGCCGAACTCGCGCCGATCGCGAGTCCCTGCTCGGCGATCATCTGCTGCACGGACCAGTTCAGATCGGAGTCGATGGTGGTCGTGATCGTGCCGCCCTCGACGGCGGGCTGCGTCGTCACCGTGCTGCCCGGCAAGCGGATGCCGTCGGCTCCGCGTTCGTAGGTGGAGGTGCCGTTCGTGCTGGCCAGGCAGTCGTTCTCGGTGTACTCGAGACCGTTCTGCGGGCCGTCGGTGCCGACGAAGCCGACGAGGTTGCCCGCCACCGACCCCCCGGGATAGATACGGATCGGATGCTGGCTCGGGATGACCCCGGGGATCTCCAGAGCCCGGATCTGCCGCATCTGCTCGGTGGTGACCGCCTTGGCGATGTAGGCGAAGTCGGACTCGGGATCGGCCATGACGGCGCGCATCACCTCGTCGGTGGTCTGACCCGTGATCGCGGCGATTCCGGCAGCCGCGTCCAGAAGGGTCTCCGCCTCGGCATCCCGGTATGCCTCGATGACGGTACGCGGCGAGACCGTGATGTCGAACCGCATCACACTTCCGGCGAGCACGGAGCCGTCCTTGTCGACGATGTCACCCCTCGCGGCGTAGGTGGTGACCCCGATCGCGCGCTTGTTCGTCGAGTCGGTGTTGAGTTCGTCGGCACGCACGAGCTGGATGTCGACCAATCGCACCACGAAGATGGAGAAGACCGCGAACAGGGAGAGCAGGGCGAGCGCGAGGCGCCGTCTGGTCTGGCGAGGTGGTGTCACGGGTCTCCGGGGATGTCGTCGGGGTGCAGTCGGCGGTCGATGCTCAGTGCGTCGTGGGAGTGGGGATGCCCGCGGGGACGGTCGGTGGCGTGCTGGGCTCCCCCGGGGCCGCCGGGGCGCCGACCGGGCCCTCTCCGGGAGCATCGGTGGCGCCCGTCTGGCCGGGTACGGCGACGAGGGGCACCTCGCTCAGCAAGGAGTTGGGGATGAGCGACGAGCCGTCGTCCGCCGTGCGCAGCGCAGCACTCGCGCTCGCCGCGGCCGGCACACCCAGCACCGCGCCGTCGACGAGCCTGAGGTAGGCCGCGCTGGAGTTCGCGACCATGCCCATCGCCTGGGCCTCCGCAGACAGATGCTGAGGCGCTTCGAGCACCCTGAGGCTCTCGGCCATGACCTGCTGGTCGCGGGCGAGCTCGCTCTGCCTGGCCTGCAGGCTCGAGATCTCGTAGGCGCCCTCGGAGGTCGCGATCGACAGCAGGAGTTGCGCGGCGAGGATGGCGAACAGGCCGGCGACGGTCACGATCGCGACGACGAGCCGCGGTCGTCCCCTCCGCTGACCCCTGGTCGTGACGATCTCGAGCGCACGGAACCTGCTCGGCGCGCCCCCGGTCTCGAGAGGGAGCCCTATCGGCAGTGCACTCATGCGGCGTTCCTGATCCTGACGGCCGCGCGGAGTCGCACGGGGGTGGCGCGGGGGTTCTGTGATCTCTCGTCGTCCGAGGCGAGTTCTGCTCCGCGCACCAGCAGGCGGAACTCCGGGCGATGCTCCGGCAACTCGACGGGGAGCCCGTCGGGGGCGCTGGAAGTGGATGCCGCGGCGAGCGCCCTCTTGACGATGCGGTCCTCGAGCGACTGGTAGGCCAGCACCACGATCCTGCCCTCGACGGCGAGGGTCGCAAGGGCCGCCGGAACGGCTCGCTCGAGCACCGCGAGCTCCTGGTTGACCTCGATGCGGAGCGCCTGGAACACCCGCTTCGCCGGGTGCCCGTTGCGCTGGATCTGCACGGGGGTCGCCGCGGTGATCACCGCGACGAGTTGTGCCGACCGTACGAAGGGCGACGAAGCGCGGTGCTCGACGATGCGCCGGGCGTACCGCGGCGCGAGTCTCTCCTCCCCGTAATCGCGGAAGATCCTGCGCAGGTCGGCTTCGCTGTACTCGGCGAGGATGCGCTCCGCGGTGAGGTCGGATGCGGCATCCATCCTCATGTCGAGGGGGGCGTCCTTCGAGTACGAGAATCCGCGCTCCACCCTGTCGAGCTGCAGTGAGGACACCCCGAGATCGAAGAGGACGCCGGTGACCGCACCGACCCCCGCCTCGCTCAGCGCCTGATCGAAGCGGTCGTAGACCGTGTGCACGAAGACGACCCTGTCGCCGAAGCCGGCGAGCCTGCGCCGCGCGATCTCGAGGGCGTCGGCGTCGCGATCCAGGCCGACGAGCGTGAGGAGCGGAAACCGCTCCAGGAACGCCTCGGCATGCCCGGCCATACCGAGGGTCGCGTCGACGAGCACGGCATCCGGGGCGGACAGCGCGGGACCCAGCAGGTCGATGGTGCGGTCGAGGAGCACCGGTGTGTGGATACGGGAGTCGTCGTGAGCGTCGTCGTGCATGGCGATCGGGCCGGCCCCTCTCCCCTGATCCCCATCCGATACGACCTGCCACCGGGGAAGTGAGGCAGGGCGGTCATCGGCTGGGAGTCAGGGGCGAGGGTCAGAAGAGCCCGGGGATCACCTCCTC
Source organism: Actinomycetota bacterium (assembly GCA_041165365.1). Taxonomy (GTDB): domain Bacteria; phylum Actinomycetota; class Actinomycetes; order Actinomycetales; family Microbacteriaceae; genus Marisediminicola. Next base: position 397 of record JBEANR010000127.1, on the reverse strand, counting down.
GGCGGTCTCGGAGAAGCCGGCCTCGTGCTCGGCGTAGTACGCCTCCCACGCCGTGGTGTTCCAGATCTCGGCGCGGTCGCCGGCACCGATGACGGTGAGGTCTCGACCGAGGCCCGCGTAGGTGCGCAGCCCCTGCGGGATGGTGACCCGATGCTGGGCGTCGGGGATCTCCGAGCTCGCGCCAGAGAGGAAGAGTCGCAGAAAGTCCCTCGCCTGCTTGCTGGTGACGGGGGCCTGGCGGATCTTCTCGTGGACAGCCTCGAACTCCTTGGCGCTGTAGACGTACAGGCACCGTTCCTGACCGCGGGTGACGACCAGGCCGGATTCGAGTTCACCGCGGAAACGGGCGGGGAGGATCACCCGCCCCTTGTCGTCGAGTTTGGGTTCGTAGGTGCCC
>JBEANR010000126.1:0-9374 GCA_041165365.1 Actinomycetota bacterium | reverse complement strand
CGCACCGGTGATCCCGGTGACGCCGAGGAGCAGCACGTCGAACTCTGGCATGGTGTCCTCCCGGTCATCTCCGTGATCCAGCGTACGCCGCCGTCGATTGACGTCCCCCTGCGTCTGGGAGGAGGCTTGACACATTCCGACGATCGGCGACCCACATGGCTGAGCGCATCTCTCCCGAACAGTTCCGCGCCTGGCAGGGCGTGGAGGATTGGAGGGTGCTGTTCGACGGTGCGAAGACCTACTTCGCGACCGGGTCTTTCGCCGCGGGTGTCGAACTGATCGACGTCATCGGGAGTCTCGCCGACAGCGCAAACCATCATCCCGACGTCGATCTGCGGTATTCCGGCGTGGTGGTCGGTCTCTTCACGCACGACCTCGGATCGCTCAGCGATCGCGATGCGGCGCTGGCGCAGCAGATCTCCAGGGCCGCCCGCGAGCTCGGCATCGTGGCGGATCCGTCCAGGGTGCAGACCCTCCAGATCTCGATCGACGCGCTCGACATCCCGGCGGTGCTGCCGTTCTGGGCCGCCGTGCTCGGCTACACCCCGCTCGGCGACGAGGATGTCATCGATCCGCTCGCTCGCGGTCCGTGGGTCACCTTCCAGCAGATGGCGGAGGCGCGACCGCAGCGTGGGCGCGTCCACCTCGATGTGTCGGTGCCCCGCGATCAGACCGAGAGCCGCATCGCCGCCGCCCTTGTCGCCGGTGGCCGGATCGTGAACGACGCGAACGCACCCCGATGGTGGACCCTCGCCGATCCCGAGGGCAACGAGGTGGATGTCGCGCCCTGGGCGGACGGCGGTCATTAGCGCGCCGCGGTCGGCGGCGTCCATCCGATCGGTGGTCCGTGCACACCGAAGCGCCCCGCCTCCCACGCGGGGGACGGGGCGCCAGACGATGAGTACTACTTGTTGACCGGGATCGACTGCGCCTCGAGAGCCGAGATCGTCTTCTCCTGGCCCGCCTCGAGGGCGTCCCCGAGGGTTCCACTGCCGCCGAGAGCCGTACCGAAGCCGTCGGAGACGTCGGTGTAGGTCTGCGTCATCGTCGGACCCCAGACGAAGTCGGGGATGACCCACGACGAGGCCTCGGCGAAGACGTCGTAGATCTCCTGGCCGCCGTAGTAGTCGTTGCCTCCGCTGAACGCCGGCAGGTCGGCGCCTGCGACGGATGCCGGATACAACCCGCCGAGCTCGTTCGCCAGCGCGAGCGCCTCGGGGTCGGTGTTCAGCCAGAGAGCGAACTGCGACGCCTCGTACGGGTGATCCGAACCCTTGAGCACCGCGGTGGACGAGCCACCCCAGTTGCCGGCATCCTCACCGCCGGCCTCCCACTGCGGCATCGGGGCCACGGCCCACTTGCCCGCGACGTTCGGTGCTCCCGTCGACAGCGTCGACGCGCCCCAGACCGCCGACACCCAGGTCCACTGCTGACCGGTGTCGAAGGAGTTGTTCCACTCGTCGGAGAACGACGCGAGCTCCGAGACCTCGCCCTTGTCGATCAGCGCCTGCCAGTAGTCCGCCACCTCGACGGACTCCGGCGAGGTCAACTCCACATCCCAGTTCTCGCCGTCGTTCGCGAACCACTGGCCTCCGTTCTGCCAGACCATGCCCGCGAACCAGTTGACGTCGCTCTTCGGGAAGTTCGTGATGTACGACCCGAGCGCCTTGATCTGAGTGGCCGCGGCCGCGTACTCCTCCCACGTCGTGGGGATCGGGATGCCCGCCTGCTCGAACAGGTCGGCACGGTAGTACATCGCCATCGGTCCGCTGTCCTGCGGGATGGCGTAGACCGAATCCTCCTCGCCGAAGGTTACCTGGCTCCAGGTCCACTCGACGAAGTCATCGCTGGCATCCAGCACGCCCTCGCAGGCTGCGATGTCCTCGAGTCCGCCCTGCACCCTGAAGTTCGGCAGCGCGTCGTACTCGATCTGGCCGAGGTCCGAGGCGTTTCCCGCCTTGATCTCGTTGAAGAAGTTCTGGTAGGTGCCCGAGTTGCCGTTGGGTCCCGTCTTGAACTCGACCTGGATGTCGGGGTTGTCGGCGTTCCACAGGGCCACGACCTCATCCATGCCGGGGACCCAGCTGGTGAAGGTGAGCTCGACCGGCCCGTCGGACGGGGCGCAGTCGCCGGCGCCGCCGGCGGCGTCGTCGCCGCCTCCGCTCGAGCATCCCGCGAGTGCGAGAGTTGAGATGACAGCGGTCGCGATGACCGCCGTCCTGATGGTGCGTTGCATTGCGTGTCCTATCGGTTGCGGTGTCACCCGGACTGACTGGCCCGGGCGGGGGAAGGGATTGCTACTTGACGCTGCCTGCGGCGAGGCCGCCGCTCCAGAACCTCTGCAGGCTCAGGAACGCGATGATCAACGGCACGATCGAGACGAGCGCACCGATGATGACGAACGACCTGAGTTCCGGATTCTGGCCGATCGAACTGTTCCAGGCGTAGAGACCGAGGGTCACCGGGAACAGGGTCTGATCCCGCAGCATGATGAGCGGCAGGAAGAAGTTGTTCCAGATCGCGACGAACTGGAACAGGAAGATCGTGACGAGCGCCGGCGCCATCAGTCGCACGGCGACGGTGAAGAAGGTGCGGAGTTCGCCGGAGCCGTCGAGCCTGGCCGCCTCGAGGAGCTCGTCGGGAACGCTCGACGACGCGTAGATCCTGGCGAGATAGACCCCGAACGGGCTGACGACACTCGGGAAGAAGACCGCCCAGAACGTGTTCGTGAGCTCGATCTCGCTGAAGATGAGGAACAGGGGGAGTGCGAGAGCGGTCGCCGGCACCAGCACCCCGCTCAGCACCACGTTGAACACCGCCTCCCGCCCGCGGAACGTGTACTTCGCGAGGGCGTATCCGCACATCCCGGCGATGACGGTGCCGAGGAAGGCACCGGCGCCTGCATACAGCACGCTGTTGACGATCCACTTCGGGAAGATGCCGTCGTTGTAGCTGAACAGCCGGCCGATGTTCGCGGCGAAGTTCGGGATCGCATCCGGGGTGAAACCGAGGGGCGCCGTGGTGGTGAACTGCCCGACGCTCTTCGTCGACGACACCAGCAACCAGTAGATCGGGATGAGGAAGTAGAGGGTGAAGACCCCCATGATGAGCATGGCGGCGCCGCGGGAGATCAGACTCTCGCGCATCGGTCCCGACCGGTTCGACGGCGTGACACCCTGCACTCTGCGTGGGACTGTGGAGGTACTCATGCGAACGCCCTCTTCTGGGTGACCTTCAGGAACACGAACGACAACACGAACGTCGCGAGAGCCAGAACGACCGAGATCGCCGCCGCCAGGCTGTAATTCGGCACCGACGCCGTGGTGTAGACCGCGAGGTTCGGCGTGAAGGTGCTGTTGATGGCCGTGCTGAACGATCGCAGGGTCTGCGGCTCGGCGAGCAGTTGCAGGGTGCCGATGATCGAGAACACGGCCGTGAGGATGATCGCGGGCGTGACCAGCGGGATCTTCACCTGCCACGCGACCTGCCAATTGTTCGCCCCGTCGAGTTTCGCCGCTTCGTAGATCTCGGTCGGGATCGCCAGGAGCGCCGAGTAGATGATGAGCATGTTGTAACCGACGAAGACCCAGGTGACGATGTTGGCGATCGACCAGAGCACGAGGTCTGCGCCGAGGAAGGCGACGCTGCCGGTGACCGCGGAGAACGGCGAGAGCGAGGGCGAATACAGGAAGCCCCACATGATCGCGGCGATCACCCCCGGCACGGCGTACGGAGCGAAGAAGGCGAGCCTGAAGAACTTCTTGCCGCGCAGCAGTGGAGAGTCCAGCAGCAGCGCGAACAGCAGCGCGAGCCCGAGCATGATCGGCACCTGCACCACGCCGAACAGCAGGACCCGGAGCACGGATGCCCAGAACTCGCCGTTCTGGAACACCGCGGCGTACTGCACCAGTCCGCCGAAGACCTGCCGGGCCTCGCCGAAGGTGCCATCGCGCTCGACCGTCTGCAGCGACTGGTAGACCGCGTAACCGATCGGGATCACGTAGAACAACAGGTACAGCACGGCGAACGGACCGACGAAGATCGCGATCGCCGCGCGATGGTCGATGCCGGATCGGCGACGGGGCAGTCTTCGGCCCTCAGCGATGCCGGTCGGCGGTGACGTCGTCGTCATGGATGCTCCTCGTCGAAGTCGGTCAAAGTCGGTCGTCAGGCCCGCGCGGGATCGGACGGGGCGGGATCGGGCGGGCGCGCGGATCGCAGGATCCTCACGGCACCGGCCGGCACCGGCATCCGTCCGTCGACGGACGCGCCGGTGGTCAGCTCGATGCCGCTACACGGCACCGAATGCTCCTCGTCGGTGTGATTGATGCAGAACAGGTAGTCGGAGTCGGATGATCGGCGCCGCACGATCTCGAGCCCGTCGCCTCCGCGCTCGCCGTCGTCGCCCGCCGGCAGCACGCCCGCTTCCGAGAGCACCCCGTCGAGGAAGCGGCGCAGCGAGGGCACGTCGAGATCGGTACCGAGATACCAGGAGACGCCGTCGCCGACCTCGCGGCGGGTGATGGCGGGGGAGCCGTCGAGCGGGCCGTCCACGTACGACGCGACGGTCTGCGCATCGAACACCTCGGTCTTCTCGGTCCAGCGGGCGGCCGTGGCGCCGTCGTCGAGAGACACCGACAGACCGTCGGGGAGGGGGAAGAACTCCTCGGTGCGGAGGCCGAGCAGATCGCGGAACGCCCCCGGATACCCGCCCAGCCTGACACTGTCGTCTTCGTCGACGATGCCGCTGAAGAAGGTGATCACCACGTGCGCACCGGACTCGGCGGCCCCGGCGATGGACGCCGCATCGGCATCGGAGACCAGGTAGAGGCACGGCACGATCACCACGCGGTAGTCGCCGAGGTCGCTGCCGGGGGCGACGATGTCGACGGTGATGCCCGATGCCCACAGCGCCCGGTAGACGCGGTGCACCTGGTCGAGGTATCTGATGTCGGTCGACGGACGGGAGTCGAGATCGCACGCCCACCACGCCTCCCAGCCGAAGACGATCGCGACCTCGGCCACGACGGTGGACCCTGCCACCTCTCCGACCGCCCGGAGGATTCTGTTCAGCTCGAGCACCTCTCGCCACGTCGTCGAGTCGGTGCCGGCGTGGGGCAGCATCGCGGAGTGGAACTTCTCGCTGCCCTGCGCGGAAGCCCGCCACTGGAAGAAGCAGATGCTGTCTGCTCCGCGGGCCAGGTGGGACGCCGTGTTCCTCAGCATCTCGCCGGGAGCCTTCGCGAGGTTGCGCGGTTGCCAGTTGACCGCTCCCGTGGACTGCTCCATCAGCATCCAGGGGCGTCCGCCGGCGATACCCCGGGTCAGATCGGCGGCGAACGCCAGTTCTTCGTGCGGACGGTCGAGTCGGTGGTCGAGGTAGTGGTCGTTCGCGACGACGTCGACGTGGGGCGCCCAGGCGAAGTAGTCCTGGGTGCGGATGTGGGCGGTGACCATGAAATTGGTGGTGACCGGCGCCGACGACAGCGAGCGCAGCAGATCCGCTTCCGCGCGGTAGTGGGCCAGCACTTCATCTGAGCTGAATCTCGCGAAGTCGAGCGACTGGGTCGGATTCGTCGTCGACAGGGTGAGCCGCGGAGGAAGGATGTCGTCCCACTCCGAATAGTGCTGACTCCAGAACGCGGTGCCCCACGCCCGGTTCAGAGCCTCGATGGTGCCGTAGCGCGCCTCGAGCCAGCGACGGAAGGCCGCGGCGGACACGTCGCAGTAGCAGAGGGCGTTGTGACAGCCGAGCTCGTTCGACACGTGCCAGATCCTGATCGCCGGGTTCTCGCCGTAGCGCTCGCCGACCGCCGCGGTGAGCGCCAGGGCGTAGCGACGGAACACCGGCGAGCTCGGGCACCACGCCTGCCGCCCACCCGGCCACCTGGTGGTGCCGTCGGCGACCACCGGCAGGATCTCTGGATGCCTCCTGGTCAACCACGGGGGAGGGGACGAGGTTCCCGTGCCCAGGTTGATCGCGATCCCGTTCGCGGCGAGCAGCGCGACGATCTCGTCGAGCTCGGAGAAGTCGAAGACATCGGGCCGGGGCTGCAGGCGCGCCCAGCCGAAGATGTTGACGGCGACGAGGGTGATCCCGGCTTCGCGCATGAGCCTGACGTCGTCGAGCCACGTCTCCCGTGGCCACTGCTCGGGGTTGTAGTCGCAGCCGAGATCGAGCCCCGCAGGGGCGAACGCGCTGCGATCACGCACCGGAACGGGCTGTACTGCAGTCACTGTGCCTCGATCGTCGTCGGTCTGGCCGTGCCCGGCGCTGGGAACGTTCCCAGATCGCGAGCACAGATGTGCATCGCGATCCCTGGGAACGATCCCACACAAACAGAACCGACCTCTTTTGTCAATCGACCCCGCCCCGCGAGGTCGACCGTCGAGGCCCGCCGGCGGCGCTACAGTGTGCTCATGCCTACCGGTGGCGGTCGCCCTCGCCGCGCGACCATCCGCGATGTTGCCGCCGAGGCCGGCATGTCGCACGGCACGGTCTCCCGGGTGATCAATGCCGAGAGGTACGTCTCCGACGACGCCCGCCGCACCATCGAGGCGGCGATCGCCAAGGTGGGCTACGTGCGCAACCGCGCGGCCCGCAACCTTAAGACCCGGCGGTCGCACGCGGTCGGGCTCATCGTGCACGAGCCCCACTCGCTGTTTCTCGAGGACCCGAACATCGGGGCGATCCTGCTCGGAACGAACTCGGTGCTGTCCGACGCCGATTACCAGCTCGTCTCGCTCGTGATCGACTCGCCGCGCGACAGCGAACGTGTGGCCGAGTATCTGAGCGGCGGCTTCGTCGACGGTGTCGTCATCGTCTCCGCGCGATCCGGCGATCCGATCGCGCGAGCCGTGGCGGCGCTCGGCATCCCGGCGACCTTCGTGGGGCACCCGGCGGACGTCGGCGGCATCCCCTATGTCGGCATCGACAATGTGGGCGCTGCGACGGCGATCACTCGTCGGCTCATGGACACCGGTCGGTCGAAGATCGGGATGATCGCGAGCGCGCTCGACCGCGACTCCGGACAGGACAGGCTGCTCGGGTTCACGGCGGCCAGGGGCGACGACTTCGACCCGGCGTTGGTCGTCGACTTTCCGCTGTACTCCTACAGCGCGGGACTTGCGGGCATGGCGAGACTGCTCGAGGTCGAGCCGGCGATCGACGGGGTGTTCGCGGCATCCGATGCGATCGCCGCCGGAGCCCTCGACACCCTCCGCATGGCAGGACGCCGCGTGCCCGAGGATGTCGGCGTCGTCGGCTTCGACGACAGCGCCTGGGCTCTGCGCTGCCAGCCTCCCCTCTCGACGGTGCGCCAACCCGCCGCCGAACTCGGTCGCATGGCCGCGACCACACTTCTGGCCCAGCTCGCCGGAGGGGAGTCCACCGGGGAGGGCACCATACTCGATACGGCGATCGTCTGGAGAGACTCGGCCTGACAGGCCCGTGCGCCGATGCCATCGCCCGCGCGGCCGACTAGGGTCTGCTGGGTGACCCAGCCGATCTATCTGCGCTCCGGCTCGACGAGCATCCTCCTCGATCTCGGATCGGATGATCCCAGGATCGTGCACTGGGGTGCCGACCTGGGCGAGGTGCCGCCCGATCCGGGTGTCGTCGTCCCGCCGGTAGCCCATTCGGCGTTCGACGTGCCCGTGCAGCCGAGCGTGCTGCCCCAGGCATCCCGAGGCTGGCGCGGCCGTGCCGGCCTCCGCGGACACCGGGAGGGCACGGCCTTCTCACCACGACTCTCGCTCGTGGAGGTCGCTGCAGTGGATCCCGCCCACTGCACCCTGCTGCTCCGGGACGAAGCATGCGGGCTCGAGGTGCGGATCGAATACACCCTCGACGCCCACGGGATGCTCGAGGTCGATCAGACGGTCATCAACACCGGCAGCTCCGCCTACTCGATCGAGGGGATGACCATTCAGGTGCCCCTGCCCGCACAGGCGACGGAGGCCCTCGACCTGACCGGCCGCTGGAGCGGCGAGCGGCACCCGCAGCGACACGTCATCCAGCAGGGGACGTGGGTGAGGTCGGGGCGGCATGGTCGCACCGGTCACGACGCGACCCTCGCCATGGTGGCGGGCACGCCGGGTTTCGCGTCGCGGACCGGCGAGGTGTGGGCGCTGCATCTGGGATGGAGTGGCAACCACGAGAGCTTCATCGACGCCTTGCCCAGCGGAGACGTCATGGTGGGGGTCGGCGAACTGCTCGAGCCCGGAGAGATCCTGCTCGCAGCGGGGGAGAGCTACCGCAGCCCGCGCGCGTTCTGCGTCTATTCACCCCACGGTCTCGACGGGGTGGGCGACGTCTTCCACGAGTGGATGCGCAGCCGCCCCGGCCATCCGGCGACTCCGCGCCCGGTCATCCTCAACACCTGGGAGGCGGTCTACTTCGAGCACGACCTACCGACCCTGCTCGAGCTCGCGGATGCCGCGGCCGACCTCGGCGTCGAGAGGTTCGTGCTCGACGACGGCTGGTTTCTGGGGCGCCGCCACGACCGGGCGGGACTCGGAGACTGGTACGTCGACGACACGGTGTGGCCCGACGGCCTCGGTCCGCTGATCGAGCACGTTCATGCCCGAGGCATGCAGTTCGGCCTCTGGGTCGAGCCCGAGATGATCAACGAGGACTCGGCGCTCGCGAGGGAGCATCCCGAGTGGATCTCAGGTCCTGCGGATCGCACCCCGCTGGGATGGCGCTCGCAGCAGGTGCTCGATCTCGCCGAGCCCGAGGCCTGGAGACACGTGTTCGAACGGCTCGACTCGATCCTTCACGACAACCGGATCGACTACCTGAAGTGGGACCAGAACCGCGACCACCTCGAGGCCGGGCACGGGGGCCGCGCGTCGACCCACGATCAGACGATCGCGCTCTACGGGTTGCTCGATGCGCTCCGCGAGGCCCATCCGTCGGTGGAGATCGAGAGCTGCTCCTCCGGCGGAGGGCGCGTCGACCTCGGGATCCTCGCGAGGACCGACCGCGTCTGGGCCTCGGACACCAACGATGCGCTCGAGCGCCAGATCATCCAACGCTGGACCACCCTGGTCGTGCCACCCGAACTCGTCGGAGCCCACATCGGCCCCGAGCGGTCGCACACCACGGGGAGGACTCACGATCTGGCGTTCCGGGCCATCACGGCCATGTTCGGTCACCTCGGCCTGGAGTGGGATGTCCGCACCCTCGACGAGGGCGACCGCGAGCGACTCCGCGGCTTCATCGACTACTACAAGACGCGGCGGGCGCTCATCCACAGCGGGCGACTCGTGCACGTCGATCATCCGGATCCCGCCACCACCGCCTACGGGGTGGTGGACCGGAGCGGCGATGCAGCCCTGTTCGTGGTGGCCACCCTCGCCTCCTCGGCGGT
>JBEANR010000125.1:0-16571 GCA_041165365.1 Actinomycetota bacterium | reverse complement strand
CGGGCGTACGCCGAGGTCTCGACGTGCGGGTCGCGCAGCAGGGTGCCGTTCGACTGGAGTTCAGCCAGGTCGACGATGATGCCGCGCTCGGTTCCGCAATCGTGCTCGCGGACGATGACGTCCTGCGAGACGTCCACCAGACGACGGGTCAGGTAGCCCGAGTCGGCGGTCCGCAGAGCGGTGTCCGCCAGACCCTTGCGGGCACCGTGCGTCGCGATGAAGTACTCGAGGACCGACAGCCCCTCGCGGTAGTTCGACTTGATCGGGCGAGGGATGATCTCACCCTTCGGGTTCGACACGAGACCACGCATACCGGCGATCTGGCGAACCTGCATCCAGTTACCACGGGCGCCCGAGGACACCATGCGGTTGATGTTGTTGTTCTCCGGGAGGTTGTCCTCCATCGCCTTCGCGACCTCGGCCGTGGCCTTGTTCCAAATCTCGATGAGCTCCTGACGACGCTCGGCCTCGGTGGTGAGACCCTTCTCGAACTGGTCCTGCACCTTCGTGGCCTGCTTCTCGTAGCCGCCGATGATCTCCCGCTTGTTCGGCGGGGTCAGGATGTCGGACAGCGCGACGGTCACACCGGACCGGGTCGCCCAGTGGAAACCGGCGTCCTTGATCCTGTCGAGCGCTGCGGCGACCTCGACCTTGGGGTAACGCTCTGCGAGGTCGTTGACGATCGCGGAGAGCTGGCCCTTATCGGCGACCTCTTCGATGTACGGGTAGTCGGCAGGCAGGGTCTCGTTGAACAGGGCGCGACCGAGGGTCGTGTCCATGAGCACCGTGTCGCCCTGCGTGAAGCCCTCAGGCGCCTCGCCCTCGGCGAAGTGCACGTCCTGGAGACGGATGCGCACCTTCGCGTTGAGGTCGAGCGAGTGCTGGTCGTGGGCCAGGATCGCCTCGGCCACCGACGAGAACGCACGGCCTTCGCCGGTCACCTCGGACTTCAGGGTGGTGAGGTGGTGCAGACCGATGATCATGTCCTGCGTCGGCAGGGTGACCGGTCGGCCGTCGGACGGCTTCAGGATGTTGTTCGACGCGAGCATGAGCACGCGCGCCTCCGCCTGCGCCTCGACGGACAGCGGCAGGTGCACAGCCATCTGGTCGCCGTCGAAGTCGGCGTTGAACGCGGCACACACGAGGGGGTGGAGCTGGATGGCCTTTCCCTCGACGAGCTGGGGCTCGAAAGCCTGGATGCCCAGTCGGTGGAGGGTCGGTGCGCGGTTCAGCAGCACTGGACGTTCGCGGATGATCTCCTCGAGAACGTCCCACACCTGCGGACGGCTCCGCTCGACCATGCGCTTGGCGCTCTTGATGTTCTGAGCGTGGCTGAGGTCGATCAGGCGCTTGATCACGAACGGCTTGAACAGCTCGAGAGCCATCTGCTTGGGCAGACCGCACTGGTGGAGCTTGAGCTGCGGTCCGACGATGATGACCGAACGACCGGAGTAGTCCACGCGCTTGCCGAGCAGGTTCTGACGGAAACGACCCTGCTTGCCCTTGAGCATGTCGCTCAGAGACTTGAGGGCACGGTTGCCGGTACCGGTGACGGGGCGACCACGGCGACCGTTGTCGAACAGTGCGTCGACGGCCTCCTGCAGCATCCGCTTCTCGTTGTTGACGATGATCTCGGGGGCACCGAGGTCGAGCAGTCGACGCAGGCGGTTGTTGCGGTTAATCACACGACGGTAGAGGTCGTTGAGGTCGGAGGTCGCGAACCGGCCACCGTCGAGCTGCACCATCGGACGCAGCTCAGGCGGGATGACCGGGACGACCTCGAGCACCATCGCGGCCGGCGAGTTGCCGGTCTGCAGGAACGAGTTGACGACGCGCAGTCGCTTGATCGCGCGGATCTTCTTCTGTCCCTTGCCCTCGGCGATCTGCAGGTGCAGGTTGTCGCTCTCGGCGGCCAGGTCGAACGCCTGCAGGCGCTTCTGGATCGCCTCGGCGCCCATGAAGCCCTCGAAGTAGATGCCGTAGCGGTCCTGGAGCTCGTGGAACACGGCGTCCTCGGGCTTGAGATCGCCGACCTTGAGGGTGCGGAAGTCCTCCCACACGCGCTCGAGGTGCGCGATCTGCTCGTCGAAGGACTTGCGGGCCTGGCCCATCTCCTTCTCCGCGCCATCCTTCGTGCGACGCTTCTGGTCGGCCTTCGCTCCCTCGGCCTCGAGGGCGGCGAGGTCGGTCTCGAGGCGCGAGAGGCGCTCGGCGATGCGGGAGTCGCGCTGGTTCTCGAGCTCCTTGATCTCGAGCCGCAGCTCGTTCTCGAGGCCGGGCATGTCGGAGTGACGGCCGTCCTCGTCGATCGAGATGATCATGTACGCGGCGAAGTAGATGACCTTCTCGAGGTCCTTCGGCGCCATGTCGAGCAGGTAGCCGAGGCGGCTCGGCACACCCTTGAAGTACCAGATGTGCGTGACCGGAGCGGCGAGTTCGATGTGGCCCATGCGCTCGCGGCGCACGGAGGACTTGGTGACCTCCACGCCGCACCGCTCGCAGACGATGCCCTTGAAGCGGACGCGCTTGTACTTGCCGCACGAGCACTCCCAGTCGCGGGACGGTCCGAAGATCTGCTCTCCGAAGAGGCCGTCCTTCTCGGGCTTGAGCGTGCGGTAGTTGATCGTCTCCGGCTTCTTGACCTCACCGTGCGACCAGCGACGGATGTCGTCAGCGGTCGCGAGGCCGATACGAAGCTCATCGAACGTAGTTACGTCGAGCAATTGTTCTCCTTGTACGAAAGAAAATTCAGAAGTGTGTGTATCGGCCGGATCAGATGTCGTCGATGGACGAGTTCTCGAACCGGGCGGAGATGTTGATGCCCAGCTCCTCGGCGGCACGGAAGACCTCGTCATCCGTGTCGCGCAAGCTGACCGCGGTTCCGTCCGCCGAGAGCACCTCGACGTTCAGACACAGCGACTGCATCTCTTTGATGAGCACCTTGAAGCTCTCGGGGATGCCGGGCTCCTGGATGTTCTCGCCCTTGACGATCGCCTCGTAGACCTTCACGCGGCCGAGGATGTCGTCGGACTTGATCGTCAACAGCTCCTGCAGGGCGTAGGCGGCGCCGTAGGCCTCGAGGGCCCAAACCTCCATCTCACCGAATCGCTGTCCACCGAACTGCGCCTTACCACCCAGCGGCTGCTGCGTGATCATCGAGTACGGGCCCGTCGACCGAGCGTGGATCTTGTCGTCGACGAGGTGGTGCAGCTTCAGGATGTACATGTAGCCGACCGAGACGGGCTCGGGGAACGGCTCGCCGGAGCGACCGTCGAACAGGCGCGTCTTGCCGCTGGCACCGATGAGGCGGTCGCCGTCGCGGGTCGGCGTGGTCGAGTCGAGGAGTCCTTCGATCTCGGCCTCGAGCGCACCGTCGAACACCGGGGTGGCGACCTTCGTGCCGGGAGCTGCGCTGTGCGCGGCCTCCGGCAAGCGAGCGGCCCACTTCGGCTTGCCCTCGACCTGCCAGCCCTGCTTGGCGACCCATCCGAGGTGGGTCTCCAGCACCTGGCCGAAGTTCATGCGACCGGGGATCCCGAGCGGGTTCAGCACGACGTCCACAGGCGTCCCGTCGGCGAGGAACGGCATGTCCTCGACCGGAAGGATCTTGGAGATGACACCCTTGTTGCCGTGACGGCCGGCGAGCTTGTCACCTTCGGTGATCTTGCGCTTCTGGGCGATGTACACCACGACGCGCTGATTGACGCCCGAGCCGAGCTCGTCGTCGTTGTCGGCGTTGAACTCCTTGACGGCGATGATCGTGCCCTGCTCACCGTGGGGTACCTTCAGCGAGGTGTCGCGCACCTCGCGGCTCTTCTCGTTGAAGATGGCGCGCAGCAGTCGCTCCTCGGCGCTGAGCTCGGTCTCGCCCTTCGGCGTGACCTTGCCCACCAGGATGTCGCCGGGGCGCACCTCGGCTCCGATGCGGATGATTCCGCGCTCGTCGAGGTCGGCGAGCAGCTCGGGGCTCACGTTGGGGAGATCACGGGTGATCTCCTCCTTGCCGAGCTTCGTGTCGCGGGCATCCACCTCGTATTCCTCGATGTGGATGGAGGACAGCACGTCGTCCTTGACCAGGTTCTGGCTCAGGATGATCGCGTCCTCGAAGTTGTGGCCCTCCCACGGCATGAACGCGACGAGCAGATTCTTGCCGAGCGCGAGCTCGCCGTTCTCGGTCGCGGGACCGTCGGCGAGCACCTCGCCGGCCTCGACGCGGTCACCGGCACTGACGATGACGCGGTGGTTGTACGACGTGCCCTGGTTCGAGCGGTCGAACTTGCGCAGGTAGTAGTCCTGCGTTCCGCCCTCGTCGAGCTGCACGGTGACGACGTCTGCCGAGACCTCGGAGACGACACCGGCCTTGTCGGCGGTGAGTACGTCGCCGGCGTCGATGGCCGCGTAGCCCTCCATACCGGTTCCGACGAGCGGGCTCTCACTGCGCAGCAGCGGAACGGCCTGGCGCTGCATGTTCGCACCCATGAGGGCGCGGTTGGCATCGTCGTGCTCGAGGAAGGGGATGAGGGATGTCGCGACCGACACCATCTGGCGCGGCGAGACATCCATGTAGCCGATGTCGTCGACGGGGATGAGGTCGACCTCTCCACCCTTCTTGCGGGCGAGCACACGGGGGTCGGCGAAGTGACCGTCGGCCTTCAGCGGGGCGTTGGCCTGGGCGACGATGTAGTCGTCCTCCTCGCTCGCGGTGAGGTAATCGATGGTCTCGGAGACCTTGCCCTTGGTGACGCGGCGGTACGGAGTCTCGATGAATCCGAACGCGTTGATGCGGGCGAACGACGCGAGGGAGCCGATCAGGCCGATGTTCGGGCCCTCCGGGGTCTCGATCGGGCACATGCGGCCGTAGTGGCTCGGGTGCACGTCGCGAACCTCGACGCCGGCGCGCTCGCGGCTGAGGCCTCCGGGGCCGAGGGCCGAGAGGCGGCGCTTGTGGGTCAGGCCCGCGAGTGGGTTGTTCTGGTCCATGAACTGGCTGAGCTGCGACGTGCCGAAGAACTCCTTGATCGCGGCGACCACGGGGCGCACGTTGATCAGGGTCTGCGGGGTGATCGCTTCGATGTCCTGGGTGGTCATGCGCTCGCGCACGACGCGCTCCATCCTCGACAGACCCGTGCGGACCTGGTTCTGGATGAGCTCGCCCACGGCACGGATGCGACGGTTGCCGAAGTGGTCGATGTCATCCACATCGAGCCGGATGTCGACCTTCTTGCCCTCGCGGATGCCCGAAATCGACTTCTGCTCGTCGTGCAGTGACACGAGGTACTTGATCGTGGCGATGATGTCCTCGACGGTCAGGACCGAGTTGGACAGCTGCGCGTCGATGCCGAGCTTGCGGTTGATCTTGTAGCGACCGACCTTCGCGAGGTCGTAGCGCTTCGAGTTGAAGTAGAAGTTGTCGAGGAGCGCGCGGGCGGCCTCGGCGGCGACCTGCTCCCCCGGACGCAGCTTGCGGTAGATGTCCTTGAGCGCTTCGTCCTTCGTCAGGATCGAGTCCTTCTCGAGCGTGAGCTCGATCGACGCGAATCCCTTGAACTCCTCGAGGATCTGCTCGCTCGTGAGACCGAGTGCCTTGAGGAACACCGTGACGGACTGCTTGCGCTTGCGGTCGATGCGCACGCCGACCTGGTCACGCTTGTCGATCTCGAACTCGAGCCAGGCTCCGCGGCTCGGGATGATGCGAGCGGAGTAGATGTCCTTGTCGGAGGTCTTCTCCTGCGCGCGGTCGAAGTACACGCCGGGGCTTCTCACCAGCTGGGAGACGACGACGCGCTCCGTGCCGTTGATGATGAAGGTGCCCTTCTCGGTCATCAGCGGGAAGTCGCCCATGAAGACCGTCTGGGTCTTGATCTCACCGGTGAGGTGGTTCATGAACTCGGCCTCGACATAGAGCGGGGCGGAGTAGGTCTTTCCACGCTCCTTGCATTCGTCGATGGAGTACTTCTCGGGCTCGAGCTCGGGCTTCGCGAACGAGAGCTGCATCGTCTCGCCGAGGTCCTCGATGGGCGAGATCTCCTCGAAGATCTCCTCGAGGCCGCTGCGCGACGGCAGATCCTGGCGTCCGGCCGCCTGCGCGTCGGTGACGCGCTGCTTCCAGATGTCGTTGCCGACGAGCCAGTCGAAGCTCTCCGTCTGGAGGGCGAGAAGATCCGGAACCGTCAGGTTGTCCGTGATCTTGGCGAACGAGAGCCGCGAAGCCGATCGTCCGTTCTTGAGGGAAGTGCTGGTGGTTGCGTTTTTCGCAGCAGCCAAGGAAATAACCTCCGGAGGGCCGTTAGGCCGGTGACAGTCGGTGTGATGTTCGCTCCACGGACGCCTGGTGAATCGCTTCTACACAGGCAAGGGCCGACCGCAATATGAAGGCGTGGGGGTTGTGGGAGCGCAAAGGTCAATACTAGGCCCACTCAGAGCGGCCTGTCCAGCGCAACCTTGACCTCAATCTGTGAATCCGCTATAACCCGCCACGTCGGTGTCGCTCTCGGGTCGTTGGGTCGCCGAGACTCGAGTCGTGGCGCGATGTGGGCGCGGTCTGCGGGCCACTTCTCGGGTCTCGGCGAGGTGGGCGCGGAGGGGTCATCCACCCGCCGCACGATCGCGGTTCTTCACCGCCAGTGCGGCGAGCGCCTCCCAGATGAGTCCGTGCGCGTTGTTGACGGTGAGGTCGGCGTGGTCGTACGGGGGGCTGACCTCCGTGACATCCATCGCGACCACATCCGTCTCGAGCACGATCCGCCGCACGAAGCGCAGCAGATCGATGGGGGCGAAGCCCCCCGGCGCCGGAGTGCCCGTGCCGGGCGCGAAGCCGGGGTCGAGCACGTCGATGTCGATCGAGAGGTAGACCTTGTCGGCGCGCTGCTTGGCCGCCGCGATGACATCGGTCATCACCGGTCGCACCCCACGTTCCCAGATCTCGTGCATCATCACGTGCATCAGCCCGTGCTCGCGCATCCACTGCTGGTCCTCCTCGCCCGGCCAGTACCCGCGCAGTCCGACCTGGATGAAGTTCTCGCCCGGGATGGCGCCGCTCTCGATCAGCCGCCGCATCGGTGTGCCGTGGCTCGCGAGGTTGCCCTCGAGGATGTCGGCGGTGTCGGCGTGCGCGTCGAAATGGATCATCGCGACCTCGCCGAACCCGTGGTGCTCGGCGACCGCGGTCGCGCCCGGCCAGGTGACCGAGTGGTCTCCGCCGAGCAGGATGGGCAGGATGCCGCGGCTCACGACCTCGGTCATCCTCTCGTGCACGGCGGCGCGCGACAGCTCCCACATGCCGTGGCTCATGATGGCGTCGCCGTAGTCGACGACCTCGAGGTGATCGAACATCTCGATGCCGAGGTCGAGGTGGTAGGTGCCCGGGTCGTAGGCGTTCGCCCTCAGCGCTCGCGGCCCGAAGCGCGCGCCGGGGCGGTTGGTGGTGTTGTCGTCCCACGGGGCGCCGACGATCGCGACATCCGGCTTCCACGCGTCGAGCTCATCGGGTTCGGTGAGGAGCGGCCGCATGCCGAAAGTCGCTGGTCCTTGGAACGAGGAGGCGTCGAGTTGCCTGCGCAGCCCCGGCGGGAGGTCGCGGTGGGGAGGGGTTGGATCTGGAACGCGGGCATCCGGAACGCGCGCATCCGCACCGTCGGAGTTCGGCTCGTCGTCATGTGCGAGGTCGGGCATGCACAGAAGCTATCGCGCGCCGAGCGCGGGAGTCGAGCATCCGCTACGCGCGGCCGAAACCTCCGACCACCCGGGTCAGCGTGTCGGCGTCCGCGGCGACCTCGATCGGATCGGGGAAGACGCCCATGGCCCGGTACTGCACCATGTGGGGTGCGAACTCCTGCTCCACCGCCAGGAGGAATTCCTCGGGGAAATCCGGTCGGGTGCCGAGTAGGCGGGCGATGTCCCACGCTCGCACGAACCGAAAGCTCGTGATGTGCTGGAGGTACTCCTCGGCGGGGAAATCGCCGTATGACAGGTGCACGATGCGCCCCAGGTCGTCGAACTCCCGGACCGCGCGGATGGCCCGCGCATTCTGCTCGCGATACTCCCGGCCGGCCTCCGACGGATCCAGCAGGTGGTCGAATCTGTCTCCCACCTCCTGCGCGGAGCGGCCCGCGAGCACGTCGGGCACCCAGGCGTCGTCGTAGGCGTGGTAGCCGATCGTGACACGCAGATCCTGCGGCGTCGTCGGTGAGCTGGCCGGGAGCTCGAGCTTCCAGCGATCCTCGTCGATCTGCTCGACGACGGCCGCGAGAGCGACGTTGGAGTGGATGAACAGTTCCTGGATGCGCATGGTTCTCCTTCGAATCGGCGGTGTCACCCATGATCGGGGCGACCGCCGACATCCCGCCGTCGACTGCCCCACGACAGGGTCTGTGCGAGAGTCGGGGCATGACCGCGGCCACTGACGGGATGCACGCGGCGATCACCTTGCGGTCGAGCGGCTTCCGCGCCGTGATCCGCCCCGACCGTTGGATGCCCGGCAGCCTCACCCTTGTGGTGGACGGCACGCCCCAGTCGCACGTGAACGTCGACGACCCCACGCAGCTCTTCTTCGAGTACGTGCAGCGCATCGGGCACGTGATCGACGAGCTCGGCGAACCCGGTGAACCCGTCACAGCGGTGCACCTCGGGGCGGGGGCGTTCACGCTGCCCCGCTACATCCACGCCACCCGTCCCGGGTCGAGGCAGCAGGTGATCGAGCTCGAGAGCGATCTGGTCGACTTCGTGCGCGAGCACATCCCGCTGCCGAAGCACGCGTCGATCAGGGTGCGGCACGGCGATGCGCGCGAGGTGGTGGCCAAGCTGCCAGCAGGGCTTCGCGGATCGGCGGATCTCGTCGTGGTCGACGTCTTCTCGGGAGCGCGCACGCCGGCCCACGTGACGAGCCTCGAGTTCTACACCGAGGTCGTGACCCTGCTCGCCCCCTCGGGGATCATGGCGGTCAACGTCGCCGACGGGCCCGGTCTCGCCTTCGCCCGCGGGCAGGCGTCGACGCTGCGTGCCGCGCTCGGGCACGTGGCGGCACTCGCCGAGACACAGATCCTGAAGGGGCGCAGGTTCGGCAACGTGGTGCTCATCGGATCGCGCGAACTCCTCCCCCTCGACTGGATGCCGCGACTCCTCGCCGGCGGCCCCCACCCGTCGAAGGTGGTGGCGGGTCTGGAACTCGTGGACTGGATCGCGGGCGCCCCCGTCGTGACCGACGCCACCGCCATCCCGTCACCGCCGCCCGGGCGGAGCATCTTCCAATCGCGCCCGGGCGCGGAGGAGTGACCGGCTGCGAGGAGTGACCAGCCGCCGCCGAGTGACCGGCCGCCGAGGAGCGACCGGGGTGCAGGCCGTCACCGGCGAACCGATCCATCGTGAGTTGGCCGTTCCATCACCCTGGCGGTGGATCGGCCAACTCACGATGGAACGGTCGTGCGGAACGGTCGAGCGGACGGTCGAGCGGACGGTCGTGCGGACGGTCGTGCGGACGGGAAGAGTCCAGGCTCGCCCATGACACTGGATACATGACTGCCGCACGCATCGGAATCGTCGCCAGGCCCGCCGCGATCCTCACCATCGCCGCTCTCGCGCTCGTCGGTTGTGCGGCGCGGGAGGACGAGCCCACCGAACTGGCACCGGCGCCGAGCGGATCCCTCGACCCCGCGGCAGCCGGCCCCGTCGAACCCGTCGGCGAACAGACGGTGATCGCCTCGGGATTCGACGTGCCGTGGTCGATCGTGCGCCTCGAGAACGGATCGACCCTGATCAGCGAGCGGGACACGACCCTGGTGAAAGAGGTGACGGCGAGCGGACAGGTGCGCGAGGTCGGAGCCGTGCCCGGCGTGGAGCCCGGCGGGGAGGGCGGCCTCCTCGGACTCGCCACGCTCGATATGGACGCTGCGGAGGCTGGCGCCGCAGACGGGAATGACGCGGACGCGGACGACGCAGAAACCGACGGCGCAGCGGGCGGCGGTCTGTGGCTGTACGCATACATCACCGCTGAGGCCGACAATCGCGTCATCCGGATGCCGCTGCTGGGTGATCCGGGAGCCCTCGCGCTCGGCGATCCGGAGGTCGTCCTCACGGGCATCGAGAAGGCGGGAAACCACAACGGTGGGCGGATCGCGTTCGGGCCGGACGGCATGCTCTACGCGACGACCGGCGACGCGGGCGACACCGCGCGGTCGCAGGATCCGGACTCGCTCAGCGGCAAGATCCTGCGGATGACTCCGGAGGGCGCCGTGCCCGCCGACAATCCCAACGGCGGCTCACTGGTCTACACACTCGGGCACCGCAACCCGCAGGGCATCGCCTGGGAGGCGGACGGCACGATGTGGGCGGCCGAGTTCGGGCAGAACACCTGGGATGAGCTGAACCTCATCACGCCGGGGGCGAACTACGGATGGCCGGAGGTCGAGGGCCAGGAGGGCGTGGAGGGATTCGTCGACCCCGTGCTGCAGTGGGCGACCTCGGAGGCGAGTCCGAGCGGGCTCGCGTCGACGCGCGACACGCTGTTCCTCGCCGCGTTGCGCGGCCAGCGGGTGTGGACGATCGACCCCGCCACCTCGGAGGCCATCCCCTACTTCCAAGGGCAGTACGGTCGCATCCGCGACGTCACCGCCGGGCCCGACGGCACGCTCTGGATGATCACGAACAACACCGGTGGCCGCGGGCTCGTCAGCGAGAACGACGACCTCCTCGTCGAGGTTCGACTCGCGCCGCGTGGAGCCCGGTGATCGCGGAGCCCGGGGGTTAGCCTGACGGGGTGATCAGCCACAGCCTCAGCCCCCATGCTCCCGCCGGTGCGGATGCCGCGCTCGGTGGCCCCGCTGACAAGGATGCCGCGCAGGCCCGCCTCGACGAACTCGGCACCGCCCGCAGCACCGACGCCGTCGCCGAGCGCGCCGAGTTGCTGCGCATCGTCGGGAGGCTGGATGACGCCCTCGCGACGGCCGAGGAGAGCTACCGCCTCGCTTTCTTCACCGGCGACCGAGAGCTCGTGACCGAGGCGAGGCTGCGCCGCGCCCGAGTGCTGCAGGATCAGGGGGCCGTCGACCGGGCACTCTCGGAGGTCAAGGCGTGTCGGCAGGCGAGCGCGACCGAGCAGTGGGGCGAGCTCGAGGCATCCGCTCTGCATCAGCAGGCGAGCATCCTGGTCGACACGGGCCGACTGGATGACGCGCGCATCACGGTCAGCGAACTGATCGAGTTGCGCGTGCGACAGCGCGCGCCGCAGGAACAGCTCACCGCGCTCAACGGGGCGCTCGAAGTCATCATGCGGCGCATGCTCACCGAGCCGGCCTGAGCGACTGCTCCTCACGACCCCGGCCCGTTCGACCACCCTCCACGACTCGGGGCGGTGCACGGCGTCGGCGTCGGCCGGCCGGGTTAGGTTCTCCCTATGGCGGAACTCGATCGCGTGCGGCGCTGGGCCGACGCCCTCATCACGCTGCATCTCGACGCCACCTGGTCGTTCGGCTTCGATGCGGCCAAGACCCGCGCCGGACTCTGCAACTACACGGATCGGCGCATCACCGTGTCCCGTCACCTCGCGGCGCGGTACACCGACGACGAGATCCACCAGGTGCTGCTGCATGAGGTCGCGCACGCGCTCGCGGGCTCGCGTGCCGGGCACGGCCCGCAGTGGCGCCGTATCGCGGCCGATCTCGGCTATGAGGGCAAGCGGCTGCACGACGGCGCCATCGCGGGCGATCTCGCCCCGTGGGTCGGGAACTGCCCCGCCGGCCACGTCCACTACAGGTATCGGCGGCCCAATCGGGCACTGGCGTGCGGCAGGTGCTCGAAACGGTTCGATGCCGCGAACCTGATCTCGTGGGTGGAGCGCAGGGCCGCGGCATCCGCCTGACCTGGTGAGCATGACCTGCCGCTGGCGTGATCCGCGACCGCGCCGCGATGCCTGGTGCCCGTTACTCGGTGACCTTGACCTCTTTCCAGAAGGCCACGTAGTCGCTCATGTCGCGGCCGATGCGGTCGAAAGCGCTCTGAAAGGGCCTCGGGTAGCTCCAGGCGCGGTCCTGCAGCAGGGTCTCGCCGTCCTTGACGCTGAAGTACTGCGCCTCGCCCTTCCACGGGCAGGTGTAGGGGGTGGCGCTCTTCACGAGAAACTGCTCGTTGACGCTCGACGGCGGGAAGTACCAGTTTCCTTCGATCGACAGCAGCTCGTCCTTCGGGGCCTCGGCGATCACGGTGTCGCCCAGCATTGCCTTCATGGTGTCTCCTCGCAGATGGGATCGGCGCGACCTGTCCGGTCGCGTTCTCACCTCGAACGCTAAGCGCGCCGGCTGAATTCCTGCTGCCGCGGCGCACATCCGCGGCGTCGGCCGGCTCCCGAGCCGACCCTGGGGGAGACTGGGCGGATGCGTGTACTGCTGAAGTTGAAGCTCGACTGTCCGCCGGATGCCGCGTGGCGCGCGATCCGCTCGCCCGCGGTGTTCCGTGAGGTGTCGTCGCCGATCATGAGGTTCGAGTCGCTCGAACCGGGTGGGTATCCCGAGTCGTGGCCCGCGGGCGAGCATCCGGTCTCGGCGAAGGCCTTCGGGCTGGTTCCGGTCGGCGAGCAGACGATCGTGATCGGTTATCCGCCGGAGCGCGACGGCGTGCGCACCACGCTCGACACCGGCTACGGGGTCAGTGGCGTCTTCACCACGATCACGAGTTGGCGCCACACCATGGCCGTCTCGGCGCACCCCCACGGTGGCACGCTCTACCGCGACGAGCTTCGCTTCGAAGCCGGACGGATGACGCCGCTCCTGTGGCCCGTCTACTGGGTGTTCTGGCAGTGGCGGGCGCTGCAGCTGCTGCGACTGGCGCGGAGCTGGTGAGGGCGGTCGCCCCGGCGAGCGCCGACCGTTCCGCCGCGGGTAGCCTCGGACGATGACCGCCCTCCAGGTCGCCGACTGGCGCCGCCGCGTGTTCGCCCTCTACTCCGAGGTGCGGCAGGCGCGAGATCTGTACGCTGCGCACGATCTGTGGCGGCGCGGGCGCGATCGGCTGTTCGCCGAGCATCCGTCGTCGCCCCTGCTCGCCGACGACCTCGCCGTCTTCACGGGCCTCAAGGTGCCGCCGTACGACCCGGACTGGCGGTTCGAGGTGGCGATCGTCGACGCCCCCTCACGGCGCATCGACGTCGAGACGGGCACCGACGGCACCGTTCCCTTCGAACTGGTCGGTGTCGCCGACGTGCCCGGCGTGGGGAGCCTGGATGTCTGGCGCCTCGCGAGCTACGGAGGCGGCCTGTTCGTGCCGGTGAAGGACGCCCTCGCTCGCGTATCGGGCGGCACCTACGGCGGCGGGCGGTATCTGCTCGACACGGTGAAGGGCGCCGATCTCGGGCCCGGTTCCGCTGCAGGAACCCTCGTGCTCGACTTCAACTTCGCCTACAACCCGTCGTGCGCGTACGACCCGGCGTGGGCGTGCCCCCTCGCCCAGCCGGGCAACGTCGTCGACGTGGACATCCCGGTGGGCGAACGGTACGACGGGCTCAGCGGGCACTGAACGCGGACACTGAAGGCTAGGTACGGCGTGGCCTGACGTGGGTAGACAGGTCACGGAGCGAGCATCCGCTAGACTCGGAGTACTCGCGGAACCGCAAGCGGTTCCCTTGCGTCGTGGAACGCTTCCTCTCCCGTCGGCCGGTCCTCCCGGCCGAACCAGCGGGCAGACACTTTCTTACGGCGAACGGATGTGGCCATCGCCACCTTCGCCATCACACCACCGGCGGTCCACGCGGTCACTCGCGTGCGGATCCGGTGGATCCTGCCTGAAAGGCACCAGATCTTGACCGACAACTCCTTCTCCACGCTCGGCGTGCCCGCGCCGATCGTGACCGCGCTCACCGCGGCCGGCATCGACTCGCCGTTCCCCATCCAGCAGGACACCCTGCCCGACACCTTGAAAGGCCGCGATGTGCTCGGCCGGGGAAAGACCGGGTCGGGTAAGACCCTGGCGTTCGCCATCCCGATGGTGGCGCGCCTCGGCGACAGGTCCCTGAGCCTGTCGAAGGGAGCCGGCGGACAGCGCCGCGCCGGCCGACCGCTCGGCCTCGTTCTCGCTCCGACCCGCGAGCTCGCCACTCAGATCACCGTCGCCATGGAGCCGCTCGCAGCGGCCTACGGCCTGAAGATCACCACGATCTTCGGCGGCGTCTCCCAGCAGCGCCAGGTCGCGGCACTCAAGGCCGGCGTCGACATCGTCGTGGCCTGCCCCGGGCGCCTCGAAGACCTCATGCAGCAGAAGTTCGTCTCGCTCGACGCCGTCGAGATCACCGTGCTCGACGAGGCCGACCACATGGCCGACCTCGGCTTCCTGCCCGTCGTCACCCGCATCATGGACAAGACGCCCGGCAGCGGCCAGCGGATGCTCTTCTCCGCGACCCTCGACAACGGGGTCGACAAGCTCGTGCGCAAGTACCTGCACAACGAGGTGCTGCACTCGGTCGACGAGGCCACCTCGCACGTGTCGGCGATGACCCACCACGTGTTCGAAGTCGACTCGGTCGAAGCCAAGCGCGTGCTCGTCGAGAAACTCGCATCCGGAACCGGGCGCCGCATCCTCTTCATGCGCACCAAACACCACGCGAAGAAGCTCGCCAAGCAGCTCACCGACGCCGGAATCCCCGCGGTCGATCTCCACGGCAATTTGTCGCAGCCCCAGCGCGACCGCAATCTCGCGGCCTTCTCCGACGGCACCTCGCGCGTTCTGGTCGCCACGGATGTCGCGGCGCGCGGCGTGCACGTCGACGACATCGAGCTCGTGATCCACGTCGACCCGCCCGCCGAGCACAAGGCGTACCTGCACCGCTCCGGCCGTACTGCTCGCGCGGGCAAGGAGGGCGAGGTCGTGACCCTCGTGCTTCCGACGCAGCGCAAAGACACCGCGGACCTGCTCCGCAAGGCCGCGATCAAGGTCACCCCGCAGCAGGTCACGGCGTCGTCGCCCGTTGTCGCCGCGCTCGTCGGCGATGTCGCGGAGTACGTGACGCCGGCTCCCCGCGCGGCGGCTCAGGTGCAGGGCCGCGGACGCGGGTCGTCGGGCGGCTCGGGAAGTTCGGGCGGCTCGGGTCGACCGGCCCGCCAGGGCGGCCCACTTCGACAGGCTCAGGACAAGTCGCAGGGCGCGAACGCGCAGCGCAAGCGCGCCAATCGCGACGGCGCGCCCTCGGGTGCCGGTCGTTCCGGTGGACGCTCGGGCGGCTCGGGTCGCGGTGCGGCCCCGGTCGGCGGCTCGCGACCGTTCTACAGCAGCGGCGATGCACCGGCGCGCACCTCGGCTCCCCGCTCGACCACCACGGATCGCACCGCGGATGCCGCTCCCGCTCGTCGCACGTCCGGACCGCGTCGTGCAAGCGCTCCCGGCGGCAGCGGCAAGCTCACGGTCGGCTCGGTCGTCCGTTCCCATGGCGGCGGCCAGCGCCGCGGTCGCTGACTCCCCTCTCGAAGAACGGCCCCGACTCGCGTCGGGGCCGTTCGGCTTTTCGTGACGGAGACAACTCCGCCTGTCGCCACCTGAGCCTTCCCGCCCCGGCCGAGCCCGCGAAGGGCGGTTGCGCTCGACTCGACACGCGACGCAGCGCGAGCCCGCGGCATCCGCCTCACCCTTGTGATTGCGCCACATCGACCTAACCGGCCGAATATGAGTCGATTCGGCGCAACGAGTTCGACCTTCAGCCGGGCCTCAGAACAGGCGGCCCACCGAGGCGAGGCCAGCGCGGAGAAGGGCGCCGCGTCCGCCCTCCATGTCCGCGGCGATCGAGTCGGCGGCGGCTTCGAGCGGTGACATCCAGGTGAGCTCGAGCGCGTCCTGGCGCGGGTCGCACGAACCCGTCACGGGCACCACGTAGGCGAGCGAGACCGCGTGCTGGCGCTCGTCGGTGAACTGCGCGCCGGGGAACGGGAAGTACTCCGCCACCGAGAACGGCACCGCGCTCGCCGGCAGCAGGGGGAAGGCCATGGGGCCGAGATCCTTCTCGAGGTGGCGGAACAGCGCTGTACGGAGGGTCTCGCCGTACATGACACGTCCGGAGACGAGAGTGCGGGTGATCGCGCCCGCCGCATTGGCCCGTAACAGGATGCCCACCTCGGTCACCTGGCCGAGGCCGTCGACGCGCACCGGGATGGCCTCGACGTAGAGCAGCGGCAGCCGCCGACGAGCTTCGACGAGCTCCTCCTCGGACAACCAGCCGGAGTTCGGGTCGGGAGTGCCTACGGAGCTCATGCTCCATTCTCACCCGGCGGACGCCGGTGGTTGCGCGACCGGCCCGCCGGCAGGCGGTTGCGCTTGCGCCCTTCGACAGGCTCAGGGACCCGGGGTTTGCTCAGGGACCCGGGGTTTGCAGGGCGGCCCCTTCGACAGGCTCAGGGACCCGGGATTTGCTCTGGGACCCGGGGACTGCTCCGGGAGCCGGGGTTTGCTGGGTGGCCCGGGGTTTGCTGGGTGGCCCGGGGTTTGCTGGGTGGCCCGGGGTTTGCGGAACGGCCCCTTCGACAGGCTCAGGGACCCGGGGTTTGCTCAGGGACCCGGGGTTTGCAGGGCGGCCCCTTCGACAGGCTCAGGGACCCGGGATTTGC
>JBEANR010000124.1:0-8737 GCA_041165365.1 Actinomycetota bacterium | reverse complement strand
GGCGGCGATGGCGGCGCTGAGGCTGGGCTCGACTGCGGCCCTCGTGCCGCTCCCCGCGCCGGACGCTTCCGCGCTGCTGATCGGGCTCGTGGCCGCCCTCCTCGTGGCGGTCGTCGCCGCGCGACTGACGGACGGGGCGAGCGGTTCGGTCAGCGAGGGCGTGGGCCGTCGGGCTCGCGCGCATCGACGAGGCCTCGACGGGATGCCGGCGCCGCGGCATCCACGCACGGCAGGACGCCCGAGTCCGAGAGCCCCCACGGGAGTCGCCGCGGCGGCCTGAGCACCCGCCCGCATGGCGCGGGAGGGCGAGGCGGCCACACGCCCCGTCGACCTCCACCGAAGGACACACCCATGGATCCGTTCACCCTCCCGCCCCTCGCCGCCCTGCTCGACCTGGCGCACACCGCCGTCTCCGCTTTGTCCGAGGCGACCGCTCCGGTCGTGGGCGACGCGAGCGCAGCGCTCGCCGTCGTGCTGCTCACCCTCGTGGTGCGCGCCGCCCTCGTCCCCGTGGGCGCCTCCCAGGTGCGCGCCGAATCGGTGAGGCGACGACTCGCGCCCCAGCTCGCAGCGTTGCGGCGTCGATACCGCGACGACCCGCGTGCGCTCCAGACGAAGACGCTCGAGCTCTACCGCCGCGAGAAGGCGTCGCCGATGGCCGGAGTGCTGCCCACTCTCGCGCAGGTGCCCGTCATCTCGACGGTGTACGCGCTGTTCGTGCATCCGGTCGTCGCCGGTCACTCCAACGTGCTGCTCTCGGCCTCGCTTCTCGGGGCCCCGCTGGGCAGCTCGATCGTGCAGGGCATGGTGGCGGCGCCGACCTGGCCGGTGGTCGCCGTCTTCCTCGGTGTGCTGCTCGTCGTCACCGTCGCAGCCTGGATGACGCGGAACGCCTCGATGCACCTCGACACGGCCGCGGGGCTGCCGGACACCGCCCGTTCCCACGCCATCGCGTCGGCCCTCTCCTGGCTTCCGTTCGTCGCCGTGATCGTGGCGTCCCTCGTGCCTCTCGCCGCCGCGCTCTACCTGGCGACGAGCACTTGGTGGACGGTCGCCGAGCGGGCGCTGCTGCGGCGGCGGTTCGGGCTGGTCGCGGCATGATGCACCCTGGCCTATCGCCGTGATGATCGACGGGCGGTCGGCCAGAACTCGCTGTTCCCGCCATCACTCCCGCCGCAGAAACTCCAGCGCCCGATCTCTGAAGTCCCCCGAGGTCGGCGCGTTGAAGTGGTTGCGACCGGGGATGGCGAAGAACTCGCCGCTCGGTGTCGCCTCGGCCAACGCCTTCGACGCGTCGACGATGCGATCCTCGCTGCCCGTCGCGAAGAGCACGGGCTGCGTCGGGGCGTTCGCGGCGTGGGGCTGCGGTGCGCCCCGCATCCCCTCGACCAGGCTGACGAGCGCGGACAGGTCGTTGCCGGGGATGCCGCCCGCCATCATCAGATAGCCGGCGGTGAGGCGGTCGTCGATCGGCGTTCCCTCGGCGAGGAACGAGCGAGCCTGATCCACCCGGAACCTCGTGAGCGGATCGCCGTCGGGGATGCCGCCCAGCACCGCGCGCGTGATGTGCACGGACGATTCGGATGCCGCGTGCCACCCGACCCTCGCCCCGAGCGAGTACCCCACGAACGCGACCTCATCGAGCAGATAGGTGTCGATCACGGTCTGCACGTCGCCGGTCAGGGCGTCCATCGTGTACGCGGCCGGGTCGTGGGGTTTGTCGCTCGCACCGTGGCCGCGCTGATCCATCGCGATGATGCGATATCCGGCTCGCTGGAGCTCGCGGGTCCATCCGGTGGCCGTCCAGTTGGCGTACGCGCTCGAGGCGAACCCGTGCACGGCGAGCACGACGGGCGCGTCGTGGTCGTCGCCGAACTCGTAGGTGGCGATGTTCACACCGTCGGCGGAGAGCACCGAGCGCGCGGGCGGGGCGTCGGGCAGCAGGCTCACGATGTCGAGGCTAGCGCCGCGTGCGGCGACGCTGACCCCGCTAACCCCGCCGACCCCGCCTGTCCGGACCGGCATCGATCAGCTCGCGAGAGCCGGGTAGTCGGTGTAGCCCTGGGCGGTCGGCGTGTAGAACGTCGACGGGTCCACGGGGTTCTCGCCCCGCTCCTCACGCCAGCGGCGCACGAGGTCGGGGTTCGCGATCAGCGGGCGACCGATCGCGACGGCGTCGGCGGTGCCCGCCTCGACGAGGTCGACCACCTCTGAGCGCTCGGTGACCCCGCCGAAGCCCGTGTTGACGACGAGAGGCCCGCCGAAGACTCCGCGAAGGTGCTGCACGAGTTCCCCGGCCGGCTCCGCGTGCAACACGCTGAGGTAGGCGAGGCCGAGCGGGGCGATGCCCGACAGCAGAGCCTCGTAGGTGGCGCGCGTGACATCCGTATCCTCCTCGAGCACGCCCTGGATGTCGTGCGCCGGGGAGATACGGATTCCGACGCGGTCGGCGCCGATGGCCCCGGCGATCGCCGACGCGACCTCGACGCCCAGACGTGCACGCCTCTCGGGGCTGCCGCCGTAGCCGTCCGTGCGCACGTTCGAGACGGGCGAGAGGAACTCGTGCAACAGGTAGCCGTTCGCGGAGTGGATCTCGACGCCGTCGAACCCGGCCGCGACGGCCCGTCGCGCCGCGGCCACATGCTCGGCCACGATGCCGGGGAGTTCCGATTCGTCGAGGGCCCTCGGAACCGGGTAGGGCCGCTTGCCTGCCGGCGTAT
The DNA here is from genome assembly GCA_041165365.1 of Actinomycetota bacterium. Lineage (GTDB taxonomy): Bacteria > Actinomycetota > Actinomycetes > Actinomycetales > Microbacteriaceae > Marisediminicola. The sequence goes on along the minus strand of JBEANR010000124.1, from coordinate 6,017 downwards.
AGGTCTCGCCGTCGATCGCGATGGCGCTCGGGGCCACCGGGGTCTCCCCGCCGTTGGTCTCCTCGTGGCTGACGCGACCGCCGTGCATAAGTTGCATGACGATGGTCCCGCCCTCGGCGTGCACGGCGTCGGTGATGCGCCGCCATCCCGCAACCTGGGTCTCGGTGATGATGCCCGGTTGGCCGGGGTTCGACCGGCTCACCTGGCTCGGGAACACGCCCTCGGTCACGATCAGGCCGGCGGTGGCGCGCTGGCGGTAGTACTCCACCATCATGTCGTTTGGTTCACCGGCCACCCCGGCGCGCATTCGCGTGAGGGGGGCCATGATCATGCGGTTGGGGAGCGCGAGCGCGCCGAGCGAAACGGGGGTGAAGAGCTGCAAGACGCTGCTTTCTGTCGAACGGATGACGCGGGCGCGGCGCGCGCCGTCGAGCACCGCATGACCGAACCACGGCCCGTCCTTCGCTATTCCCCACCGCGGTCGGCACGGTCCACCTCGAGTCGGATCGGCGGGGGAGGACAATCAGGCGCTGGGGTCGGCGGCCGAGTCGGCTTCCGAGTCCGCCTCGACCTCCGATTCCGCCGCGACGTCGCGCACCCCCTGCGGCCTGCCCGCCCTCACCCAGAGCGCGAAGAGGGCGCCGCCGATCAGGAGGGCGGCAGCGAGACTCACGAGCGGGGTGCCCCTCGTCAGATTGGCGGCAAGGGTGAAGGCGACCACCAGGGCGCCGAACGCGTTGAGCGCGAACCGCCGACGGCGGCGCTCGCGGCGTGCGAACACCGTCATGGCGAGGAGCCCGGCGAGGAAGCTGAGGAACACCGCGACCGCGTAGTAGAGCACGAGCACCTGATCGGTGCCTCCCGCGATCGCCGTGATCGCCATCGCCAGCACGGCGAAGAACACGACACCCCAGTACGGCGTGTGCCGGGAGTTCGTGTCGCCGAAGAACGCGGGCAGGATGCCGACGCCTCGGGATGCACCGCCGCGGCGCACGGCGAGCGCCTTGAGCAGCCCGGGGCCCGCCTGGAACGACGAACTCGCCGCGGCGAGGAGCAGCAGGGCGGTGACGAGTTGGAACGCGGCGAACACGGGAGCCGGAGCCGCGACCCTGGCCAGTTCGGCGATCTGCGTCGACTCCGCCGGGGGGATGCCGATACCGAGGTGCGCGGCCTCGAGCGCGAGTCCGATGGTGATCGAACCGACGATGCCGAGGGTCAACCAGAGGGTGATCCGACCGAAGCGGCGGCGGCCCGCGTCATCCAGTCCGCCGAGCTGCGCGATCGCGGAGGACGGCGCCTCGACCCCCGTCGCGAGGGCCATCGCCACCGGGAAGGCGAGCACGACGGCGAGGAGCGCCGGTCTGCCGTCGGCCACTGGGAGGGCGACGTTCTCTGACGGGGTCGCGCCGAGACCGAACAGCAGCACGACCGCAGCGACGACCACGAACGAGAGCGTCATGAGGGCGAAGACGATGCGCCCGAGGTGACCGAACCAGCTGAGGCCGCCGACGACCACCACGAGTCCCACCGCGATGCCGAGCCTGAACGGTGCGAGCCCCGGCAGGTAGGCGATGATCGCCGACGCGCCCGCCGACACGCTGATCGCGATGGTGAGCACGAAGTCGACGATGAGCGCGCCGATCGGCACGAACGACCAGCTGTCACCGAAGGCCTCGCCGACCGCCGCCGAAGCACCGCCTCCCCCGGGATAGCGTTCGATCAGCTGCTGGTAGTTGACGATGACCATCGCGATGATCGCCACGACCAGCAGCATGGTGGGCACGAGCAGGGTCAGATCGCCGCCGAGCGCGCGCAACGCCGCCTCGACCGCGTAGGCGACCGACGACACCGGGTCGGCCATCACCGCGAAGGCGAAGGCGAGCAGCAGCACGGGCCGCGAGCCGACGGCCCTCGACATCCGCGCCCGCCTACCCGCCCGCCTACCCGTCTGGCTCACCGACACCATGCCCCCCAACCCGATCGACCGGACATGCACCCGGATGCCGAGTCTCGCCGTCATCCCGGTGCGTCGGCAACCCCGGCGATCCCCACCTCGGTTACGCCGCCGGGGCCGCCGCGCCCGACGCTCAGGCCATCACGCCGACCGGCGTCACCTTCCAGTCGGGGAACACCGTCGCAGCCGCGCCCGCCGACAGACCCAGCCGCTTCATGACGACCTCACCGAGGAGGTCGCGGAAGTCGTTGGACCCGGGAACGTCGCCCTGATCGAGGTTGGCCGCGCCGAGTCCGTCCCACTTGCCGTGCACGCCCCCGCGCACCCCGCCGCCCATCACGAGCGCGAGCCCGCCGTGGCCGTGGTCGGTGCCCGCGCTGTCGTTCTGCTGCACGCGACGCCCGAACTCGCTCATCACGACGACGGTCGTCGAATCGGCCTTGGGTCCGAGGTCGGCGAAGAACGCCGCCAGTGCGCCGCCGAGTTCGGTGAGCATGTTCTTCATGTCGCCGGAGTCCGGAGTGCCGAGCTGGGTGTGCATGTCCCAGCCGCCGAGGTTGATCGTGCCGACACGGAGGCCGACGTTCGCCCGGATCAGCGTGGCCAGCGTGGCCATGTCGTGCGAGAACCTGTTGTCGGAATATCCGCGCTTGGTGTGCTCCGGCTCGGCGGTCGACATCGTGTGCGCCTCGGCCGCGGCGGTGAGCGCGAGGGTCGTCTGAGCGGCGAGCGGATGATCGAGGCCCGTGTAGAGGTTCGCGAGGGCGGTGCGCGTGGCCTCGAGCATCGAGTCGTCGACACTGAGGTCGAAGCCGGCGAGATCGGGAACGACGAGTGCTCCGGGGGATCCGGCGAGCGAGCGATCGAGCCGGTTTCCCGCCCCGACGCTGCGCCACGTCGTGCCCGGCCCGCTCTGCTCGAGCGTGCGGGTGAGCCAGCCGCTCTGCGATGACGAGCCGTTGGCGCCGCCGCGCTCGAGGCAGTCCTGCGCCTGGAAGTGGCTGCGTGACAGGTCGGGCGTGGCGATGGCCGGCACCGCGGCGATCCGGCCCTGGTCGAGCAGGGGCTTGAGAGCCCCCAGCGCCGGGTGCAACCCGAAGCCGCGCTCGAACGGGATGAGCCCCGAGTTCTCACGAACGGCGATGCCCGGACGTGCCGACAGGAAGTCCTGATCGGCCGCCGGCACGAGCACCGAGAGTCCGTCCATGCCCCCGCGCAGGAAGATCACGATGAGCGATCCGGTGTCGGGGGTGCCGGGCGCCGCGTAGGAGACCTGAGTGGTCACCAGCTGAGAGCCGAACGCAGCGACTCCGGCCATGAGGCCGCCCTGCAGCATCCGCCTGCGGGTGAAGCCGCGCGACCAGAGGTCCCGTCGGGCCTCCTCCTCGGCGACCACCATCTGGCTCTGCGCTCGGATGGCGGCGTCCGCTTCGGTTGGGCCGAGCTGCCGCCAGTCGGGGCAGTCCGGGTGCAGGAACGCGGTTCGGGTGTCGATCGGGGCGTCCGTCGTCTGGGTGTGATTCATCGGGGTGCCTTCTCGGTCAGCGGAGCTGGAAGTGGGGGGAGTCGAGCACGAGGGCGGCGAGTTGGGCCGCCTTCCAGTCGTCCCAGTCGTTCGCGACCGCGGAGCCGTCGACTCCGAGGTAGGCGACGAGGACCGCCGTGTGCTCGGGGGTCAGCGAGCGCCCCAGCACCCGCTGGGCGACAGCGTCGACCCAGGCCGCATTCGTGCGACCGGCCGGGGCGAGCTCGACCTTGAGTTCCTGCGGCGGCTTCAGGCCCTTCCACCAGCCGTCGGCGAGGCCGCGGTGCAGATTCCAGCGCGAGACCATCTGGCTCGCAGACATCCACGCGGCCGCCACGTCCGGGAACCCGTTCGGCGGCACCCAGCCCAGCGGCGCGTGCCCCATCGAGTCGACGGCCCAGAACAGATCGCGCACGCCGGAGGCCAGGTCCGAGGTCGGGGTGACCCCCATCGCGCGCGCTGCGCCGACGGCGTCTTCGAGCGGTCGACGCCACTTGGCTCCTCGCGCGCTCCAGAACTCGACGCTCTCGAACAGCGCGGTGAGCACCGGCACGATCGCCGTGTCGTTCTCGAGATAGACCGCGGCCAGCTTGTCGAGCACCGCCTGCGGGGGAGCGTCCGAGATGAACCGGACGGCGAGCCTCTTGGCGACGGTGGCCGCCGTGCCGGGATGCCTGGCGAGACTGAGCACGTAGGCGTCGCCCACATCCAAGCCCCCCGTGCCTGACGGATTGGGGTCGGAGAACCACCCTGTCGTCACCTGGCCGGTGTAGTGGTCGTCGGGGTTGTAGACGAACTCGTTCGTCTTCCAGTCGATCTGCCGACCCGACAGGATCTGCGCGCTGTTGCGCACGTCGGCCTCGGTATAGCCGGAGGCGAGTCCGATCGTATGGAGTTCGAGCAGCTCACGACCGAGGTTCTCGTTCACATTCGTCTTGGTCGACTCGTTGTTGTTCAGGTACGTCAACATCGCCGGGTGCCGCATCGCGTCGTGCAGCATGTCGGCGTAGCGGCCGAAAGCGTGCTTGCGGATGACGCTCACCTGGTAATCGGTGCCAGTCGCCCAGACGGAGTCCGACGGCGTGGTGACGTTGAGTCCGTTAGCGAACACATCGGCCACGACCTCGAACAGCTGCCGCGAACTGAATATCTGCGCGCCGAGGGTGGCCTGCGCGGTCTCCTGGGCCGCATCCCAGTTGAACTCCTTGACCGACGAGATCACTCGCGAGATCGAGAGCCTCGACAGCGGGAAGGCCGACCACGCTGCATCGCCGTCCGGGTCGGGAAGCGACGCCGGGGAGAGTTGTTGGGCGAGCCACTGGTCGATGCCGATGCTCGTCAGCGAGGCGAGATCGGAGGCGCGGGCGCCGAAAGTCGCGCGACCCAGGAGGTGCGCGTGGTTCTCGGGGCCGTCTCCGACCCCGGTCGCCGCCTTGGCCGCGGCCGAGAATCCGGTGACGGGCGCCGGCGCCGGTGCCGGAGGTGCCGCGGGAGGTGTCGTCGGCTTCGGTGTGACCGGACGTAGTTGACGCTTGCGCCGCCGACGTCGGATCGCCGCGAGGAGCCGCTCCCTGCGTCGACGACTCCGTGCAGACACCCGGAGAGCCGCGGATGCCGCCTGCTCACCGCCGATCGAGGTCGCTGCCACCGAGGCCACGGCAGCGGCTCCGCCGATGACGATCGATCGCCGACTCGGAGCTGCTCCTTCCGGCGGGTCGTCCGCTGAGTGTCGTGCTCTGGTCGGGGTCTCGATCGGTTCCTGCACGCGGCGCTCCATTCGTCGGATGGCCGCCCGACCCAGCGCCACAGTCTGTGGGGCGATGCGTCGGACGGTTCAGGCGACCGGGCAGCGGCGTGCCTCAGCGAGGGTAAGCCGCGTGACCAGCCCACCCGCTGACGTCACCAACCTAGGGGTTTGTACCCCCTTCTTGTCCAGTCATCCGACCAGAACGACGGAATCCGTCGTCTGCGCGTACCCCGATCTGCTGGTTCAGTCGCGAGCGCCCCGGAGGTCCGGCGCTCGCTACCCTGGGGAGACCCGAGTGCGAAGGAGTGTCACCGATGGCGAAGATCAGCCCGTTCCTGTGGTTCGACGACCGAGCCGAGGAGGCGGCGAACCTGTATGTCTCGCTGTTCCCCGACTCGCGGATCCTGTCGGTCTCGCGCTATCCGGAGGGCACCCCTGCGGTGGGCGGGTCGGTCATGTCGGTGTCGATGACCCTCTGCGGGCTCGACGTGCAAGCGTTCAACGGCGGTCCGCACTTCTCCTTCACCGAGGCGGTGTCGTTGTTCGTCGACGCCGAGGATCAGAACGAGATCGACAGACTGTGGGACGCCCTCACCGCCGAGGGCGGATCGCCGAGTCGGTGCGGATGGCTGACCGACAGGTTCGGGCTCTCCTGGCAGATCGTGCCGCCGGTGCTCGGGCGCCTGCTCGCCGACCCCGATCCCGAGGTGTCGGCGAGGGTGATGCAGGCGATGCTCGCGATGTCGAAGCTCAACATTGCAGAACTCGAGAGAGCGGCGGCGGGCTGACCC
>JBEANR010000123.1:0-4596 GCA_041165365.1 Actinomycetota bacterium | reverse complement strand
GTCTGCTTCTCGCCACCCTCGCCGGCCTGTCGATGGGCGCGGGCATGATCGTGCTCGACAACGCGCCCGATGACTCCGGTATCCTCCCCCTGATCGTCGGACGGACGGTGAGCATCATCGTGATGACGGCGGCCGGTGCGATCATCGCGGCGAGACTGCGCTCCCGAGGCCGTGCGGATGCCCGTGGCTGGCGCAGCGCGGCCCGCTTCGGTCTGCCCGCCGGCGTGCTCGCGGCGACGGCCGACACCTTCCTTCTTGCCGGGGTGCGGGTCGGAGACGTCTCGGTGATCGGCGTGCTCGCTGGCCTCTGCTCGGCGGTCACCATCATGCTCGCCGCGATCGTGCTGCGCGAACGCCTCGCGTCGCCGCAGGTCGTCGGTCTCGTGCTGGCGGTGGTGGCCGCCGTCCTGCTCTCAGTAGGGTGAGCGCGACAGCGCCAGAGCGCAAGGGTGAGCGCGACAGCGTGCGACGTGGCGAGAGGACTCCCGATGACCGAGGTGCGCGACATCCATCCGTCTGACGAAGCCGCCTGGCGACGCCAGTTCGTCGCCTACGGCGTGTTCTACGAGACGGCGTTCGACGACACCGTGCTCGACGGGGTGTGGTCGTGGTTGATGGATGCCGCGCACGACGTCAGCGCGCTGGTCGCCGTCGTCGGCGACCGGATGGTCGGTTTCGCGCACTACCGCCGCACCGTCGACACCTTCACAGCGGGACCCGGATGGTTTCTCGACGACCTCTTCGTCGACCCGGCCGCCCGCGGCAGCGGAGCCGGCGAGGCGCTGGTGCAGGCGGTGATCGATCGTGCAACGGAAGACGGCGGCGGAACCCTCCGCTGGATCACCGCGGCCGACAACTCCACGGCGCGGCGCCTCTACGACAGGATCGCCACGCGCACCTCGTGGGTGACGTACGAGGTCGAGACGCAGACCCAGACCCGGCCGGAAACATCGACGCAGCCGGAAACACAGACGCAGCCGGAAACACAGACCCAGCAGTGGGGATGACCTCAGCCCACGAGCTCGTCCGCACCTACCGCGAAGGTGTCGCACGCCCCGGCGCCCTCGTCGAAGCCCGTCGTGAACCAGCGCTGACGCATCTCGCTCGAGCCGTGAGTCCAGGTCTCGGGGTTCACTCCGGCGCCCGCGGCCTCCTGGATCCTGTCGTCGCCGACCGCGGATGCCGCACTCAACGCATCGGCGACCTGCTGCGAGGTGACCGGCTCGAGAAACCGGGTGCCCGCCGCGTCGTCTGTCGTCGACGCCGCCGCGACCCATGCCCCGGCGAAGCAGTCGGCCTGAACCTCGATGCGCACCGAGTCGGAGTCCGGGCCTGTGCCGCTGCGGTCGGCTCGATCGAAGATGCCGGAGATCTGCTGGATGTGGTGGCCGTACTCGTGCGCGATGACGTAGAGCTCGGCGAGCGGGCCTCCGTTCGCTCCGTAGCGGGAGCGCAGGTCGTCGTAGAAACTCGTGTCGAGGTAGATGGTCTCGTCGCCCGGGCAGTAGAACGGACCGGTGGCGCTCGTCGCGTTTCCGCAGGCTGTGGCGGTCGCCTGATCGAAGATCGCCGCCTCGGGGAAGCGGAACTCGATGCCGAGCGCCGGGGCCTCCGCTGTCCAGTAGTCGTCGAGCGAGGTGACGGTGCCCTGCACCCGGCAGTCGACGTTCTCGTTGGCGTCCTGCCCGGTCTGACACTCCGCGAGCACGGAGCCCGGCTCGGAGAGCCCGCCGCCCGATGCAGAACCGCCGCCCGCGATCCCAGCGAGCCCGGTGAGGTCGACACCCAAGAGCTGCGAGATCACGAACAGTCCGACCACCAGCAGGCCGCCGCCACCCGCAGCGATGCCCGTCGTGCGACCGCGACGCCTGACGCGGCTGTTGCGGATGTCGGAGCCGTCGTTGAAGGTCATGGCAGAACGCTAGCGGCCCGGGACTATTCCGGCTTCCCCCGACGTTCACCTCCCCCATGCCCACCATCGACCTCACCGCAGACACCTTCGAGCAGACCGTGACCGCCGACGGGATCACCCTCGTCGACTTCTGGGCCGAATGGTGCGGACCGTGCCGCCAGTTCGCGCCCGTGTTCGAGAACTCGAGCACGCAGCATCCGGATGTCACGTTCGCCAAGGTCGACACCGAGGCCGAGCAGCAGCTCGCCGGAGCCGCCGGCATCACGTCGATTCCTACGCTCATGGCGTTCCGCGACGGCGTGCTCGTGTTCTCGCAGCCCGGAGCGCTTCCCGCGCCGTCTCTCGAGCAGGTCATCGACGCCGTGAAAGGCCTCGACATGGACGACGTGCGAGCACAGGTCGCGGCGCAGAAGGTCTAGCAGCGGCAGAAGCCGACGGCGCCCGGCCGCCCCGAGCGGCTCTCGGCCGACTGAGATGTACGAGTGTTGAACGTTGGGTCAACTCGGGTCGCGTCGGCTGCCCCAGCGCCCGCTCTCGGGGCACGATCGGGTCATGGCTGCAGGTCGCTGGACACGATATGTCGCGGTCGGTGATTCGATCACCGAGGGGCTCTGCGATCCCGTCGTCGGCCGAGACGGTTCGTTCGTCGGGTGGGCCGACCGTCTCGCGGCCATCCTCGACGGCGACGCGCGCGCGTCGGGTGAGCGGACGGAGTTCGCGAACCTCGCGGTGCGGGGGCGACGAGTGCGCGACGTGGTGACGCGGCAGATTCCCCGCGCGATCTCACTGCACCCCGACCTCGTATCGGTCATGGTCGGCGGCAACGACCTGATGGCTGCCCGAGCCGACCCCGACGCTCTCGCCAGCGAGGTCGAGACGGGAGTCGTGGCGCTGCGCTCCGCGGGTATCGACGTGCTGTTGGCGACGTGCTTCGACCCGCAGTTCTCGTTCCTCAGGCCGTTCCGTGGCCGCGCGGCGGTCTTCAACGCCAATCTGTGGAGCATCGCGCGCACCCACGGAACGCACACCCTCGACCTCTGGGGCATCCGCGAGTTGCAGGACAACCGCGTCTGGTCGCAGGACCGCATCCACCTCTCCACCCCCGGTCACCGGCTGCTGGCCGATCGCGCCGCCGCTGCGCTCGGGGTGCCGTATACGGACGCCTTCGAGGAGGAGGCGCGGACATCCATCCCTCCGTTGACGACGACGGAGTGGCTGCGCACCCACGCGATCCCGTGGTTCGGTCGGCGACTGAGGCGGGTGTCGCTCGGCGACGGCATGGAAGCCAAACTGCCCCACCCGATCGACCCGCAGGGCGCGTTGCCCGGCTGATCCGACCGGCGCGGCCTGAAACTGCGTACCGTGGGGGTGGCTCTGGATGTCGCGGCAGCGGCCCCTCCGCCTCGGCCCCGCAGCACACCACCTGTAGCACCTCATCCCTCGAGGAGGAATCTTGCACACCCGCGACCTCGCCCGTCAAATGACCGTCGCCGTAAGCGCCGTGCTCGCGATCGTAGGCTCGTTCATCGGCAGCGGTGCCGCCGGTGGCACCCCGATCGCGGAGGCGGCAGGCGGGGCACTCGCTGCAGACGCGACGCCGATCGCGCCCGGCGGTGGCGCGTTCGGCATCTGGTCGGTCATCTATCTCGGGCTCGTCGCCTACGCGGTCTGGCAGTTCCTGCCTGCCCAACGCACCGCAGACCGCCACCGTCGGCTCGGGTACCCGATCGCCGCATCGCTCATCCTGAACGCCGTGTGGATCCTGAGCATCCAGTTCGATCAGTTGTGGCTGAGCGTTCCGGTGATCGTGCTTCTTCTCGCCGTTCTCGTCTGGGCGTTCCGCATCGCGGTCGGCACCCGCCCGAGAAACGTCATCGACACGATCATCACCGACGGCACCGTCGGGCTCTACCTCGGCTGGGTCAGTATCGCCACCGCCGCCAACATCACGGCGCTTCTGGTCGCCGCGGGCTTCAGCGGGTTCGGAATCGATGCGGATGCCTGGTCGATCCTGATCCTCGCGGTGGCTGGTCTCGTCGGGGTGGCGGTGGCCCTCGGCGGGCGCGGACGCATCGCCCCCACCCTCTCGCTGTGCTGGGGGCTCGCGTGGGTGGCCATCGCCAGACTGACCGGCGACCTGCTCTCCACACCGGCTGCGGTGACCGCGATCGTGGCGGTCGTAGTCGTCATCGCGATGACCGTCATCGCGCGTGCGCGCTCCCCGCGGCGGTCGGCACAGCCCGCATGAGCAGAGGGTGAACGCATCACGGCCTCGGTGACTCCGCGAGACTCGCGGCCTCGATGAACCGGGCTCCATCCCGTTTCGAACCAGATGAAGTCGAGCCCCCCGACCCCGGTCACCGGCCGCCAGGCGTCGGGGAGGCCGAGGGCCGGCTCAGGAGCCGCCAGCGGCGACCCAGAACTTCGAACGAAGTTCGACTCGAGTCGGATCGCTCAGCGTGTACTCGTCGAGCACGTCGGACAGGTCGATCAGCAGTGCTCTATCCAGGTCTCGCGGAATCGACGGATGACCTCTCAAGAGCTCATCGCGCTGCGCCGCGGTGGCGGACTTGGCCCACGCTTCATAGGTCTTCGTAGCCACCTGAACGATAGCGGCAGACAATTCCGCAGGATCCCGCAGCACGACAGGCACCGACGGCGGTGAACTGTGCACGAGGCTCGAG
>JBEANR010000122.1:0-15110 GCA_041165365.1 Actinomycetota bacterium | reverse complement strand
GAGGTCCGGCGGAGGTCAGCGCGGAGGTCCGGCGGAGGTCAGCGCGGAGAACTTCGATGCGCGCCGCCAGGACTGACCGCCAGCACCTGGGGCTCGAGTGGCGATGCGACTAACTCGATGCGCCGGGGGCCTGGACCTCACGACGCTCGGGACCTCGAACGTCGCCCTTCATCGAATCGTGCTCGCCGCCGGCGCCCCGATCGAGGATGGTCAACATCTCGGCAGCCCCGCCGGTGGCACCGAAGGAGTGCGGAATCATCGTCGAGAAAGATCCGGACTGACCTACCGTGAGGGTGAAGGTCCGTTCTCCCAGCAGAAGAGTGACGGTGCCCCGCAACACCCTGAACCAGTCTCGACCCGGGTGCATGGTTGTGTGAGGAACCCTCGGCGGCGGGGCTGTCATTCTCACCTTGGCCACGGTCCGTCCCTCCGGACCCGGCTCGTGGTCGAGCATCCAGGTGGTAGCTCGTCCTTCGATGTGGCGGTGGGGGCGAATCACCGCGTCCTCCTCGATGGGAAGCTGGACCAACGTTTCGAGGGAGGTCCCGAGCGCTTGAGCAATCGACGCCAGCTGGCGGAGTGTGACCGCCTGACGCCCGGTCTCCAGACGACTGATCGTCGACGCACTCGTGCTGCAGAGCGATGCGAACTCCTCGAGAGTCAGGCGCTGCTCACGTCGACGAGTCCGGATCCGAGATCCGACAATGCCCTCGATCTCTCTGGCGGATGACATGCCCACGAACATAGCCGCGAGCCCTCACCCCGGCACAATGGTCATTTGCGTGATGTGCAAGAACGCGCCCGACGCCGGTGAGGGGGCCCACAGTGATCTCATGGAAAGATACCGGGATCCCTCTCCGCTTGTGAGCGCGAAGTGGCTCGCAGACCACATCAACGACGACGATCTCCTCATTGTCGACGCTTCGGCGGGCATGTCTTCTTCTGTCATGGGCGGCTACGAGGCCTTTCGAGACCGGTATCGAGCACGCCACCTGCCCGGAGCGGTCTTCGCCGACGTCGTCGATGCACTCTCCGAGCCCGACAGTGCGCTGCCTCTCACCCGCCCCACATCGTCCAGACTCGCCGCAGCCCTCGGCGAGTTGGGAGTCGGCGAGGACACGATGGTTGTCCTCTACGACTCCAGCACCGGCCCATGGGCTGCACGCGTGTGGTGGTTGCTGCGTTCGCTCGGACATGATCGGGCCGCAGTGCTCGATGGCGGGCTGCAGGCCTGGACCTCTGCGGGACATCCGGTGGACAGCGGAGGCGTTTCCCCCACCTCGAAGACGTTCATTCCTCACGAGCGCCCGGGGGTGTGGGTGGATAAGCAGGATGTGCTCGCGGTCGTCCGCGGTGAGAAGTCGGGCACGCTCCTCAATGCGATCTCGTCCCGCGCCGTCGCAGCGGATGACCCGGTGTCGGCGTTCACGCACCAGATCCCTGGCAGTACTGCCAGGCCGTACCCCGACCTGATCAGCCCGGCCACTGGCGAGCTTCTCACCGATTCCGAACTCGCCGACTCCCTTGGCGATCTTCCGCCGGGGTCGCCGGTCATCGCCTATTGCGGCTCTGCCATCGGCGCTGCCACCGCGGCGTTGGCGCTGGTACATCTCGGTCGCGACGACGTCGCGATCTACGACGGCTCACTGGCCGAATGGCTCTCAGACCCCACGGCGCCTCTCGAGATCAGGGGTACGTAGCGAGCGCGCGACATCCTGAGGACTCAGCCGCTCGTGACAGAGCGAGTTCGAGCCCGTCATCCAGTCGAGACGCTGCTCCCCGTCCGTGACCTGCAGGAGGCTACGCCCCCGATACACGCGTGTTCTTAGTCTGACGAGATGCCTGCCCCCACCCTCACGATAGATCAGGCGGCGATCGCCTCGAATACGCGATTGTTCGTCGAGCGGGCGTCCGGCTCGGTCATGGCTGTTCTCAAGGCCGACTCCTTCGGCCACGGCGACCAGGCTCGCCTGGCGCTGACAAGCGGTGCGACCTCCCTCGGGGTGACCGGTCTGGAGGAAGCCTTCCCCCTGAGGGCCCAGGGCATCACGGTTCCGATTCTCAGCTGGCTCAACCCGGTCGACGCTGACTTCGCTGCCGCGGTGCGCGCTGACATCGACATCGCCGTGCCGAGTCTCGAGCATCTCGTCGTCGTCGCTTCCGCGGCCCGCCTCGCGCGACGCACCGCACGAATCCACCTGCACATCGATCTGGGGATGGCGCGCGATGGTGCGCCGCGTGAGCACTGGTCGCCGCTGTGCGAACTGGCGAGGCTTCTTGAGGTCGACGACATCGTGGAGGTGGTGGGAATCATGGGTCACTTGTCGTTCGCGACGGTGCCATCCGATCCCCGCAACGATGTCGAGACCCTCCTGTTCAGCAATGCGGTCCGGACGGCTCGACGCCGCGGACTCCGTCCGCGAGTGCGCCACCTGGCCGCGACCGCAGCCACGCTCAACGCGCCGCGCGCCCATTTCGACCTGAGTCGTATCGGCGCCGGGCTGTTCGGCATCGATCCCTCGAAGTCCGAACCGTTGCGTGGCGCGATGACCCTCACCGCCCCCGTCGTGCAGATTCGCGAGGTGCCGGCAGGCACCGGGGTCGGCTACGGGCACGAGGAGGTCACCGATCGTCCGACGAAGCTCGCCCTTCTTCCGATCGGTTACGCGGACGGCATTCCGCATTCTGCGTCGGGCGAGGCAGAAGTGTTCGTGAGGAACCGCCGACGGAGAATCATCGGACGCATCTCGATGGACCAACTGGTCGTCGACGTGGGCGCCGAGACCATCCAGCCGGGCGAGACCGTGACGGTCTTCGGTCCCGGTGACCGTGGTGAACCGACGGTGGCCGACTGGGCACGCTGGTCGCAGACGATCGAGCACGAGATCGTGACCGGCATCGGATCGCGGGTCACCAGGTGCATCAGTGGATCCGTCGAGGCGTCGGCGGACGACCTTGACCGTGGCGAGTTGAACGAGGAGTTCCGTGCGGTCTGAGAAGCGGGTGATGGTGATCGGCGGCGGTCGCAGCAACGAACACGAGGTTTCCCTCGCGTCGGCAGCGGCGGTCAGGCACGCATTGGGTTCGCTCGAGTACGACGTGCACGGTCTGACGATCCTGCCCGACGGGCGATGGGCCCATGTCGACGGCGGCGCCGTGGCGGGAGGTGCGCCCGAGGCCTTTCGGCTCATCTGCCAATCAGACGTCGTGTTCCCGGCGGTGCACGGCGCCCGCGGTGAAGACGGCACACTCGCGGGCCTGTGCGAGATAGCCGGGGTGCCGATCGTCGGGTCGGGGGTTCGCGCCGGCGCCCTCGCCATGGACAAGTGGACGACCAAACTCATCGCAGCCGAACTCGGCCTGTCAGTCGCTCCAGGAATGGTCGTGACCCGCGCCCAATCGTTCGACGTGCCGTCGACCTGGATCTTCCCGTCGGTGGTCAAACCGGCATCATCAGGGTCCAGCCACGGGGTTTCCGTCGTCGATCACGCCACGCAGCTCCCCGCCGCGCTCGACGCCGCCTTCCAGCACGACGACAGGGTGCTCGTCGAGCGACTCATCGTGGGCCGCGAGGTGGATATCGCCGTGCTGAAGCGAGCGGACGGCACCCTCCATCTATCTCCGCCGCTCGAGATAACGGTCCGCTCGGGAACCGTGTTCGACACCGACAGCAAGTACGGCGCCGTCCAACCGTTCACCATCCCGGCGGACCTGACGACGGCCGAGCGCGGAAAAGTCGAACAGGCAGCCGTCCGGCTGTTCCGAGCCATCGGATGCGGCGGAGTCGCCAGGGTCGATTTCTTCCTGACCCCTGACGGTCCCGTTCTCAACGAGATCAACACCATGCCGGGCCTGACCCCGCTCTCGCAAGTCCCACTGATGTTCGCCGCCGCGGGTATCCCCTTCCCGAAGCTACTCGACGCCTTGATCGATGCGGCCCTGCACCGGCACGTCCGGCTTGCAGAAATGCAGCACGACAGGCCGCGGGATTCGACGCGTCCTGGTCGCGCTTCCTGAGCGCGACGGCTCCTCCCGGATACCCGGGTCGGCCCATGGATCCGCGCGTGGGTCATCGGCCGCCCGGCGAGTGTCGCTCGCCGGTCGCGGTCTGACGACTATCGCGGATGTATGCAAATGGTGAAACACCGCAGCAACGCCCTTGGCGATGGACTCATGTGGTGGACATTCCAGTCCTCACCACCACACGTTGGGAGAAACACCGTGCTCCACAGTCTTCGATCACATCGAACCGCCATCAGCGCACTTCTCGCCATCCCCCTACTCGCCGTCGCGCTGAGCGGGTGTACCGCCACGTCCGCTGACTCGACCGTTTCTCCATCGACCGAGTCGAGTCCCTCGACGGTAGCCAGCGATGCTGACTACCAGGCTGCGTACCGCGACTGGGACCTCAAGCTCGCGCAGTGTCTCCGCGATGCCGGACTCGAGGCCGAGGATCCGGCACCGGGCGAATTCTTCGAGCAGGACCTCCCGGAGTATCAGGAGGCGATTCCCGGGTGTCTGGACGAGATCGGCGACCCGCCGATCCGCGAGGTCACCGAGGCAGAGAAGGCCGAGGGAATCAAGGACGGGATCAGGTTGATCGACTGCTTGCAAGGCAAAGGGTACGACCTTCCCGACCCGACCCTCGAGAACCCGGCTTTCGTGCCCGCGGAAGTCACCCCGGAGGACTTCGAGGCATGTCGCACAGACTGAGCCGCGCAATGTTGAGGACACGACGGTCGAACGAAGCAGGACATGCCTGAGAACGTCGAGCCGCGACGATCTGCCCGCCCAACTGTTCACCATCCCGGCGGAGATGACGACGGCCGAGCGCTGAACAGTCGGGCAGGCAGCGGTCCGGCTATCGCGGGCGACTGTGAACGACGCGACAACGACGCAACATGGCGAGTGGTCGGCTCCCGAGTACCCAGGACGCAGTTCCCGTCTGCAGGGCGGAGATTGGGGACGCACGCCACCAGAAACCGAGGAACTTATGTCTGATCACGATGAGGCGGAGACATCCGCCGAAGTGCCACTCGCGCTTCCCGCTCAAGACGAACCCAACAACAATCGTCCGACCCGCGACCGGCGACCGCGACGCCGCCGGACGCTCGCCCTCGGAGCCATCGTCGTGGGGCTGGCTGTCGCCGCCACAGGTGCCATCGTGCTGTCGCGCTCCCTCGCCGCGCCGTCGGACGCATCCGCAGAACAGGATGTTTCCGTCTCGACCACGCCGGTGACCGTCGGCACCATGGTGGCCGCGACGAATGTGAAAGGGACATTGCACTACGCGGGCGATGGCGCTCTGCTCGCCGGTCCGGCGGGGGTGCTGACGATGACTCCGGCGCCGGGAACCGTCGTCACAGCCGGGGGCACCCTGTACAAGGTCAACAATCTGCCGGTGCTTCTTCTGCGAGGTGACATCCCGGCGTGGAGGAAGTTCGAACTCGGCATGCCGGAGGGTGATGACGTCAGGCAGCTGGAACAGAATCTCACGGCGCTGGGTGGCTTCCGCGGCACCCCTGATGCGAAATTCACTCAGGCGACAGCCGACGCGATCAAGGTGTGGCAGAAGGCGCTGGGGGTCGAGCGCACGGGTTCGCTGGAGCGGTCCGTCATCCACTTCGCGGCTGGCGACATGAGGATCGCGCAGTCCACAGCCGCCCTCGGCACGGAGATCGCTCCGGGAGCGGAGATCTCTCGCGCCACGTCGACCACGAAGGTGGTCGACCTCGGTCTCCGCCTGGCTGATCAGGAGCTCGCCGTGGTCGGTGCGGCGATCATGATCGCGCTACCCGACGGCTCAGAGACCGCTGGGGTCATCGCCTCGGTCGGTCAGCCGACCGAACAGAAAGCCGACCCGGCGTCGGGTCAGCCGGGTGCGGACAGCACGTTCGTGATCCCGGTCTCCATCACGTTGAATGATCCTGCCGCCACCGAGAAGTTCGCGCAGGCCAGCGTCACCGCGAGATTCTCCACGACACTCGGCGCGGATGTCCTCACGGTGCCGGTCGAGGCCCTCGTCGCCGTCGATGGCGACTCCTTCGCGGTCGAGTTGCCACCACGGGGCACGAAGAGGACCGAGCGGGTGACCGTCACCCTCGGCGCGTTCTCGTCCGGGCGGGTCGCGATCTCGGGCGAGGGGATCGTGGACGGCCTCGAAGTGGTGGTTCCGTCATTGTGAGCGAACTCATCCGCCTCGAGCAGGTGTCGCGCACCTACGGATCACCGCCGGTCACCGCTCTCGCGAGTGTCACGCTCACGGTGCAGAGAGGTGAGTTTCTCGCGGTCGTCGGGCCGAGCGGCTCGGGTAAGTCCACTCTCCTCAACGTCATCGGAACCCTCGACCGACCCACGTCGGGCGTCGCCTACATCGATGGCGCCGACGTGCAGAAACTGAGCGACGCCGCGCTCTCGGCTCTGCGCGCCCATCGGATCGGGTTCGTCTTCCAGCAATTCCACCTTCGTGAGGGCACCGAAGCACTCGACAACGTGGCAGACGGGTTGCTGTACACCGGCATCGTCAGGCGGCAGCGGCGCGCGTTGGCACGTGACGCCCTGGTACGCGTCGGTCTCGGGCACCGGCTCGACCACAAGCCCGGTCAGCTGTCGGGAGGGGAGCGTCAACGTGTCGCCATCGCGCGGGCAGTCGTCGGCGACCCCCCACTCCTGCTCGCCGACGAGCCGACCGGAAACCTCGACTCGGTGTCGGGCGAGAGCATCGTAGGCCTCCTGCACGACCTCAACGCCGACGGCACCACCATCGTCGTCATCACCCACGACACGGTTCTCGCAGACCGCCTGCCCCGCCGCGTGTCGATCTCCGACGGCCGCATCGTCGGCGATCGACGCGGACACCCCGACAGCGACGGCGCGACCGCTCGGCGGGCGACCCCCCTCGGTGCCGGGAGCGCGTCATGATCGCTCGCGAGACCCTGTACGAGGGGGCATCGCGCGTCGCGGGCACTCCAGGTCGCTCGCGACTTCGCGGCAGCGATCTCGTCTACGTGGGTTCCGCCGGCATCAGGGCGAGACCGCTTCGCGCAGTCCTCTCAGCAGTGGGTATCGCCATCGGGATCGCAGCGATGATCGCGGTCGTGGGGAGTTCGACGTCGTGTCGGGCCCGACTCGACGCTCAGCTGGCCTCCCTCGGCACGAACCTCCTCACCGCCACCGTCGCCGAGGCGGACGGTCCGACCCCCCAACCACCGTTTCCGTCGGATGCCGCGGCGCGAGCCGAGCGGATCTCGGGGGTGATCATCGCTACCACCACGGCCGACCTGGGCGCCAAGGTGTATCGCAACTCACTGATCGATGAGGGTCGGTCGGGGGGCCTGACGGTCACTGCCACCGAACTCGACCTGCTGGATGTCGTCGGTGGCCGCCTCCGCGCCGGAGCGTGGCTCTCGGCGGGGACCGAGGCCCTGCCGGTAACGGTGTTGGGGTCCGTGGCAGCAACGCGGCTCGGGGTGGATGAACCGGGTACCGAGGTGTGGATAGACGGCCAGAGCGCTACCGTCGTCGGTGTTCTCGACCCGGTTGCTCTTGCTCCCGAGATCGACAGTTCCGCGCTCGTGGGCGTACCCGTCGCTCTCGAGCGGTACGAGTACTCTGCCAACCCCACCCGCCTCTACGAACGCTCGGCCGACGATCAGGTGAGAGCGGTCCGCACCGTCATTCCGCCGTCGATCCAACCGGAGGCGCCGGGCGCTGTGGCAGTGTCGCGTCCGTCGGACGCGCTCGCCGCCCGCGACGCCGTCGACCAGGTCTTCACCGGCCTGCTTCTCGCGCTCGGATCGATCGCCCTCGTGGTGGGAGGCATCGGGGTGGCCAACACGATGATCATCTCGGTGATCGAGCGTCGCCAGGAGATCGGGCTCCGTCGAGCGATCGGCGCGACCCGACGGCACATCCGTCAGCAGTTCCTCGCCGAGGCGGTACTCCTGTCGGCCCTCGGAGGAATCGCAGGTGCGGCGATCGGCAGTGGGCTGACGGTCGTCATCGCGGGTACCAACGGGTGGATTCCCGTCGTGCCCGCGTGGGTACTGGTCGGTGGGGTCTTCTCGACGGTGGTCATCGGGGCGATCGCCGGGATCTACCCGGCGATCCGAGCGTCTCGGACACCACCGTCGGTCGCCTTGAGCTCGTGACCAGGGGTATTCAGACGATCGCCGGGAACCGCACGACGACCGTCAGGCCACCCGTCGGCATCGCGGTGATCGACAATCGCGCGCCATGCACCTCGCTCACCCGCGAGACGAGCGCGAGCCCCAACCCGCTTCCCGCCGGACCGCCAGAGCTCTTCCAGCCGTCAGCACCCCACCCGGAGACTCGCCCGACACCGCGCACGAAAGGCTCGGTGAGGCGTGGCACGAGGCCGGGAGCGACGACCGGGCCGGAATTCTCCACGGCGAGGTCGATGCATCCGTCGGGAGTCGTCACAGTGGTGACCCGTAGCCATCCCTCCACCGGCACATTGTGCCGGATCGCGTTGACCACCAGATTCGCCGTGAGCTGCCGAACGAGGGTCGGGGTGCCGTCGACATCCCCCTCGCCGAGCACCGTGATGATCTCCACCCCCGCGGCGTCCGCGAGCGGGCGGAACTCCCTGACGACGTCTGCCGCGATCTCGGCGAGGTCGACGGGAGATCGCCCGGGGACGATCCCCTGCTCGACTGCGGAGAGGGCGAGCAGCGCTTCGATGACCTCGATCCCGCGCCGGTTGGTTTCGTAGAGTCGAGTGATGAGGCGCTCGAAGTCCTGGCCATCCGGGTCGACTCTCGCCACCTCGAGCATCGACTGGGTGATCGCCATCGGCGTGCGCAGCTCGTGGGCCGCATTGGCGGCGAAGCGCCGCTGTTCGTCGAACGACCGCTGCAGTCGGTCGAGCATCTGATCGAAGGTATCGGCGAGTTCCCGGAACTCGTCGCGTGGTCCGTCGAGTCGAACACGCTCGGTCGGGGAACCGGTCGCGACCGCCCTGGCGACGGAGTTGATCCGCTTCAGGGGCCGGAGCATGAGGCCCGCGAGAAACCATCCGCCGACCAGCCCCACGAGAGCGAGCGCTCCGAGCACCTGCCAGATCCTCGGCCACACGGCCTCGAGCAGGTCCGACCGGTTCGGAATGACCTCCTCGACGAAGCCGGTGGTGTCCGCGGGTACGAAGCGGAGGGCGTACAGCACGACGGCGATCAGGCCGACTCCCACCAGCACGAGGAACCCCGCGTAGCTGAGGGTGAGGCGGAGCCGGACGCTCATTCGGTCTCCGCGATGTGCGCGTTATGCGCGTCATCCGGCGGGCCGACGCGGTAGCCGACCCCGGCGACGGTGTGGATGAGCCACGGGTCGCCCATCCTCTTGCGCAACGACGAGATCGTGATGCGCACGGCGTTGGTGAAGGGATCGGCGTTCTCGTCCCAGGCGCGTTCGAGCAGCGTCTCCGCGCTCACCACGCCTCCCTCGGCGGAGAGCAGTACCTCGAGCACCGCGAACTGCTTGCGCGTGACTGCGACGTACCTGCCGCCGCGATACACCTCGCGACGGAACGGATCGAGGCGGATGCCCGCGAACTCCCGCACCGGCGGAGCGCCCTCCGTCGGGCGGCGACCGAGCGCGCGCAGCCGCATCACCAGTTCCCTCAGCTCGAATGGTTTGGTGACGTAGTCGTCGGCGCCGACCTCGAACCCTTCCACCTTCTCGTCGAGCAGGTTCGCCGCTGTCAGCATGAGGATGCGCGTCCGCAGTTTCTCACCGACGACCCAGCGCGCGACGTCGTCTCCGTGCATCCCGGGCAGGTCGCGGTCGAGCACGACGATGTCGTAGTCGTTGACGCCCAGGTACTCCAGTGCCGTGGCTCCGTCACCTGCGATGTCGGAGGCGATCGCCTCGAGCCGGAGCCCGTCGCGGATCGCCTCTGCGAGGTAGAGCTCATCCTCGACGATCAACACGCGCATGCGGTCATCGTAGGCGCGGCGGCGTATGCGGGGCGTAAGCGCGGCGACGCTCGTCCGACTACCGCGCAGGCGGTACGGACACCCGCGATCGACGTACGCGGGAGGGACCGCGCACGGAGGACGACCCGATCCCTCGAACAGGCGAGCGTAGACGTCGTGGCGTTCGACAAAGTCGCCACAAACAGAAGAGATGGAGCAACGACCATGAGATCCACCACGACACTGACCACCCTCGTCGCCCTCGGCACCAGCACGCTGCTCCTCGCCGGGTGCGCGGTGGCGAGCGGAGCGGAGACGAATTCCACCACCTCGACCTCCGCCCCGTCGACGCCACAGGCGACCGCAGAACGACAGGCGACGACAGCTGCCGTCGTCGAGGCGGCGCAGGCGTTCCTCGCCACGCTGTCACCCGAGCAACGGGCCGCCGTCGTGCTCGACATCGACGATCCGACGAAGCGGACGGGGTGGAACAACCTGCCGCTCGTCGTGGCCCCGCGCGCCGGGGTGGTGCTCGTCGACCTCGATCAGACCCAGCAGGATGCGCTCGAGCCCGTGCTGCAGTCAGCGCTCTCGCCCGACGGGTACGCCCAGGTGCAGGGCATCAGGGCGGCGGACGACTACCTGGCGTCGGAACCCGAGGGGGTCCGGGGTCCGCCGGAATCCGATCCCCCGGTTCAGTTCGGCAGCGATCAGTACACGGTGGCCTTCTTCGGGGAGCCCTCGACGACTTCTCCGTTTCAGCTGATGTTCACCGGTCACCACTTGGCGCACAACATCACCTTCACTCCGGAGGCGATCAGTCACACGCCCGAGTTCATCGCCGTCGAGCCCGACAGCTTCGCCTTCGACGGCGCGGCCTACCGACCCTTGGAGGAGAAGATCGACGCCACACGGGCGATGATCGCCGGCTTGGACTCAGACCAGGTCGACGCCGCGCAGATTCCGGGCACCTTCGACGACGTGATGCTCAACTCGGGCCAGGACGACGAGTTCCCCGAGGAGCCGGAGGGGCTGACGGTGTCGGACCTGTCGCAGGAGGACCAGGATGCGGTCTCGGAGATGCTGCGCTCGTGGGTGGGTGATGCTGATCCGGCCACGGAGGAGGAGTTGATGAAAGCCTACATCGCCGAGTACGACGAGACTCGGATCGGCCTGGCGGGCACCACCTCTCTCGAGCAGGCGAACGACTACGTGCGGATCGACGGACCGCGGGTCTGGGTCGAGGTGCAGGCCGCGGAGCCCGTGAGCGTCGAGCCGAACGTGCACTACCACTCGGTCTACCGTGACGAGGCGCTGGACTACGGCGGACTGTGAAGCGGGTCGGGCACGACCCGGTGCGGGCAGGTTGCTCCTCTGGTATGACGACAGTCGGACTGTGGACGACGAACATTGCAGGTCGACGCAGACCCGGTCGACGCAGACCAGGTCGACGGAATCTCGGAGGAGCACCCATGACCGCCCACGCATCAACCGCCGTGCGCCCGCCCGGACCTCCCAGAGTGCTGGTCGTGGACGAAGACGCCGGATTGACGCGAGTGGTGACGCTCGCACTCGGTCTGGAGAGGTGGGATGTCGCGGTCGCAGCCACCGGCGGGGAGGCGATCGCCCGCGTCGCCGACTTCCATCCGGACGGCATCCTCCTGGACACCGGCCTCCCCGACATCACGGGTCCGCAGGTGGTGGGCGCGCTGCGTGCCGTCGGTGACGAGACCCCGGTGGTCTTCGTCACCGGTCGGGATTCGCTGGAGGACCGCTTGGAGGCCTTCGCTGCCGGCGGCGACGACTATCTCACCAAGCCGTTCGGGCTGGACGAACTCGTCGCGAGGCTGCGCGCGGTCATGGGCCTGAGCGGAGGGGCTGCTTCGGCCGACGACCCGGTCAGGGGGAGCCGGGCACCACGAGTCCCGATTCGTAGGCGATGATCACGAGCCCGGCCCGTTCGTGGGCACCGAGCTTGCTCATCACGCGGTTGACATGGGTCTTGGCCGTCTGCGGCGAGATGAAGAGGCCGCTCGCGATCTCGGCGTTGGAGAGCCCGCAACCGACGAGGTGAAGGATCTCGCGCTCGCGCTCCGTCAGCATCTCGAGTCCGTTCGGCACCGCGGGCGACGGAGCCGCCTGAGGGGTGAGGTAACGCGAGATCAGCGCCCGGGTCGCCCGGGGCGAGAGCAGGGACTCTCCCTCGTGCACGATGCGGATCGCGCTCATCAGGTCGGCCGCTTCAGTGCCCTTTCCGACGAAGCCCGATGCGCCGGCCCGCAGAGCGTCGACGACGTAATCATCCTCTTCGAAGGTGGTCAGGATGACGATCTTCGTCGCGGTGAGTTCCGGGTCCCGCCGGATCGCCTCGGTCGCCTGGATGCCGTCCATCACGGGCATCCGGATGTCCATCAGCACGATGTCGGGATGTCGCGACCGGACCAGTGCGACCGCCTCCCGACCGTTCACGGCCGAGCCGACGACCTCGAGTCCTGGTTCGTTGCCCACCAGTTCAGCGACGGCCGTGCGGATGAGCGTCTGGTCGTCGGCCAGAGCGACGGAGATCATCTGTCCCCTTCTCGCCATGTCGAGCCCGAAGCCTCGGGATGGTCGCCCGCGGACAGCGCCGACGGGATCCACGCCTCGAACCTGTGCACCGGCCCGGGCCCCGACCTGACCTCGGAGGTGCCGCCGATGGACTGCACCCGTTCCCGCACCCCCACGAGCCCGTGGCCGCGCGCAGGCCTTTCGGCACCCGTGCCGGCCGACCGCCGGCTCGGCACTCTCACCCCATTGGTCACGGTGACCTCCACCCCGTCCGGTCGCCACTCGAGGTCGAGGAGCGCCGATGAACCGTTCCCGTGTTTCTGCGCATTGGTGAGCGCCTCCTGGATGACGCGATAGGCGACCACGTCCGAGGCGGCGGACAGCGGCATCCGCTCTCCGGAGTTCCGGACTCTGAGGCTCAGCCCGGAGGCGGTGAACTCTCTGACGAGGTCGTCGATCTCACCCATGCCCGGCGCGGGATGCGTCGAGGTCTGCTCGTCGCCCGCCCTGAGGACGGTCAGGAGGCTTCCGATCTCGGTGAGCACGGTGCGCGCCGCATCGCGGATGGTGGCCAGTGACGACTCCGCTCCGGCCGACCCGTTCCTCACCGCCCCGGAGGCCACGCTCGCGTGCAGGTTGATGATCGCGATCTGATGCGCCATGACGTCGTGGAGGTCGCGCGCGATCCGCACCCGCTCTTCGGCGACCCGTCGACGGGCTTCGGAATCCGCGCTCTCCTCCGCCCGCCGGGTGCGCTCCTCGAGCGATTCGATCACGGCTCGACGCGAGCGTGTCGCATCTCCGGCGGCGACGGCGAACCCGATGAACGCCCCGACCTGCAGAACGGCCCGGAGGTCGTTCCAGTCCCCCTCGAGCAGGAAGTACATCGACGGCGCCGCCGTGGCGGCTGCGGCGATGCCCATCAGGATGGACGACCGCCGGTCGGTCTGGGTCGCGACGGAGAAGAGGGTCACCAGAACAGCGATCAGGTAGCTCACCGCGGCGCCGTCGACGGCACAGCCGACGGCGAAGATCGCGATCGCGGCGGCCGCGGCCCGTCTCGGAAAGCGAATGCCGGCGACGACCGCCACCGCCGCGCCGATCACGAGGAGACCGGCGGGCAGACTGGACCACGCGGAGTCGAACCACTCGGTCGACACGAAGGAGGGGGCCATCACCCCGACAACGGCCGAGACGACCGCGGCGACCTCCCACCGCGTCATCCGTCGTCGCGTGTCGCCGACGTGCATGAGTTCTCCTTCTTGGACGATGCCGTCCATCGTGGCGCGGAGTTCTCCCGACAGCATCCCGCATCGGTGGTAGTCGGTGCTACCGCCCTGGCGGTAGCTGCGATTACCACGCCCACGGGATGCAGGTCGCCCTGCGATTCGGAAGCCTGGAGACATGACGACACCAACCATGAAAGCGGTCCACCTCTTCGAGCACGGCGATCCGTCGGTCTTGAGATTCGTCGACGTGCCGATGCCCCCGGTGGGCCCCGGCGACGTGCTGATCAAGGTCCACGCGACATCGATCAATCAATGGGACCTGCGCTACCGCGCCGGCAAGCTCCCCCCGAACCCGCTGCCCGGTCGACCGGACTGGCCGCTGCCGTTCCAGCTGGGGCGTGACGCGGCGGGTGAGATCGTCGACACCGGAGACGGAGTCACGCAGTGGCAGGTCGGCGACCGGGTGGTGCAGATGCCGCACCCGGCCTGCGGCCACTGTCCGATGTGTGTGCGTGGACGCGACAACCTCTGTCTCCGCTCGACCTATCCCGGGCACCAGGGACCCGGAGGGTATGCGCAGTTCATCTCGCGCCCCCAGCACGCCATTCTGCGCATCCCTGAGGGGGTCGACTACGACACCGCCGCGGCGACGCTGTGGTCGTACACGACTCCGCTCAACTGCGCGACGCGCCGGGCACCGGTGGGTGTGGGCGATACCGTCGTCATCACCGGTGCGAGCGGTGGATTGGCGACGGCCGCGATGCAGCTCGCCAAGCTCTCCGGAGCGACTGTCATCGGAACCACGACCAAGTCGGCGCGTGCCGGCCGTCTCCGCGAGCTCGGCTACGACCATGTCATCGGGTCGAACGACCCCGCGGCGCCCTCCGAGGTGAAGCGGATCACCGGCGGCCTCGGTGCAGACGCGGTGTGGGACACCGTCGGCGGTTCGGAGTTCTTCAGACTCTCGGTCGCCTGCGCACGCTTGGGCGGCACGGTGGCGGTGCTCGGCGCGCCGATCACCGAGGACGGCTTCGAGCTCGAGCTCAACACGCTGGCCTTCATCTTCGGCGAGTTGAACGTCGTCGGCGTGCGCGGCGCAGGCAGGCGCGACCAGGAACTCTGCATGGAGCTGCTCGGTCGGGGAGAGATCGCGCCCGTCATCGACCGGGCGTTCCCGCTCGAGCACGCGGCGGATGCTCATCGGTATCTGCAGAGCCAGGGCCAGGTCGGAAAGATCCTGCTCCATCCGTGGCCTGTCGCTGCGTGACGCATGATGTTAATTCGGAGCCGACTTCTTCTACCGCCACCTGCTCGACGGCGACGCCGCGTCGAACACCCTCTCGTGGCGGTGGGTCGCCGGCTTGCAGACGAAGGGCAAGACCTACCTCGCGACGGCGTCGAA
>JBEANR010000121.1:0-7448 GCA_041165365.1 Actinomycetota bacterium | reverse complement strand
GAAGTGCGTGCTCGACGTGATCGAGTCGAGCACGGGGCGCTCTTTGAAGCGGAGGCCGCCGAGCGAGTAGGCGACGACGGCGAAGACGCTGACGGCGAGGACGAGCCAGCTCAGCGGCGACCCGACGAAGACGAAGAACGCCAGGAACGGCACGTTCGAGATCACCACGGCTCGCAGGATGCTGCCGTGGAAGCGCCGGTCGAGCATGGCGCCCTCGACGCCGCCCTTCCGCGGGTTGCGGAGGTCGCTCTCGTAGTCGAACACGTCGTTGATGCCGTACATCGCCAGGTTGTACGGAATCAGGAAGTAGATGGTGCCGAGCACGAGCGTCAGGTCGATCTCGCGCGTCGTGACCAGGTACGCCGCCGCGAACGGGAAGGCGGTGTTGACCCAGCTGAGCGGACGCGACGACAGCAGGAGTGACGTGAGCAGAGTCATCCGTGGTCCGTCCGGTGATGGCGCGCCGGGAGGAGCTCCCACAGCGAGGGGAGCAGTACCGCAGCGGCGAGGGCGTAGGCGAAGTCCTCGAGGGGGGCGATGCCGATGAAGGCCCCTGAGATCTTGGTCTCGTCGTAGCCCACCAGTCCGACGCCGATCATCACGTTGTCGAAGACGGCGGTCATCAGCAGCAGCACGGCCAGCGCGATGCCGACGGCGGACCAGCGGATGCCGCGGCGCACGCCCGCGACCACCGCGACCACCCCGACCACCGAGAGGAAGATCGCGTTCAGAGCCCAGTAGGTCACGCGCGGTCCGCCCCGCGCAGCCTGGCCGCGGCTCCGACCAGATTCATGGTGAGGTAGCAGAGCAGGGTGAGGAAGAACACTTCCTCGACGGGGAGTTCTGGTGCGACCTGCAGGCCGGTCATGAAGTCGGTCTCGCCACGGAAGAAGATGCCGAGGCCGATTCCGGCGAGGTCCCAGATGAGGAAGAAGAGCACGCCGAGACCGAGAACCAGGCCGGCGCGACGCGCGTCGCGCCAGAAGAACAGCCGGAACCGACGATCGAGCATCACCATGCCGGTGAGGGCGATCGCGAGCGCGAGGAGGTAGAGCAGGCCCATCAGGGGCGGGGGGTATCGGGCGAGGGCCCTTCGACAGGCTCAGGGACCCGGCCAGGCTCAGGGACCCGGCCGGGGTCGGCACGGCCACCGCGGGTCGCTGAGCCCGTCGAAGCGGCCGAGACCGCAGAGTCCGGACGGCCACCGCGGGTCGCTGAGCCCGTCGAAGCGGCCGAGACCGCAGAGTCGGGACGGCCACCGCGGGTCGCTGAGCCCGTCGAAGCGGCCGGGACCGCAGAGTCCGGACGGCCACCCCGGGTCGCTGAGCCCGTCGAAGCGCCCGAGACCGCAGGCTCGGGCAGCGGCTCGGTCGAGGTGTCGCCCCTCAGCGTCTTCACGAGCACCTCGGCGCTGATGACGCACATGGGCAGACCGATGCCCGGGATGGTCGAACCCCCCACGAAGTACAGACCGCCGACCTTCTTGCTCACGTTGCCCGCCCGGAACAGGGCACTCTGCCTCAGCGTGTGCGCCGGCCCCAGCATCGTTCCCCTCCACGAGTTCAGGTCGGCGGCGAAGTCTCCCGGCCCCATCGTGCGCCGCACGACGATGCGCTCCGCGAGATCGGGGATGCCCGCCCACTCCGAGATCTGCGCGATGATGCGGTCCGCCGCCGCCTCGAGTCGCGCGTCACCGTCGCCGTCGGTCTCGCCGCGTCCGATCATCGGGTCGGAGGGCACCGGCACGAGCACGAAGACGTTCTCGTGCCCCTCGGGCGCGACGGACGGGTCCACCCCCGAGGGCTTGCAGACGTAGAGCGAGGCGGGATTCGGGATGCCGGGGTTCGCCCCGAAGATCGCGTCGAAACCCTTCTTCCACTCGCGGGTGAAGAACAGGTTGTGATGCTCGAGCTGCGGCAGCTCACCCTTCACCCCGAGGTAGAGCAGGATGCCGCCGGGCCCCGGTGTGCGCGAGTTCCAGTACTCCTGCGGATACGTCTGCAGCTCCCGCGGCAGCATCGTCGTCTCGGTGTGGTGCAGGTCGGCGGCGGACACCACGATGTCGGCGTCCGCGAGGTGCATGCCGCCCGCGGCATCCATCCACTCCACGCCGGCGGCGACCGGCTTGCCGCCCGTCGGCGCGGGCGCCGTGACGATGCGCCTGGCCCGGGCCTCGGTGACGATGGTGGCGCCCTCGGCGCGAGCCAGTCCGTCGATCGCCTCGATGAGCTTGGTGAATCCGCCCATCGGGTAGAGCACTCCGTCGTCGAGGTCGAGATGGCTCATCAGGTGGTACATGCTCGGGGTGATGTAGGGCGACGAACCCAGGAACACCGCGGGGAATCCGAGGATCTGCCTGAGTCTCGGCTCCTTCACCGTCTTCGCCGCGAGGCTCGAGAGGGGCCGGAGCAGCAGGCGGGCGAGGCGTGGGAGCCGGCGCAGCACGTCGCGGCGCAGGAGCGGTCGCAGGTCGGAGAACGAGGTGTAGAGGAAGCGCCGCTTCGCGATCTCGTAGGTGTCGGCCGCGGAGGCGAGATACGCGACCATCTTCGACCGCGAACCCGGCTCGATGCGCTCGAAGAGGTCGAGATTCTCCGCGGGGCTGGCCGCGATGTCGATCGACTCGGCATCGCCCTCGAAGACGACGCGGTACCCCGGGTCGAGCGTCACGAGGTTGAGCTGCTCCTCGGCGGTCGTGCCGAGCATCCTGAAGAAGTGGTCGAACACCTCGGGCATCAGGTACCAGCTCGGACCGAGGTCGAATCTGAACCCGTCGCGCTCCCACGAGCCGGCACGACCGCCGACCTCGGCGCGCCCCTCGAGCACGGTGACCTCGTGGCCCTCGCGGGAGAGCAGGGCGGCGGAGGCGAGTCCGCTGATCCCCGCTCCGATGATGACGACGCGGCTCACAGGATCGTTCCTCTCACGGGCCGCCCGGCCATGGCGGCCGCGGCGATCCTCAGTTTCACGGGGTTCGGCACGCGCACCCTGGTGCGCACGAGTTCGTCGGCCGGTGTTCGGCGCAGTCTCGCAGACAGGTCGGCGAACAGGCCCTGCGCGAGGGACACCGCGCGCCTCGACGACAGGGGCAGCATCGGGATCACGGATGCCGACACCGCGAGATCCGCGTCGATGTCGTCGAGAAGGCGCACTTTGTCGGCCTCGGTGAACGAGGTCACGTCCACTCCCGGGAAGTAGCTGCGCCCGAGCTCCTCGAAGTCCGCGGCGAGGTCACGCAGGAAGTTGACCTTCTGGAAGGCCGCGCCGAGCCGTCTGGCACCGGTGACGAGGGTCGCGTCATCCGTCTCCGACACCGTATGCCCGAGCAGGAATGCACGCAGGCACATGAGCCCGACGACCTCCGCCGAGCCGTACACGTAACTGTCGAAGCTGGCGTCGTCATGTTCGGTGGCGCTGAGGTCGGCCCGCATCGAGGCGAAGAACGGGGCGGTGAGCTCCGATCCGAACCCGGTCGCCCTCGCCGTGCGCGCGAAGGCGTGCACCACGAGATTGGCGCTGTAGCCCACCGCCATGGCGTCATCGGTGTCGCGCTCGAGGTCGTTCAGTATCCTCGCCACGGTCACGGGATCGATGCCCGATTCGGCGGCCGCGCCATCCACGATCTCGTCGGCGATGCGCACGAGCGCGTAGATGTTCTCCACGTGACCGCGCACGTCGCCGCCGAGCAGTCTCGACGCCAGCCCGAACGACGTGGAATAGCGCCGGATGACCACGGCCGCCGTCTGCTCGGCCACCGAATCGTAGAGCGCCGATCGGGCGGGGGCGTCGCCGCTCATCGCACCCTGCTCAGAGCCTCGTCGGCGATGGCGGTGAGCTCGCGGCACAACCCGCTCGGCAGGTCGGCGTCGTCGAGGCGGGTGAGCGACCTGTCGCGGTAGCTGTGCGCGAGCCGCTCCGTGTAGGTGCGGCTGCCCGATGCCTCGAGCCCAGCGCGCACCGTGGCCGCCTCGTCTGCCGTCAGATCGGGTTTGCCGATCATCGGACGGATGCCGGCCCACCCCGCGGTGGTGGCCGCATGGGCGATGAGCACCGTGCGTTTGCCCTCGCGCAGGTCGCCGATGGTGGTCTTGCCGGTCTCGTCCTCGACGCCGAACACCCCGAGCAGGTCGTCGACGATCTGGTAGGCGATGCCGATGTCGCGGCCGAAGGCGCCCAGCGCCAGCACCGTCGCCTCGTCGGCGCCCGCGAGGACCGCTCCGGCCTGCAACGGGCATTCGAAGGAATAGACGGCGGTCTTGAGCCGCTCCATGGTGAGGATGGCCTCGACGTCGGGCACGGCCGCGGCGATCGAGAAGTCGACGTCGATCAACTCACCGGCCGCCGAGGCGAAGAGCGCGTCATCCATGATCTCGAGAAGTCGGGATCGGACGCCGTCGTCCGCTCCGCTCCTGTCGATGAGTCGGTAGGAGTTGAACAGGGCGAGGTCACCGGCGATCACCGCCGCCGACATGCCCCGGTGCTCGGCGGTCGGCACCGGGATGCCCGCGGTGGTCGCGATGTCGCGGTAGCTGCCCGAGACATTGGGGATGCCGCGGCGGCTGAAATCGCGGTCGATCACGTCGTCGTGCACGATGAGCGCGGTGTGGAGCAGCTCGAACGCGGCACCCACATAGGCGGCGGCCTCGGTGTCGCTGCCCCCCAGCCCCTCGTACGACGTGAGCACCATCCGAGGCCTGAAACGCTTGCCGCCGACCGTGTTCGACTCGAGGGTCTCCCACAGGGTGACGTACTCGTCGCCGAAGGCGGCCGCGCGGTTCTTGGCTAGGCTGAAGAACCGATCGAGCACGGCATCGACCTGCGCCTGCCTCTCTGCTGAGAGGGATGTCAGCCGCTGTGCATTCACCTCGTAAGGGTATCTGAGTGGCATGAGTGGACTGACGGAAACGCCTCCGATCGAACGGGTGGTGCTCGTCGCCGACGACGGGACACCGCTCGGCACCGCAGACAAGTCGACCGTGCACACCACGGCGACCCCGCTGCATCTCGCGTTCTCCTGTCATGTGTACGACGCGGCGGGTCGCGTGCTGGTGACGCGCCGCTCGTTGGCGAAGCGCACCTGGCCCGGCGTCTGGACGAACTCGTTCTGCGGACATCCGGCCCCCGGCGAGACGCCCGCGGAGGCCGTCGTGCGCCGATCGCTGGTCGAACTCGGCATCGAGGTGACCGATGTCACCCCCGTACTGCCCGACTTCAGGTATCGAGCCGTCGACGCGTCGGGCATCGTCGAGAACGAGATCTGCCCGGTCTTCACCGCACGGACATCGGATGTCGTCACCCTCAACCCGGCGGAGGTGGCCGAGTTCGCGTGGCTCTCGCCGGCCGCGCTGCGCGCCTCGGTCACCGCGGCCCCCTTCGCGTTCAGCCCCTGGCTCGGGTGGCAGCTGGAGCAGTGGCCGGCGGCGGCCGCGTTCGACGCTGTGGTCTGATGCGCCCGGTGCCCGGCGAGAACTAGTCGAGCGCGCTCTCGTCGCGCCTGCTCGTCTCGCTCCGATGGAAGTTCTGGAACGACCGCGACGCCGTCGGCCCTCGCTGCCCCTGATAGCGCGAGCCGTATCGACCCGATCCGTACGGGTTCTCCACGGGCGAGCTCGTACGGATGAAGCACAGCTGCCCGATCTTCATCCCGGGCCAGAGCTTGATCGGCAGGGTCGCCACGTTGCTGAGCTCGAGCGTCACGTGGCCGCTGAACCCGGGGTCGACGAATCCGGCGGTGGAATGGGTGAGGAGGCCGAGTCGCCCGAGGGAGCTCTTGCCCTCGAGGCGGGCGGCGAGATCATCCGGAAGCGTCACGAGTTCGAGGGTCGATCCGAGCACGAACTCGCCGGGGTGCAGGATGAACGGCTCGTCGTCCTTCGTCTGCACGAGCCGGGTCAGATCGGGCTGGTCCTCGGCGGGATCGATGAACGGGTACTTGTGGTTGTCGAAGAGCCTGAAGTAGCGGTCGAGCCTCACGTCGATGCTCGAGGGCTGGATCATCCCCGGGTCGTAGGGTTCGAGGCGGATGCGTTCGGCGTCGAGTTCGGCGCGGATATCCCGGTCTGACAGCAGCATGCGGCCATCGTATCGGCGGCGGCGCGACAGGGCGGGGCCTCCCGTGACGGGCGACCACCGATATCAGCGCTCGGTGGAGCGCCCCGCAGTGAGCGCCGACACCACCACCGCGGGCACGCCGCCGCCGGGTCGGTAGGTCGCTCGCGGCTCCGCTTTCGGCAGCGCCGCCGAGACCGGGCGAGGGCGCGACGTGCGCGCCATCTCCATGAGGATGATGTGAGCCTCGAGCAGCGCGAACTGGTCGCCCAGGCACTTGCGTGTTCCCGCTCCGAACGGGAAGTACGCACCGCGAGGGAGCGAAGCCTCGAAACCATCGGTCCAGCGTTCCGGGCGGAAGGCATCCGGGTTGGCGAAGTACCGCTCGTTGCGGTGGCTCGCGTATTGGCTGACGAGCACGTGCGCGCCCTTCGGCACCGGGATGCCGGCGACCACGACATCCTCGATCGCCCGGCGCGGCGCGACCCAGACCGGCGGAGCGAGCCGCAACGCCTCGGCCATCACGGCCTTCGCCGTGGGGGCCGTGAGGATGCCGCGCACGTCGTAGCCTCCGTCGCTCAGCAGGCGGTCGGCCTCGGCCGCCAGCGCATCCCACAGGTCGTCCCGGTCGCGCAGGTAGCACAGCGCCCAACTCATGACGTTGGCGGTGGTCTCGTGTCCGCTGAGGATGAGCGTGAGCGTCTCGTCGCGCACCTCGTCGTGGCTCAACGCGGAGTCGTCCTCGTCGCGCGCGGCGAGCAGCAATCCGAGCAGATCGTCGCCCGGCGCCCCGCTGCCGGTGCGACGCGCGATGATGTCGTCCGCGACATCCGCCAGATAGTCGGATGAGGTGCGGAACGCCGCGAAGTACGGGATCGGCGAGCCGTCGAAGGCTTTCATCCCCGGCAGCATGGTGCGTTCGATCCGGTCGATCGCGATCCCCATGTGGTGCTGCACGCCCTCCGCATAACGGTCGATGTCGGTACCGAACAGCAGTTGCGCCACGATCTGGAAGGTGAGCCGCATCATCTCGGTGTTGGCGTCCACAGGCTGCCCGGCGGTCCACCCGGCGAGGTGCCGACGTGTGATGTCGTGCATCGTGGCCGCGTAGTCGGCGAGCTTCCCGTGGTGGAACGGCGGCTGCATCATCCGTCGATGGCGCAGATGGATGGGCTCCTCGTTGGTGAGCAGCCCTGTGCCGAGCACTTTGCGCATGCGCTCGAACCCGACGCCCTTCACGAACGAGTTCTGTTTCTTCACCGTGACGTCGACCACGCCCTCCGGCCCGAACACGGCGAGGAACAGCTCACCGTTGATGAAGAACGAAGCGGCGTCGCCGTACCGGCGATGCATCCCGAGCAGGGCTCCCGGCGTGTCCCTGAGGAATCGGGCGGTCATCG
>JBEANR010000120.1:0-25322 GCA_041165365.1 Actinomycetota bacterium | reverse complement strand
GGCCAGACTGATCTGGTCGTCGGAGCTGCAGCGTTCCGCCGTGCTGGTCGACGGCCTCCCCTCTCTCGACGGCGGCAAGACCTACCAGCTCTGGTACATCGACTCGGAGGGCGCTCGCTCGGCGGGCACCTTCGACGCCGCGGAGGGCACTTCGTGGCGCGTGCTCGACGGCGAATTGCAGACCAAGGATGTCGTGGGCATGACGGTCGAGCCGAGCGGCGGGTCCGACGCGCCGACGACCGATCCCATCCTGGTCATCGACGAGGCCTGACCCGGCTCCCGGACTCAGCCGAACTTACCGGAGACGTAGTCCTCGGTGGCCTGCACGCTCGGGTTCGAGAACATCGTGGCGGTGTCGTCGTACTCGATGAGCTTGCCGGGCTTGCCGGTGCCCGCGATGTTGAAGAACGCCGTGCGGTCCGACACCCTCGAGGCCTGCTGCATGTTGTGGGTCACGATCACGATCGTGTAGTCGCGTTTGAGCTCCTCGATGAGGTCTTCGATCGCGAGCGTCGAGATCGGATCGAGGGCCGAGCACGGCTCGTCCATCAGGATCACCTGGGGCGACACGGCGATGGCGCGGGCGATGCACAGTCTCTGCTGCTGCCCTCCCGACAACCCCGACCCCGGCAGAGTCAACCGGTCTTTGACCTCGTTCCAGAGGTTCGCCCCCCGCAACGACTTCTCGACGAGCTCGTCGCCGTCGGACTTCGACATCCTGGTGTTGTTGAGCTTGACCCCCGCGAGCACGTTCTCGCGGATCGACATCGTCGGGAACGGGTTCGGGCGCTGGAAGACCATGCCCACCTGCCGGCGCACGAGCACCGGGTCGACACCGGGCCCGTACAGGTTGTTGCCGTCGATCAGCACCTCGCCGTCGACGTACGCGCCCGGGACGACCTCGTGCATGCGGTTGAGCGTGCGCAGGAAGGTGGTCTTGCCGCATCCGCTCGGTCCGATGAAGGCGGTGACGGTGCGGGGTTCGATGGTGAGGGAGACATCCTCGACGGCTTTGAACCTGCCGTAGAACACGTTGAGGTCGTTCACTTCGATGCGCTTGGACAACTGGATTCCTTCGGAGCGGGGACGAGCCGAGCGGATGCTCTAGCGGCCGAGTTTCGGGGAGAAGATGCGGGCGATGAGCCTGGCGACGAGATTGAGCAGCATGACGATCAGGATCAGCGTGAGTGCGGCCGTCCACGCGCGGTCGAGGTAGACCTGCACGTCGGTGCCCGGATTCGCGTACTGGTTGTAGACGAACACGGGCAGCGTCATCATCCTGCTGTCGAACAGGTCGTAGTTCATGCTCGTCGTGAACCCGGCGATGAGCAGCAGCGGTGCGGTCTCACCGATCACCCGTGAGATCGCCAGGGTGACGCCCGTCGCGATACCGGCCACGGATGTCGGGATCACCACCTTCACGATGGTCAGCCACTTCGGCACGCCGAGCGCATACGACGCCTCGCGGAGCTCGTTCGGCACGATGCGCAGCATCTCCTCCGACGACCGCACGACCACCGGGATCATCAACAGTGACAGAGCGATGGATCCACCGAATCCGAAGCGGATGCCGGGGTCGTCGAGAAGGAGCGAGAACAGCGCGAACGCGAACAGTCCCGCGACGATGGAGGGGATGCCGGTCATCACGTCGACGAAGAAGGTGATGGCGCGCGCGAGAGCGCCGCGGCCGTACTCGACGAGGTAGATCGCCGTCAGGAGCCCCACCGGCACGGAGATGAGCGTAGCCATGCCGGTGATGAAGAGGGTGCCGACGATGGCATGGAGCCCGCCTCCTCCCTCTCCGACGATGTTGCGCATCGATGACGCGAAGAAGGTGAGGTCGAAGCGGGCGGCGCCGCTGACGGCGACCGTGAACAACAGCGAGATGAGAGGCAGCAGCGCGATGATGAAGGCCGTCGCGACGAGGGAGGTCACGAGCCTGTCGCGGGCTTGACGGCGCCCCTCGACGAGTGCCGAGACCACGAAGATGAGCACGTCGAACACGATGGTGCCGAGGAACACGGCGCCGACGATGTTGTAGTCGCCGCCGCCCGACATCTGTACGAAGAGGAACACGATCCCCAGCACGGCCCAACTGGCGGCGAGCAGCGCCCACGGCGCATATCCGGGAAGTCGACCCGCAGTGAGGGAGTTCGTGATGCCCTCGGTGCGCGGAGGAGCCGTCGTGGTCATCAGTTGGCTCCGGAGAACGCCTTGCGGCGATTGACGATGTAGCGGGCGAGAGAGTTGATGAGCAGGGTGATCACGAACAGGATCAGTCCTGTCGCGATGAGGGTGTTGACCGCGATTCCGCTCGCCTCGGGGAAGTTGAGTGCGATGTTGCCCGCGATCGTGTTGGGGTTCTGCGATCCGGTCAGCACGAAGCTGATGACCACGGCCGGCGACAGCACCATGGCGACGACCATGGTCTCGCCGAGTGCTCTGCCGAGACCGAGCATGGCGGCGGAGATGATGCCGGGTCGGCCGAACGGCAGCACGGCCATCTGGATCATCTCGAAGCGGGTCGCGCCGAGGGCGTACGCGGCCTCCTCGTGCAGCGTCGGGGTCTGGAGGAACACCTCCCTGGAGAGCGCGGTGATGATCGGGATGATCATCACCGCGAGCACGATCGCCACGGTCAGGATGGTGCGGCCCGTTCCCGACGCCGGCGGGGTGAACAGGGGCAGCCAGCCGAGGTTCGCCGTGAGGGTGTCGTAGAAGGGCACGAGCACCGGGGCGAGCACCTTCACCCCCCACAGGCCGTACACGACCGACGGCACGGCGGCGAGCAGATCGATCACGTAGCCGAGGCCCTGCGCGATGCGCCTGGGGGCGTAGTGCGAGATGAACAGAGCGATGCCGATGGAGAGCGGGAACGCGAACAGGAGCGCGAGGAAGGCGGCCCAGATGGTTCCGAAGACGAGGGGTCCGACATATTCCCAGAAGCTCGACGGCGACCGGGGGAGGTCGGCGGGATCGGCGACGAAGACGGGCGCGCTCTCGGCCACCAGGAAGATGGCGACCGCAGCCAGAGCGACGAGGATCAGGATGCCTGCGGTGCGAGTGCTTCCCGCGAAGACCCGGTCCGCGGGCCGGAGAGCGGCCCGCGTGCGGGGGGGAGCTGTCGTCATGTGGTCTTCCTGCTGCCCGTGGTGGTGAGAGTTCGGGATGCGCCGGCCCCGCCCGCGCCGTCCGGCGGGGGTGCGACGACGGTCTGGACCATCGTCGCACCCGACGCCGAATGCTACTCGATGACGGCGATCGCGGTCTCGACGCGGTCGAACAGCGCGCTCGAGATCGGTGCGGACCCTGCGCCCTCCGCGGCGGCCGCCTGGCCCTCCTCGCTCGCCAAGTAGCTGAAATACTCCTTGACCAGGGCGCCCTGAGCCTCATCGGCGTATGTCTCGCAGCCCACGAGGTAGGCGACCAGCACGACGGGGTAGACCCCGGCCTCCTCGCTGGTGCGGTCGATCTCGATCGAGAGGTCGAAGTCGGGGCGACCCTCGACGAACGGCGATGCGTCGACGATCGCCGCGGCGGCCTCGGGGGAGTACGGCACGAACTCGTCTCCGACCTGCACCGAGACGGTTCCGAGGTCGCCGGCGCGCGAGGCATCCGCGTAGCCGATGGTGCCGGTGCCGTTGGTGACCGCGTCGACGACACCGGAGGTGCCCTGCGCGGCCTCTCCACCCTCGATGGGCCAGACGCCGTCGGCCTCATTCGTCCAGACATCCGGAGCCGCAGCGGCGAGGTAGTCGGTGAAGTTCTCGGTGGTGCCCGAGTCGTCCGACCGGTGCACCGCGGTGATCGCGAGCGACGGGAGCGTGGCGTCGGGGTTCAGCGCGGTGATGGCGGGGTCGTCCCACGAGGTGATCGTGCCGGCGAAGATGCCGGCGATCGTCGCCGCGTCGAGGTCGAGCGTGTCGACACCGTCGAGGTTGAAGATCACGGCGATGGGGGACACGTAGAGGGGCAGCTGCACGATGCCGCTGTCTTCGGTGCAGGAGGCGAAGCCACCGGCCGCGACCTCCTCGTCGTCGAAGGCGCGGTCCGTTCCCGCGAAGTCGCTGCCGCCGGCGAGGAACGTCTCGCGCCCCGCACCCGAGCCGGAGGGGTCGTAGCTGATGGTCACGCCCTCGTTCGCTTTCTGGAACTCGGCGATCCAGACCTCCTGGGCGGCGCCCACGGCAGACGATCCGGCTCCGACCAGGTCGCCGGACAGGTCGGAGGCGCCCTCGGAGGAGGTCGTGCCGCCCTCGTTCGCGGCGCAGGAGGAGAGCAGGAGCGCTCCGGCGACGGCGAATGCCGCGGCCGAGCCGATTCGGGTGGAGTTCTTCACTGTGGTCCCTTCGGGATCATGATTGCAGGGGGAGGGCCGGTGCTGACCCACAGGGCACGCTAGCCACAGCGCTCGACGAGGCTCGTCCTCCCCGGTGAACGGGAGGTGAACGACCGCGGAACTGTGCCCGCTCCGCGGCAGGTCGTCAGCAGGCCGGTCAGGCGGGCCGATGGGTCTCGAACGCCACGAGCTGAGCGCCGTGCATCCCCGGGGCCAGGTGCATCACCGAGAAGTCGCCGGTGTCGAGCAGCGCGGCCCGCCGGATCGCCCTCGTCACCGGACTGTGCGCCGCCACGGCGATCTGCTCCAGGATGTCGGGCAGCACGGGTCCGTGGCTGCACAGCACCGAGCTCGCGGCCTTCTGCACGCGCCTGCGCACCACGCGCTCCACCTCGGCCACGCCGTCTTCGTAGGAGTCCTGGCTGATCGCCCGGGTGGCCTTGATGTCGAGTCCGAGGAGCCTGGCGACGGGTTCGATGGTGGACATGCAGCGCGCAGCCGGGCTGCTGATGAGCTTCGTCGGCCGGAACGCCGCGATGGCGCGCGCCGACGACTGAGCCTGCTGCACCCCGAGCGCATCGAGGGGTCTCGTGGAGTCGGGGCCGGTCCACGAGCCGGCGGGCACCGCTTTCCCGTGTCTGAGGGCGACGAGGGCGAAGGTGCGCAGTTGGCCGGCCGCCGCCCGTGTGGTGAACCTATCGAGCAGTTCGCGATCCCTCGGATAGGTGAGCCGCTGTCTGGCCTCTCTGGGCGTGCTCCACTCGAGCCGGGCGACCTCGGCGTTCGGCGTGAACGGTGCGGCTGCCGCGACATCCGAGACCTCGGCGGTCCAGTAGTGCACGATCTTGTCGCGGCCGGAGGGCATCGGGTACTCGGTCGATCCGAGCGGAGCACCCAGCGTCACCGACAACCCGGTCTCCTCCTCGATCTCGCGCACCGCGGTCTCGGGCAGGGTCTCGCCGGGGTCGACCTTGCCCTTGGGCAGGGAGATGTCGGCCCGGTCGCCGCGGTGGATGAGCAGCACCCTGAGCTTGCCGTCGACCTCGCGCCAGCAGACCGCTCCCGCGGCCACGATCGCCCCGGTCGAGACGCCCGTCGTCACCGCAGTGCCCCGCGCCGGCGCTGCGAGATGCGTCTCGCCATCACCGTCTGCATGTCGCGGAGCGGGCCGTCGTCGCCTTCGTGCTCGCGCGTCCAGGTGCCGTCCGGCGCGAGGGTCCACGCCGCGGTGTCGTGGGCCATCGCCAGATCGAAGATGCTCGCCACCTGCCTGAGGTGCTCGGTGCTGGTCAGCCTCACCAGCGCCTCGATGCGTCGATCGAGATTGCGGTGCATCATGTCTGCGCTGCCGATGAAGACCTGCGGGTCGCCGCCGTTCACGAACGAGAAGATGCGCGAATGCTCGAGGTAGCGGCCGAGGATGGAACGCACGGTGATATTCTCGCTGAGGCCGGGCACCCCGGGGCGGAGCGTGCAGATGCCGCGGATCACGAGCTGGGTGGGCACCCCCGCCTCGCTCGCGCGGTAGAGCGCGTCGATGACCGCTTCGTCGACGATCGAGTTCAGCTTGATGCGGATGCCGCTCGGCAAGCCCTCCCTGGCGTTCGCCGCCTCCACGTTGATGCGCTTGATGAGCCCCTTGCGAAGGTGGAGGGGGGCGACCAGCAGCCTCTTGAACTTCTTCTCGATCGCGTAGCCCGACAGCTCGTTGAAGAGGCGCGTGAGGTCTTTGCCCACGACGTCGTCGGCGGTGAGCAGGCCGAGGTCCTCGTAGATGCGCGAGGTCTTGGGGTTGTAGTTGCCGGTGCCGATGTGGCTGTAGTGCCGCAGCGATCCGTCGGCCTCCTGGCGCACGACGAGGGCGAGCTTGCAGTGCGTCTTCAGCCCGACGAGCCCGTAGACCACGTGCACCCCGGCCTTCTCGAGCTTGCGCGCCCAATTGATGTTCGCGCTCTCGTCGAAGCGGGCCTTGATCTCGACCAGGGCGAGCACCGCCTTGCCGGCCTCGGCCGCCCGGATGAGCGCCTCGACGACGGGGCTGTCGCCGGAGGTGCGGTAGAGGGTCTGCTTGATCGCGAGCACATTCGGATCGATCGCCGCCTGTTCGAGGAACGCCTGCACGCTCGTGGCGAATGATTCGTACGGGTGGTGCAGCAGGATGTCCTGCCGCGAGATGGAACGGAAGATGTCGGGCGCGGCGTTCGGCTCCGTCGGCATGAGCTGCGTGGCGGTGACGGGCAGATGTTTGCGGTACTTGAGAAGTGGGCGGTCGATCCTGGTGATGTCGAACAGGCCGCCGAGGTCGAGGGGGGCCGGCAGCCGGTAGACCTCCTGATCGGTGATGCCCAGCTCGCTGGTCAGCAACTCGAGGGTGACGTCATCCATGTCGTCGGTGATCTCGAGGCGGATCGGCGGGCCGAACCGACGACGCAGCAGTTCGCGCTCGAGGGTCTGGATGAGGTTCTCCGACTCGTCTTCATCGAGCTGCACGTCTTCGTTGCGGGTGACCCTGAACTCGTGGTGGTCGAGCACCTCCATGCCCGGGAACAGGTGGCCGAGATGGTTCGAGATGAGATCTTCGAGGGGGATGTAGCGCAGTAGGCCACTGCGGTCGTCGGGCAGTTGCACGAAGCGCGGCAGCACCGACGGCACCTTGAGCCTGGCGAACTCCTCTTTGCCCGTCTTCGGATGCCGGATGCGCACCGAGAGGTTCAGCGAGAGCCCGGAGATGTAGGGGAACGGATGCGCCGGGTCGACGGCCAGCGGCATGAGCACGGGGAATATCCTCTCGGAGAAGACCTGCTCCATCCGCACCCTGTCGTGGTCGTCGAGGTCGGCCCATGACTCGACGTGGATGCCGGCGTCGTCGAGCGCCGGTTTCACGAGGGTGGTGAAGGCGGCGGCGTGGCGGTGCTGCAGCTCGTGCGCGCGGTCGGCGATGGCCGTCAGCACGTCGCTCGCCGACCGACCGACGTTCGTCGGCACCGCGAGGCCGGTGAGGATGCGACGCTTCAGCCCCGCGACGCGCACCATGAAGAACTCGTCGAGGTTGCTCGCGAAGATGGCGAGGAAGTTGGCGCGTTCCAGCAGCGGCAGAGCGGGGTCCTCGGCCAGTTCGAGCACCCGCGTGTTGAAGGCGAGCCAGCTCAGTTCGCGATCGAGGTAGCGATCGGGCGGGAGGGTGCCGTCGTCGACCCAGCCGGACTCGTCGTCGTACTCGTCGTCGAGGAAGTCCGCGCCGACCGCGGCCTCACCGACGTAGGTCTCGCTGTCCATCTCCCCATCATGACAGCAGGGTGCGGGTGACAGACCCGCGGTCTCGTCGCCCCGGATGAACGCGGGGTGAACGCGGCGTCAGGGCCGCGGCACGGGCAGTCGCCGGAGCCCGCCCTTCCTCGGCACGGCGACGGGATCGGGGAATCGCGCTCGCAGGTCGTCGCCGAGGGTCACACGCCGGATCTTCCGGCCGAGCAAGGGGAGCACCCAGTCATGGGCCCAGCGGCGTTGAGCCCGCTCCCACTCCACGATGGACCGCCGCACCGACGGCTCAGGGGGCGGGGCGCCCCACGGATGCGGCACACCCAACTGGTCGAGCACCTGTGCGGCGACGAGCTTATGCCCGGCCTTCGACAGGTGCAGGCGGTCGGCCGCCCACATCCCGCGGTCCTCGAGGCCGTCGAACGCCCAGAAGTCGACCACCTCGGCACCGTGCTCGTCGGCGATGCGCCGGACCGCCTCGTTGTAGAGACGGTTGCGCCCGCGGAAGAGAGCACGCGCTGGAACCAGCGGGATGTCGTAGCCGGTGAAGAGCAGCACGCGCGCGCCCGTGGCGGTGAGCGCTGCGACCGCGCGGCCGTAGTCGGCCATCAGCCGGGGCACATCGGTGCCCACGTCGAGGATGTCGTTGCCGCCCGCGTACATCGTGATCAGGCCCGGTTTCAGCTCGAGCGCCCGCGGCACCTGATCGGCCACGATCTGCCGCAGCCGCTTGCTCCGCACGGCCAGGTTGGCGTACTCCCAGCCCGGATCGTGCTTCGCGAGGCGTTCCGCCACCCGGTCGGCCCACCCGCGCACGCCGTTCGGGAGCTTGGCGCTCGCATCTCCGACCCCCTCGGTGAAGGAGTCGCCGAGAGCGACGAAGCGGCGGGGGAGGGCGATCACCGCACTCTCACGATCGAGCCGTCACGTCGGCTGTCATCTCCCGCGGTCACCGACGCGAGAGCGAACGATCGCGCACCACCGCCTCGTAGTGCGCGACGAGCGCTGCACAGAGCACGGGCCAGGTGCGACCGCGCACACTCGCCGCAGCGGCCTCGCCGAACGCCGAGCGCTTCGCATCGTCGCCGACGAGGTCGACGACGTGGCCGCGCAGCGAAGCGAGGTCACCCGGCGGGTACAGCCAGCCGGTGCGCGAGTGATCGACGAGGTCGAGGGGGCCGCCACGGGCGGTCGCCACCACCGGCACCCCGCTCGCCATCGCCTCCTGGATGGTCTGACAGAAGGTCTCGAGTTCGCCGGGGTGCACGAAGAGGTCGAGGCTGGCGACCGCCGTCGCGAGCGCTCGGCCGGTCAGGTGCCCGGTGAAGTGCGCCGTCGGCAGCGCGGTGCCGAGTCCCGCGCGCAGCGGGCCGTCGCCGATGATCACCAGTCGGGTGCCCGGGATGTCGGCGAGCGCGGCCAGATCGGCCACCTGCTTCTCGGCGGCGAGTCTGCCGACATAGCCGATCAGTCGCGCGCCGTCGGGGGCGATCGACCGGCGCCAGCAGTCATCCCTCCTGCGGCGGTCGAACAGCGCGGTGTCGACCCCGCGTCGCCAGAGCGCGACCCTCGGCACCCCGTGAGTCTGCAGTTGCTCGAGCGCGGCCGTCGACGGGGCGAGTGTGAGGTCGGCGGCCCGGTGGATGCCGGTGACTCGCTGCCACGCCCAGCGCTCGAGCGCGGGGGCGCCGTAGCGCGCGAGATAGCCGGGCACGTCGGTCTGGTAGACGGCGACCGTCGGGATGCCGAGCTGCGCGGCGGCGTGCACGGCCCGTCGTCCGAGCTCGAAGGGGGAGGCGAGGTGCACGACATCCGGAGCGAACTCTTCGAGGATGCGGCGCACACGACCCACGCCACCCACGGCCAGCCGGATGCTCGGGTAGGTCGCGAGCGGAACCGAGGGCAACCTGTGCACGGTGATGCCGCAGCGCCCGGAGACCCGTTCGAGTCCGCCTTCGGCCGGGGCGATCACGAGCACCTCGTCGCCCCGCTCCGCGAGGTGTCGCAGGATCTGTTCGATGGAGCGGGTCACTCCGTTGACGGTCGGAAGGAAGGTTTCGGCGATG
Source organism: Actinomycetota bacterium (assembly GCA_041165365.1). Classification (GTDB taxonomy): domain Bacteria; phylum Actinomycetota; class Actinomycetes; order Actinomycetales; family Microbacteriaceae; genus Marisediminicola. The sequence continues at coordinate 15,659 of JBEANR010000120.1, read as the reverse complement.
ATGGCGATCCTCACGACTCCACCCTCGGGCGGGCGGGTGGCCGCCGCGCATCCGTCGGGTGTCGGGGAGGAGTCGAGGCGACGAACTGCCGGTCAGGCCGGCCTGCGGTACTGGATGTCGACGGAGTACTCGACGAAGCCCACCGACCTGTACAGGGCGACCGCCGCCACGCTGTCGGATTCGACGTAGAGCGAGCACTCCGTCACCCCCAGCGCCTCGAGTCTGGCGAGCCCGGCGTTCACGAGGCCGCGCCCCAACCCGCGCCCCTGGGCTGCTGGATCGACCCCCACCGCGTAGAACTCCGCGGGCGACTCGTCGGTCTTCAGCCAGCAGAATCCGGCGACCGTGCCGTCGTCGTGGAGCGCGAGCAACAGGTCGTCCCCGTCGAACCACGATTCGGCCATGCGGGCATCGAGGTCGGCCTGCGACATGCGCCCCTGCTCGGGATGCGACGCGAAGGCTGCGGCGTTGACCCGCAACCACTGCGCGTCGTCGACTCCGGGGCGGAAGGCCCGCGTGACGGCGGGGTCGGCCTGCGGGCGGATCGCCGTCGACCGCAGTTCGAGCAGGTGACGCACCGGCTCGAATCCGAAGCGCGCCGCCAAGGCGCGGGAGGCGGGATGATCGCCGTGCGCCCACGCGAGCACGACCGTCGGCGGCGAACCGCCCGCGGCGCGCTCGACGACCATCGCCGCGAGGTCGCCACCGACACCGCGGCCTCTCGCCGGCGGGTCGACCACGAGTTCGACCTCGAGCACACCCGCCTCGCGGCCGCGATCTGCGCGCGAGACGACGGCGAGACCGCCGTCGACGGTCAGGATGTCGCGGGCGCCGGCCCTCGCCTCGAGAAGTGCCTGGTCGGAGACCGGTGGGTGCCCGTCGGCCCTCCGCGCGCGGTCGAGCAGCGGCAGGAACAGGTCGAAGTCAGTGGGCGACGGGGGCACGCAGCTCGGACTCCTCGTCGTGCAGGTTGAACCTGTAGCCCACGTTGCGCACGGTTCCGATCAGCCCTTCGAGGTCGCCGAGCTTCGCGCGGAGGCGTCGCACGTGCACGTCGACGGTGCGGGTGCCGCCGAAGTAGTCGTAGCCCCACACCTCACTGAGCAGCTGTTCGCGGGTGAACACCCGAGACGGATGGGTGGCGAGAAACCTCAGCAGCTCGAACTCCTTGAACGTGAGGTCGAGGGGTCTGCCGTGCACCTTCGCCGAATAGCTCGCCTCGTCGATGACGACACCGGACGCGTGGATCTTGCCGGCCTGGCTGTCGTTCGCCTGGCGGGCGATGACGAGTCGGATGCGGGCATCCACCTCGGCCGGTCCGGCCGTCTCGAGGATCACGTCGTCGACGCCCCACTCGGCGTTGACCGCGGTCAGCCCGCCCTCGGTGAGGATGATCATGATCGGCACGGACAGCCCTGTGCTGCGGAGGATCTTGCACAGAGACTTCGCGCTCGCGAGGTCGCGGCGCGCATCGACGAGCAGGAGGTCGCAACTCGGGGCGTTGATCAGTTGGGCAGGCTCCGCCGGGATCTGCCGGGTCTTGTGACTGAGCAGGCCGAGTGCCGGGAGCACGTCGCTGTTGACCGCAGGGGTCAGGATCAGCAGCTGAGCCACTCGTCCTCCGTTCCCGGCGCGGGGTCCATGCCGGATTCCGCAGTCTATCTAAGCCACAATGGACACCATGGCCCAGCAGTTGAAGACGATCGCGCCGATCTGGGTCTTCGCGCTCGTCGGTGCGATCGTCATCGGACTCGCGGTGCCCAGGCAGGACTGGCTGCAGGCGCTCCCCATCGTCATGGTGCTCGCGGTGCTCGCCACCTTCTGCGTGCAACTGGCCGTGGCGGAGAAGGTCGGGTTCGTCGATCGGGTCATGGCGAGCCTCGCCGGCAGCATCGTGATCCTCGCCGCCGCGACCCTCGTGCTCGGCCTGCTGTCGACCCTGTCGGCATAGCGTCGGCATAGGATTGGGCCATGCTGCTCGCGATCGAACTCTTCTTCGTCGGACTGCTCGTCTTGGCGACGCTCGCGATCGGCTACATCTCGCTCGTGGTGCTCTACAACCTGTTCCGCGGGCAGCGCTGACCCTGTTCGACCCACCACACCCACGGATCGCCACAACCAGGATCGGGGGACTGACCGGATGATCGAGATCCCCGACAACCTCCCGTCAGAGCTCGTGCCCCTGTCGTGGCTCATCGGCGTGTGGGAGGGCACGGGAGTCGTCAACTACGAGGTCGACGACGAGGTGCGCAACCACGAGTTCGGGCACCGGATGAGCTTCAGCCACGACGGCCTTCCGCACCTCAACTACACCTCGTACACCTGGCTGATCGACCCCGCAGACGGTGACGCTGACGTGCGCGCCCTCGCCACCGAGACCGGATACTGGCGCCTCAGCCGTCCGGCGACCGACGGCGACCCAGGGCCCGGGCTCCTCCCCGGCAGCGGCGTGCAGCCCTTCACGACACCCCGGTCGGTCGAGACCCTGCGCAACGCGTCGGACGGATTCGACATCGAGGTCTCCCTCGTGCACCCCGGCGGGGTGAGCGAGCTCTACGTCGGGCAGGTCAAGGGGCCGCGCATCGACCTCGTCACCGATGCCGTCATGCGGTCGGCCAACTCGAAGGAGCACACCGCCTCGACCCGTCTCTACGGCCTCGTCGACAACCACCTGTTGTGGGCGTGGGACATCGCCGCGCTCGGCCACGACCTCCGCACCCACGCCTCAGGACGGCTCGCCCGTGTCGAATGACAATCCCTTCCTCTCCCTCCCGGGAGCCGTCGAGGCGGTGGCTCCGGATGCCGGCGTCGCCGCGCACTACGGACGCCCCGCGCACGAGCAGCGCGACCTCGCCGCCGGCCGTGCCCTCGTCGACCTCTCCCACCGCGCGGTGCTCTCCGTCTCCGGCGCCGACCGGCTGACCTGGATCGACTCCATCACGAGTCAGGCGGTCACGGCGCTGAAGCCGGGGGACTCCGCCGAAACGCTGCTCCTCGACCAGAACGGCAGGCTGGAGTACGCGGCGGGCCTCGTCGACGACGGTGACACCCTGTGGATGATCGTCGACCGGGCCCAGGCCGATGGGCTTCTCGCGTGGCTGACGCGCATGCGCTTCATGCTCCGCGTCGAGCCGCTCGACCGAACCGACGAGGTGGCCGTCATCGGCAGCATGGGCGATCCCGGGGTGACCGCGGCCTCACCGAACGGGATACCTGTGGTGTGGAGGGACCCCTGGGGCGCGGTGGCGCCGGGCGGGTGGCAGTACGCGAGGGGCGATCATCCGTCGTCCGGGTGGGACTGGACCGAGACCGTCGTGGCGCGGTCCGCCCTCGCCGGGATCGCCGCCGAGCACCCGGTGGCCGGCATCCTCGCCGCCGAGGCGTTGCGCATCGCCGCCTGGCGACCGCGGTTCGTCACCGAGGTCGACGAGCGCAGCATTCCGCACGAACTCGATTGGCTGCGCTCGGCGGTGCACCTCGAGAAGGGCTGCTACCGCGGGCAGGAGACCGTGGCGAAGGTGCACAACCTGGGGCACCCGCCCCGGCGACTGGTCATGCTGCACCTCGACGGGTCGGATGACGTGCTGCCCGAGCGCGGAGACCTCGTGACCTCCGACGGCGTCTCGGTCGGCACAGTCACCTCCGTCGGCCTCCATCACGAACTGGGCCCGATCGCGCTCGCCGTCGTGAAGCGGACGCTCGATGCCTCCGTCGACGTCCGGGTGCTGGTCGGATCGACCGAAGTGGCGGCGGCGCAGGAGATCATCGTGCCCGCCGACGCCGGGGCCGTCGCCGGGGTACCGCGCCTGCCGCGCCTCGGAGCCGTGCACCGCTGACGATGCGGCACCCCTCGCGGGACCATGCGCTGCGCAGGCTCGAGCGATCGGTGCGGCGCCGCGTCGACCTGAGGCAGCGGGCGTCGCGGCTCGCGGCATCGGTGCCCGCGGTCGTGCAGATCACGGTCGCTGCGACCGCGGCGTACGCGTTCGCCCGCTTCGTGCTCGGCCACGAGGTGCCGGTCGTCGCGGTGACGATGACGATCACCTCGCTCGGGTTCGCGCGTGACGCGAGGCCGAGGCGCGTGCTGGAGACCGTGATCGGGATGCTCGTCGGCATCACGCTCAGCGAGGTCATCCTGCTCGTGCTGGGCGTCGGCATCGCCCAGCTCGCCTTCGTGCTCGTCGTGACGATGCTCATCGCGCGCTTCTTCTCGCCGACGGCGAGCTTCGCTGTCGCAGCGGCCACTCAGTCGATGCTCGTGGTGCTTCTTCCCGCGCCGGACGGCGGAGTGTTCGTGCGCACGATCGACGGGGTCGTCGGAGCCGTGCTCGCGCTGCTGGTTACCGCGCTGATACCGAGGGACCCGAGGCGGGCGGCGAGGCGCGACGCGCGCAACCTCTTCTCCAGCCTCGACGAGTCGCTGACGACGGTCGTCGAGGCTCTCGAACGCGCCGACGAGCCCGCCGCCGACCTCGCCCTCACCAGACTGCGGCGCACCCAGCACCTCGTCGACGACTGGAACGAGTCACTCGACTCGGCGCTCTCGATCGCGCGGATCTCTCCGTTCCTGCGCCGTCACCTGCCCGACCTGAGACGTCAGCAGAGGCTGCTGACCGGCCTCGACCTCGCCTCCCGACATCTCAGGGTGATCACCCGGCGCATCGACATGCTCGTGCGAGACGGGCGAGCGCGCCCCGGTCTCGCCGTCGTCGTCGCCGACATCGCGGCAGGCATCCGGCTGCTGGAATCGGATGACGCGGCCGCCCGCACCGCGCTCGGGCGGGTCGCGGCGCACCTCGATCCGGCCGAGGTCACCCCGGGGGCCGAGGTGACGGAGTCGATGCTCGTGCTGCTGCTACGACCCCTCGTCGTCGACCTGCTCGTGGCGAGCGGGCTCCCCTCGATGCCGCGCGGGGCCTGCTGCCCGACGTGGGCTGACGGGCGATGGCTGCCGGTTTGCTCGCGGCGAGGTGTGGCTCGCGGGAGGCGTGCGCGGCGCGCTCGCGGCGCCGGAAAGCAGGAGTTTCGGGCATCCCGGCCCCGTTTCTCCTTCCTGGGGTGGGGGGCGGACGAGGACCCCGCGGGCGACCGTCACCAGCCGTACGCCGTCCTCGATCACCACACGAAGCCCGACGGCGCCACCGCCGACCACTCCACCGTCAACTCGCCCAACCTCCACCGCGACCGCCCGCCCAGCACCGGCCAGCCGGCATCACGCACACCCTCCACCGCGGCGATCCAGCGTTGTGAGGGTGAGAAAGTCGAGAGCGGGGCGGCCACCGCCCACTGCCTGTCGAGCTCCGCGAGAAGCGCGTGCACTCCCTCACCGGGCACGTTGCGATGGATGAGCGCCTTCGGCAGGCGTTCGGCGACGATCGACGGGCGCTCGAGACCCGACAGACGGAGGCTGAGGGTGAGGGTGACGGGGCCGTCGGCCGCGACATCCACCCAGGCGCCGACCCGCCCGACCTCGTCGCAGGTGCCTTCGACGAGCCCACCGCCGGGCGCGAGCCTCACCACCATGCGCGTCCAGTGCTCGACGACGGACCGCTCGTCGTACTGCCGAAGCACGTTGAACGCGCGGATGACGGTGGCCGACCTCCCTGCAAGCGGAACCTCGAACCCACCCAGCGCGAAGGTGAGCCCGGGCCGCGCCGCGCCCGCCGCCTGGGCGACCCGCTCGGGGTCGATCTCGAGTCCGACCACCTCCACGTCTGGTCGCACGCGAGCGAGCCTGTCGTGCAGCTCGACCGCGGTCACGGGCGAGGCGCCGAACCCGAGGTCGACGACGAGGGGGTGATCCGCCCGAAGGAACGCCGGCGACCGGGCGATCCATCGATCGACCCTCCGCAGCCGGTTGGTGCCCGTCGTGCCGCGCGTGACCGAGCCGATGGGCATGCCCCCAGTCAACCGCACGGCACACCTGCCGGGCTTCCGCGGCGACGTCCCCCGTCGACCGGTCCCGGCCACCTCCCGGTGGACCTCCCCGTCGACCCCACGCCGGAGTGCGCCTCTAAACTGACCGCATGACTCACACGCTCGTGCTCCTTCGCCACGGCAACTCGACGTGGAACCAGAAGAATCTCTTCACCGGCTGGGTGGATGTTCCGCTCAGCGAGCAGGGCGTCGAGGAGGCGAGGCACGCCGGCGAGCTGCTCGCCTCGTCGGGCATCCTTCCCGACGTGCTTCACACCTCGCGTCTCAAGCGAGCCATTCAGACCGCGAACATCGCCCTGGATGTCGCCGACCGCGACTGGATCGACGTGCGACGCTCGTGGCGGCTCAACGAGCGGCACTACGGGGCCCTCCAGGGCAAGGACAAGGCGCAGACCCTCGAGGAGTACGGCCCCGAGCAGTTCCAGCTCTGGCGTCGGTCGTTCGACGTGCCACCTCCGCTCCTCGACGACGACGACGAGTTCTCGCAGGCGCACGACGTGCGGTACGCCGGTCTCGGCGACGACCTGCCGCGCACCGAGTCGCTCGCTCTCGTGATCGAGAGGATGCTGCCCTACTGGCGGTCCGACATCATCCCCGATCTCGAGGCTGGCCAGGTGGTGCTGGTCACCGCTCACGGCAACTCGCTCCGTGCCCTCGTGAAGCACCTCGACGGCATCTCCGATGACGACATCGCCGCACTGAACATCCCGACGGGCATCCCGCTCGTCTACGAGCTCGACGACTCGTTCGCCCCGGCGAAGCCCGCCTACTACCTCGACCCCGAGGCGGCCGCGGCGGGGGCCGCAGCCGTGGCGGCGCAGGGCAAGAAGTAGGGCGCCAGCCGGTCCGGTGACGTCACGGCCCTCGGATGTCGACGGCGACCGGGTCGGCACAGCGCCGGGTCAGCGCGCACCGCCTCGAACGGCTACGAGGAGACGTCGACGCCTTCGCGATCGCCCGTGGCGAGGTACTGGATCTGCTTCGCGATGGTGACGGCGTGGTCGGCGAAGCGCTCGTGGTAGCGGCTGGCGAGGGTCGCGTCCACCGTGTCGACGGCGGCGCCCTTCCACGTCTCGCCCAGCACGGCGTCGAACACCCCGACGTGCAGCTCGTCGATTCTGTCGTCGTCGTTGCGGATCTCCTCGGCGAGGTCGATGTCCTCGGTCTCGAGCAGTCGCGTGAGCTTCTTGGCGATCGCCACGTCGAGGGTGCCGAGCTCGTAGAAGGTGTCGCGCAGCGTGGCGGGCACGACCTTGTCGGGGAACCTGTAGCGCGCCAGCTGGGCGATGTGCTCGGACAGGTCGCCCATCCGCTCGAGGGATGCGCTGATGCGCAGTGCGCTGACGACGATCCTGAGGTCTCGGGCGACGGGCTGCTGGCGGGCGAGGATGTTCACGGCGAGCTCGTCGAGCGCGAGGGCGGCGGCGTCGATCTTGTGGTCGTCGGCGATGACCTGCTCGGCGAGCGAGACATCCGACTCGCCGAACGACGAGGTGGCGCGGTCGATCGCGATCTCGACCAGGGAGGCGATCTCGACGAGGCGGTCCTGCACCTCGCGCAGTTCCTGCTGGAAGACTTCGCGCATGATCGTCGGTCCCTTTCACCGCGGGGCCTCAGACGGCCCGCACTCTCAGGTTAGCTTGATCGGCTCAGGTTAACGGCGGGTGCCCACTGCCTGAACACGCGACGTGGTGGCCGGTCGGGGCGGGGTGCGGGGGTTCGGTCGGCCCCGCGCATCACTACTCTGAAGTCATGGACTCCACCTGGTTGGTGCCCGTGTCGCTCGTCTTCGGTCTCCTCGTCGGCGCCGGCCTGGTCAGCCTGATGCACTTCGCGGCCCTCCGCGGAGAACGCGCGCACCAGGTGGTGAACTCAGCGGTACCCGACGGCGTCGATGCTGTCATTGACGCGATCGAATCGGCCGGGGTGGTGCTCGACCCCTCCAACAACGTGATGAAGGCCTCCCCGAGGGCGCTTGCGGTCGGACTGGTGTGGAACCACCAGCTCGTGCATCCCGAACTGTCGGACATGGTCGACCACGTGAGGTCCACCGGTGAACCCCTCTCGCGCGACGTGCAACTCTCCCGGGGGCCGATCGGCGACGCGAACATCATGCTGTCGGTACGGGTGGCGAGGCTCGGCTCGCGCTACGTGCTGCTGCTCGCCGAGGATCACACCGAGTCCTATCGTCTCGACGCCGTGCGCCGCGACTTCATCGCCAATATCAGCCATGAGCTGAAGACCCCGATCGGGGCCGTTGGACTGCTCGCGGAGGCGTTGCGTGCGGCATCCAGCGATCCGGAGCAGGTGCGCAAGTTCGCCAAGCGCCTGACGAAGGAGTCCCACCGACTCGCGCGGATCACCCAGGAGATCATCGAACTGTCGAGGCTGCAGGCGTCGGACTCCCTCGTCGAGGCCGAACTCGTCGAGGTGGATGCCGTCGTGGCTCAGGCCATCGACCAGAACCGCGTGCTGGCGGAGGCTCAGGAGGTCGACCTCGCCCAGGGCGGCCAGAAGGGTGCGCAGGTCTACGGTGACGAGGCGCTGCTCGTCACGGCCCTGCACAACCTGATCGCGAACGCCGTGCAGTACTCCCCGGGCGGGGCGCGCGTCGGGGTGGGCGTGCGCACCAACGAGGGCATCGTCGAGATCGCCGTGACCGATCAGGGGGTGGGCATTCCCGACGACGAGCTCGACAGGGTGTTCGAGAGGTTCTTCAGAACCGACCCGGCGCGGTCGAGACGCACGGGCGGCTCGGGGCTGGGCCTCAGCATCGTGAAGCACGTCGTGCAGAATCACGGCGGCGACGTGCGTGTCTGGTCTCAGGTGGGCCGGGGGTCGACCTTTACGATCAGGATCCCCGCCGCCTCCCACTCGCCGGAACTCCCTTCCGGCGGTTCGCAGGCCTCGGCGTCGTCGGCCGCTGCCTCCCCCTCGGCCGCTGCGTCGACCCCTGCCTCATCGACCCCTGCCTCGACCCCACCCGGCCTCCCCCGACTCGCGTCGGCCACCGCAGCCTCGGCCACCGCAGCCTCGGCCAGCACAGCCTCGGCCAGCACAGCCTCGGTCACCATCGCCTCGTCTGGAGACTCCCCATGACCCGCATCCTCATCGTCGAAGACGAGCCGTCGCTGAGCGAGCCCCTGGCCTACCTCCTGGGTCGCGAGGGCTACGAGACCGACATCGCCAAAGACGGACGGATCGCCCTCACCGCCTTCGACCGCGACGGTGCCGATCTCGTGCTCCTCGACCTGATGCTCCCCGGCCTCGCCGGCACCGAGGTGTGTCGTGAGATCCGGTCCCGGTCGCAGGTGCCGATCATCATGCTCACCGCGAAGGACGACGAGGTGGACATCGTCGTCGGTCTCGAGCTCGGCGCCGACGACTACGTGACGAAGCCGTACTCGACCCGCGAGCTGCTCGCCCGGATCCGCGCTGTGCTGCGCCGTCGCACCGACGACGACGAGGCCGAGTCGGGTGTACTCGAGGCGGGGGACGTTCGGATGGATCTCGAGCGCCACACGGTGAGCGTGCGCGGCGAGGAGACCGCGATGCCGCTCAAGGAGTTCGAGCTGCTCGAACTGCTGCTGCGCAACTCCGGACGGGTGCTCACGCGGGGCCAGCTGATCGACAGGGTGTGGGGGGCCGACTACTTCGGAGACACCAAGACTCTCGACGTGCACGTCAAGCGCATCAGGTCGAAGATCGAGGAGTCGCCGAGCGAACCGGTGATGCTCGTGACCGTGCGGGGGCTGGGCTACCGCTTCGAGGCGTGACGGGCGGTCGCTACTCCGACGCCTCGGGGTCGCCCGCTCCAGGTACGAGGTCGGCGTATTCCTCGAGCCCGCCATCGAGTACGGGCACTCCGAGCTCCTCGCCCGGCTCGTCTCCGTACTGGAAGAACACGGGGAAGAGCGTGCCGGCAGGGGCGTCGATGCCGCTCATCAGGAACTGGTTGCCCTCGGGACCGGTAGACAGCGTGCTGTCCTGGGCGACGTAGACGTTGCGCTCGACCCGTCCGGCCGGCCCCTCCCACGACACGACGACCCGCGCGTTCTTCACCCCCGTGTTGACGAGGTTCACGACGAGATTCGCCGTCTCGCCGTCATCCGTCACCAGCATCGCGTTGCGGATGGCGATCGAGCCGATCGTCGCACCGAAGCCGTCGCTCGGGTCGTATTGTTTTTGGTTCGCCTGCACGGCGGAGAAGGTGCATCCGGTCAACCCGAGGAGCACGAATGCCGCAGCGGCGATCGATGTAGCGCGAGATCTCACGGGCCCTCCGGTGCTCATGGACAAGTACTCCTAGCCTAGCCAACGCGTGCGACCCCACCCGGCCTCGGCGGTTCGCTGAGAAAACCCTGTGGTAAACTGAGTGCCGCAGAACGGAGCCCCATTCAATGCTTTTCGAGGTCGGCGAAACCGTCGTATACCCCCACCACGGCGCAGCAACAATCACCGAAGTGAAGACCCGCATGATCAAGGGCGAAGAGAAGATGTATCTCAAGCTCAACGTCACACAGGGCGATCTCACCATCGAGGTGCCGGCCGATAATGTCGACCTCGTCGGCGTGCGCGACGTGATCGGCAAGGAAGGGCTCGACAAGGTCTTCGAGGTGCTCCGTGCCCCGTTCACCGAAGAGCCCACCAACTGGTCGCGCCGCTACAAGGCCAATCTCGAGAAGCTCGCCTCCGGCGACGTGATCAAGGTCTCCGAGGTCGTGCGCGACCTCTGGCGCCGCGATCAGGATCGTGGCCTGTCGGCCGGTGAGAAGCGGATGCTCGCGAAGGCGCGTCAGATCCTGATCTCCGAGCTCGCCTTGGCGGAGAAGACCGACGAGGAGAAGGCATCGACCGTCCTCGACGAGGTCCTCGCGTCCTGATCGCCCCCGGCGCCCCGGCGTCGACCGCAGACCGGATCACCTGATGGCGCTGCCCGCATGACGGCATCCTCGGTTCCCGATGGCACTCTCGTCGCCGTCGTGATCGTGGCCGCGGGTGAAGGCTCGCGACTCGGCCTCGCCGAGCCGAAGGCACTCGTCGCCGTTCGCGATGCGACCATCCTCGAGCACTGCCTGGCGTCGGTGTTCGGTGTGGCCGAACCCGTGCAGATCGTGGTGGTCGCGCCGGCGAATCGAGTGGTGCAGACGGCGGAGCTGTGTCGGGATGCCGCGGGCGCCGCTCATCCGTACGTCACCGTCGTCGCGGGGGGCGCGTCGAGACAGGCGTCGGTCGCGGCGGGGCTCGCGGCCGTGCACCCGTGGGCCGAGGTCGTCCTCGTGCACGACGCCGCCAGGGCCTTCACCCCCACCGAACAGTTCGCGAGGGTGATTTCGGCCGTACGCGCCACCGGCGGGGGAGTGTTGCCTGCGCTGCCGGTCACCGACACGATCAAGCAGACGGATGCCGAGGGCGCCGTCGAACGCACCATCGACCGCTCGACGCTCGTCGCGGTGCAGACGCCGCAGGGGTTTCCGGCTGGTCAGCTGCGGTCGGCCTACGCAAGGGCGACGGCGGAGCACACCGATGACGCCGCGCTCGTGGCGGCCGCCGGGCATCCGGTCACGACTGTCGCGGGCGATGCGCTGGCCTTCAAGATCACGACCCCGTGGGATCTCCGTCGGGCGGAGCAGCTCGTCGATGAGGCCGGCGGCGGGTTCGAGCCCCGTGCCGACGAGCACCGCACCGGCATCGGCATCGATGTGCACGCCTTCGACCCGCAGGCGCCGCTCTGGCTGGGTGGACTCTTCTGGCCGGACGAGCCCGGTCTCGCCGGCCACAGCGACGGCGACGCCCTCAGCCACGCGCTGTGCGATGCGATGCTGTCCGCCGCAGGTCTGGGCGACATCGGCGGTCGGTTCGGCACCGCCGATTCGCGGTTCGCGGGGGCTCACGGCGACGTCTTCCTGACCGAGACGGTGGCGCTCCTGACGGGGTCGGGTTGGACGGTGCAGCACCTCGCGGCTCAGGTCGTCGGCGAGAGGCCGAGGATGTCGCGGCGACGCGACGAGGTGCAAGAGCGCTTGACCGGACTCGTGGGTGCGCCCGTGAGTGTCTCGGCGACGACGACCGACGGACTCGGGTTCCTCGGGCGGGGCGACGGGGTGGCCGTCATCGCGACCGCGCTGGTCTGTCGCACGCGCTGAGCGTCGACACCCACTGGTTAGGCTGAGCGGGTGACGATCCGCCTCTACGACTCGCGATCGCAGGCGCTGCGCGACCTGGTTCCGCTCGTCGACGGCAGGATCGGAATCTACGTGTGCGGCCCGACCGTGCAGTCGTCTCCACATATCGGCCATTTGCGGTCGGCCCTGGTCTACGACCAGTGGAGCAGGTGGTTGACCCACCGCGGTCTCGCGGTGACCCTCGTGCGCAACGTGACCGACATCGACGACAAGATCCTCGCCGCGTCCGACGGATCCGAGGAGTGGTGGGCGCTCGCGTATCGCGTCGAGCTCGAGTTCAGCGCGTCGTATGCGCGCCTCGGCATCCGTCCTCCCACCTATGAGCCCAGGGCGACCGCGAGCGTGCAGCAGATGCAGCACCTGATCGACGACCTCATCGGGCGGGGCCACGCCTACGCCGCCGACGACGACTCGGGAGACGTCTACTTCGACACCCGGTCGTGGGCACGGTACGGCGAACTGACGCGCCAGGATCCCGACGACATGGCCGCGGCGACGGATGCGGATGCGCGCGGCAAACGCGACCCGCGGGACTTCGCCCTCTGGAAGGGCCACAAGGCGACCGAACCCGCGTCGTCGGCCTGGCCGTCGCCGTGGGGAGCCGGGCGCCCCGGATGGCACATCGAGTGCTCGGCGATGAGCGAGAGGTACCTGGGGGTCGAGTTCGACATCCACGGCGGAGGGCTCGATCTGCGCTTTCCGCACCACGAGAACGAACTGGCCCAGTCGGCCGCGGCCGGCCGCCCGTTCGCACGCCACTGGGTTCACAACGGCCTGGTCACCGTCGGCGGGCAGAAGATGTCGAAATCGCTCGGCAACTCCGTCTTCGCGGCGAGGCTGCTCGACTCGGCACGCCCGCTCGTGGTGCGCTACTTCCTCGGGGCCGCCCATTACAGGTCGACCATCGACTATCACGAGGGGTCGCTGCAGGAGGCCGAGGCCGCCCTCGAGCGCATCGAGGTGTTCCTCGACCGGGCCGACCGCCGACTCGCGGCAACCCGGTTCGAGACCGATGGGCCAGGCGTGCTCCCCGCGGAGTTCGCCGAGGCGATGGACGACGACCTCGCCGTGCCGCAGGCCCTCGCCGTGCTGCACGAGCGGATACGGGCGGGCAATGTGGCCCTCGACTCCGAAGACCTGCAGACGGCGGCATCGGTTCGGGGAGAGGTCCTGGCCATGACCGGGGTGCTCGGCATCGACCCGCAATCGCCGGAATGGCGGGAATCGGAGGGCACGGATGTCGCGTCCGAAGCGCTCGCAGACCTGGTAGCCGCCATGATCGCGCGCCGAAACCGCGCTCGCGCATCGCGGGACTTCGCCGGAGCCGACCAGATCAGGAACGAACTCGCCGCGGCGGGCATCCAGCTCGAGGACACCCCGGTCGGCACCCATTGGAGACACGACAGATGAAGAGCAGCGGAGCAGGCAAACCCCGAGCGGGTGCCGTACGCAAGGGCCGGAAGGGTCCGCAGGTCGGCTCGGGCGGCCAGGGGCGTCAGGCCCTCGAGGGCAAGAAGCCCACCCCGAAGGCCGAGGACCGCCCGTACCACCCGGCGGGGAAGCGCAAGGCGGCGCAGGACCGGTTCGCGGCTGCTGGGGGTTCACCGCGGTCGGGCGGCGACTCCGACGCGCGACCGGCAGCGGGTCGAGCCGCCACCGGGCGCGCCGCGGGCGGGTCTGGGGTCGGCCGGTCTGGCGTCGGCGGGTCTGGCGTCGGCGGGTCTGGGGTCGGGAGGCCTGTCGCGGGGCGGTCGTCATCCGGTCGCGCTTCGGCGGGTCGTGCGCCCGCCACCGGCTCGGATCCCCAGCGCGCGCGACGCAGCAAGCAGGCCGACGAGATCGAGGTCGTCACCGGCCGCAACTCGGTGGTCGAGGCTTTGAGGGCGAGGATCCCGGTGACCGCCCTCTACATCGCGACGCGCATCGAGTACGACGACCGCGTGAAGGAGATCATGCAGCTCGCCACGAAGCGCGGGCTGCCCATCCTGGAGGTGATGCGGCCGGAGCTCGACAGGCTCGCCGGATTCGACTCCGTGCACCAGGGGGTCGCTCTCAAGGTGCCGCCGTACGACTACGCCCACCCCTCTGAGCTGCTCGAGAAGATCGTGTCGCGCGGGCAGGTGCCGCTGCTGGTCGCGCTCGACGGCATTACCGATCCGCGCAACCTCGGGGCGATCATCCGCTCGGTCGCTGCCTTCGGCGGACAGGGCGTCATCGTGCCGCAGCGACGCTCAGTGGGGCTGACGGCCGCGGCGTGGAAGACCTCGGCGGGCGCTGCGGCGCGCACCCCCGTCGCGATGGCGGCGAACCTGACCCAGACGCTCAAGGCTTTCAAGGAGCGGGGCGTGTTCGTGCTGGGGCTCGACGGCGACGGGGATGTGCCGCTGCCCGGGCTCACCTGGGCTCGCGAGCCGCTCGTGGTCGTCGTCGGCAGCGAGGGCAAGGGGCTGTCGCGGCTCGTCACCGAGACGTGCGACGCTGTGGTCTCCGTCCCGATCGGATCGTCGACCGAGTCGCTGAACGCGGGGATCGCGGCATCCGTGACCCTGTACGAGATCGCGAAGTTGCGCGCCGCTCGCTGAGCTCGAGGAACGCGTCGGTGTTTCCACGGATGCACCGCCGACAGACCTTGCGCCGGTCGCCGAGCCGTTCGAGTCGCCCTTCGGATGATCGCCCGCGTGAGTAGCCGCACGCGTCTGAGTATCCGCACGCGTCCCGCCTTTCCGGCCCGACTTACTGCCAAAGACCAGCGCTCCGACCGTCGCGGACCGCGGGTCTATGGCAGTAAGTCGGTTCAGGAGCGCCCGCCGCGGGTCGCTGAGCCTGTCGAAGCGGCGGTGGGTGGGCCCTTCGGCAGGCTCAGGGACCCGGCGGGCTCAGGGGGTCCGGCAGCCCTCAGACCTTGCTGCGCCAGTCCGCCTCGTCGTCATCGGCCGAGATGACGTCCATCGGCAGCGTGTAGGTGCCGGTCGGCGGATCGATCATCGTCGCCTCGTCCCGACGGGCACGCAGGATGGTGTCGATGTACGACGACACAGCCTCGGCGAGCGGCACCTCGCGGCTCTCGTTCTGCGACAGGTACCAGCGGTGCTCGAGCAGCTGATGATACATCTCCGCCGGCTCCAACCGGCCCTTGAGATCCCGCGGGATGGCGCGCACCACGGGCTCGAAGATCGTGGCGAGCCACTCGTGCGCCACCATCTCCTCGTCGATGTCGGGATTGCGGTGCGTCGCCGAGTACGAGTCGAGGTCGTTGAGCAGGCGCCTGGCCTGGTTCTCCTGGGCGTCGAGTCCGGTGAGGCGCAGCAGCCGGCGCGAGTGGTGGCCGGCGTCGACCACCTTGGGCTGGATGCGCACCTGGGTGCCCGTGTCATCCGTCTTGATGGCGAGCTCCTCGATGTCGAAGCCGAGGCGGTTGAGCCTCTCGACCCGCTCGCTGATCCTCCAGCGTTCGGATGACGCGAACGACTCCGATCCCGTCAGCTCCGACCACAGGGTGCGGTACGCCGCCACGATGCCGTCGCTGACCTGCACGGG
>JBEANR010000119.1:0-14424 GCA_041165365.1 Actinomycetota bacterium | reverse complement strand
CCCATGACCGACCCGAACACCGGTTCAGTACCCCCGGTTCCCCCCTCGGGTGACCCCGTCACCCCGCCGCCCGCCGCCCCCTCGACCGCCCCCGGTGGGTACTCGCCGCCGGCATCCCCGGCACCCGGCGGCTACTCGGCTCCTGGATACAGCGCTCCGAGCGCTCCCGGTTACAGCGCTCCCGCCGGGTACGCGACCGCCGCGCCGGCGGCCGCACCCAAGACGCTGAGCTTGATCGGCATGATCGCCGGCATCCTCGGGGTCGTGTCGTTCGGCTGGTTCCTGCCCGCTTCGATCGCCGCGCTCATCCTCGGGTACATGGGCAAGAAGCGCGAGGGCGTACCCGCGAAGGGCTTCTGGCTCACCGCCATCATCACCGGCTACGTCGGGATCGCTCTGACTGTCTTGATCGTGGGCGGGGCCATCCTGCTCGCCATCCTGGGCGCCGCTGCAGACGGGTACTCTTCGGGCTACTGATCGTCGACGCGAAGGGCCCGTGCTGATCGGCGCGGGCCTTTCGCCTTTCCCGAGCGCCCCATCCCGTGTTTCCCGGCTCTGCCTCTCCCAGGTCCCACCTCTGGGCCTCAGACCCGCTCGACCAGCAGGGCCCGATGCCGCCAGTCCAGCCGGGTCACCACCAATGTGGCCGACTCCGAACCCCTGAGAGCGAGCTTCCGGCGCAGCACGGCGGGGTCGACATCCACTCCGCGCTTCTTGATCTCGAGTGAACCGATCCGCCTGGCCGCCAGTTCTCGCTTGAGCACTCGCTCGTCGAAGGCGAAGGACTCGAGCACGCGGAACGCCTGCGCGAAAGGGGTCTGAATCAGGTCGTCCGCGGTCAGATACGCAATCCCGGCGCTCAGCATCCCGGCGTCCAGAGTGCGTGCGAGATCGCCGATCAGCCGGGCACGGATCACCGCGCCGTCCGGCTCGTACAGGTATCTCCCGAGCCCGCGCACCTCCACATCGGCACTGTCGGCCCCGGCAGTCAGCTCCGCGGCGCCGTGCTCGCCCAGCACCATCGCCGCCCTCCTGACACCCTGCCTCGCGGTCGCGCCGAACCACACTCCGACCTCGACCACCTCCCGGTCGACCGAGACCCACTGGGCTTCGGCGTCCGTCGGTATCAGCTCCCGGTCGACCCCCGGCCCCAGCTTGACCCCGGTCGGATGCCGCATACCCACCTCGAAGGCCCAATCGAGCGTTGGCGACCACTGGGCGGGGTCGCGCAGGCGCGACGTGTTCGCGTGGCCAGCCGTTCTGCGCGCAGGATCGAGCCACACCCCGCTCCCGTCCGGGATAGTCACCTCGAGGGCGTCGGCGTGCACCACCTCCGCGGTGGGCCAGGCCGCGAGGTTGTAGGCGGCGATGGCGGCGGTCACCTCGTCGACCTCCACCGCGGTGACCCGCAGATCGAGGCCGGCGAAGGCGAGGGCATCCGCTCCGATCCCGCAGCCGAGGTCGACGACGTGCCCGATG
The DNA here is from genome assembly GCA_041165365.1 of Actinomycetota bacterium. Lineage (GTDB taxonomy): Bacteria > Actinomycetota > Actinomycetes > Actinomycetales > Microbacteriaceae > Marisediminicola. The sequence continues at coordinate 12,945 of JBEANR010000119.1, read as the reverse complement.
CCCGCGTCGCGGAATCGACCGGCGTGCAGCGCCGCGACTCTCAGCCGCGTGGCCTGTTCGAGGCCGGCCTCGGTGAAGAGCATCCGGTCGGCGAAGGCGCCGAGCTTCGACCCCGCCTTGGCGCGCAGGCGCGACTGGGCGAGCACCGCCGAGACCCGCGGCGCCGAATGCCCGGCCGCGCGGAGGTCGCTCACCCGACGCACGGGGTCTGCGGTCGACGACCACGGTGGTAGACCGTCGAGCAGCCTGAGCCCGTCGGCCGACAGCACTTCGAGCAGCTCGGCGGTGTCCATCCGCCCATTCTCCCGCCCCGCCGCCCGCCGTCGTCCGAAAACGAAGGAGCAACGGCCCGCCCGACCACGACACGCGCGGATGGATGTCGCGAACGGCGGGTATCTCCTTCGTTTTCGGTCACCCCGTCGAACGGTCGGCGCAGACGCCACACCGCGCCGCGGCTGGCACTCCGATTGCGGGAGTGCTAACCGACCCCGTAAGCTACCTCTGGCACTCTCACTGTGAGTGTGCCAACCCAGGTTTCGTGATTCATAGGAAGAGGTCAACCGTGTCGGTCTCCATCAAGCCGCTCGAGGATCGCATCGTCATCAAGCAGGTCGAAGCAGAGCAGACCACTGCTTCGGGACTCGTCATCCCCGACACCGCGAAGGAGAAGCCCCAGGAGGGCGAGGTCGTCGCCGTCGGGCCCGGTCGCATCGACGACAACGGCAACCGCGTTCCGCTCGACATCTCCGTCGGCGACAAGGTCATCTACTCGAAGTACGGCGGAACCGAGGTGAAGTACGGCGGAGAAGATCTGCTCGTGCTCTCGGCTCGCGACGTGCTGGCGGTCGTCGTCCGCTAGCCTGCTGCGTCGGCCGAGCCGACCATCGATGAAGGCCCGCCCGGTTTGTCCGGGCGGGCCTTCGGCGTAGCGGGGCCGCCTTCGAATCCCACGAGCCCGCGGCCCGTCCGAACCGCCTCTCGAGCGCACGTAGGCTGACGAGGTGACCAGCCCCACCGCCCCGATCCCCGAGGGCAGAGGGCTCCTCTTCGCCCTCGGTGCCTACGGACTGTGGGGCTTCCTCCCCGTCTTCTTCCTGCTGCTCGCCCCCGCCGGTCCGTTCGAGGTGGTGGCCGCGCGCATCCTGTTCTCCCTGGTCTTCTGCGTGGTGCTGCTGACCGTGGCACGCCGCTGGGGTTCGGTCGTCGCGATCCTGCGCGAGCGACGCCTCCTCCTCGTCATCGGCCTCGCCGGCGCGCTCATATACGTCAACTGGCAGGTCTATCTCCTCGCGGTGCTCACCGGTCACGTGCTCGAGGGCGCGCTCGGCTACTTCATCAATCCGATCGTCACCGTGCTGCTGGGGGTGCTGGTGCTGCGGGAGCGCCTCAGGCCCGCCCAGTGGACCGCGATCGGCATCAGTGCCGTGGCCGTCCTGGTGCTCGCGATCGGCTACGGACAGTTCCCCTGGATGTCGCTCGTGCTCGCCTTCTCCTTCGGCTTCTACGGCCTCATCAAGAAGAGGATCGGGCCCCGGGTCGACGCCGTGAGCGGTCTGTCGCTCGAGACGGCCTGGCTCGCCCCCCTCGCCGTGGCCCAGCTGTGGATCGTCGGAACCCTGACGGCCGACGGACTGGTGTTCGGCACCGCCGGCACCTTCCACGTCGTGATGATGGTGCTCTCGGGAGTCATCACCGCCGTGCCCCTCCTGCTGTTCGCCGCCGCCGCACGCCGACTGCCCCTCGTCACGCTCGGTATCGTGCAGTACCTGGCGCCCCTCCTGCAGTTCGCGTTCGGGGCGTTCATCCTGCGTGAGGCCCTCCCGCCCGAGCGCTGGGTCGGCTTCGGACTGGTCTGGTTGGCGCTCGTCATCCTCACCGTCGACATGGTCAGGGCCGCACGACGGCGCCGGATGCCGCAGCTCGCCATCTGAGCAGGCTCACCACGCGGCGAGCCGGTCGGCCTCTCGCTCGGGTCATCCCTCGCCGCGCGCCGCGCAGATCGGGGCGACGGAGGCGATGAGGGCCTCCTTGACCGCCGTCGGTGTGGCGACGAACACGGTGCCGGTCACGGTGCCGACCCCTGCTCCGGACGCCGCGGCCGACCCCGCGCCCGACTCCGCACCGGCCGGGGCGTCGACGGCGAACGGGAAGATCGTGCCCTGCTTGTCCTCCGCCACCGCGTGCGGATCGCACCGGGTCGGTACGAGCAGGAGGGTCACCACCGTCGGTCGGTCGCCGCCGGTGACGATGCCCAGGGGGAGCGACGAGAGCTCCGCGCCGGTCGCCCGATCCACCGGGGTGAACAGCGTCGTGCCCGACACCGAGGCGAGCATGAGCGACCCTGCGGTCGAGGTGGGCGAGAACGTGACGTCCAGCTCGATCGCCGGCAGTCCGCCGACCGTCGCGGAGCGGGGCGGGGTCTCCGCCGAGACCGCGGAGACGGATGCCACGGCCTGATCGAAGCACGCCTCCTCACCCAGCTCGCCGAGCCTGCCCCGCTCGTCGACCGGCGTGACCTCGGCGCGGCGCAGGTCCCCGCCCGCGGACCACGACAGCGCCACCCTGGGCTCGGGCTCTCCGTCGACGCAGACGGAGTCGGAGAGCGAGACGGGGAGGTCCACCGTCCTCCCGGCCACGACGACCGTGGAGTCCTTCTGCCAGACCGCGGGCGAAGCGAATCCCGGCGACACGAACTCGGCACCCGTGATCTCGAGGTCCTCGTCCGACCCGTTGACGATGCGCACCTGCAAGGCTCGGACGACGACATCCGATCGCGATTGATACACCTCGACCGTCACCCCGTCGGGGAGGCCGGCGCCCGGGGAGGTCTGCCCGTTTCCGGCGCCGTCGGCGGTCGCGCATCCGGATACGAGCACCAGGAGTGCGGCCATGACCGCTCCGATGCGCAAAGGTAACGATTCGCGCACGTTACCCTTATGTAACATAACCGAATTGTTTCTGCATCCTATGGCCCCTACCTTGACAAAGCGACTGTACTTCGTGTGCCGTCGTGACCCGCACCCATTCCCACTACCCAAGGAGAAAAATGAGCGTATTCGTGAAGGCGAAGGCCTCGCGCTCGAAGTCTCTCAAGACCCTGCTGGGCGGCGTCGCCGTCGTCGGCGCAAGCGTTCTCGTGCTCAGCGGCTGCGCACCGGCCGACAGCGGCGGAGAAGAGGCCGCACCGAGCACGGAAGACCTGAGTCTCAAGGTCGGCACTGCACTGCCGCAGACCGGCAATCTGGCCTTCCTCGGCCCGCCGGAGGAGGCGGGCGTCGCCTACGCGGTCTCCCAGATCAACGAGGCCACTGCAGACACCGGGCTCACGCTCGAGGTCACGTACGGCGACTCCGGCGACACCGACAACAAGGCCTACGAGACCACGATCCCGCGTCTGCTCGGCGAGGACGTCTCCGCGATCCTCGGCGCCGCGTCGTCGGGAACGTCTCTGCAGTTCATCGACCAGGTGGTCGGGGCCGACGTCATCCAGTTCTCTCCGGCGAACACCTCCGACGCCTTCACCACCTACGACGACAACGGCCTCTACTGGAGGACGGCCCCGTCAGACGTACTGCAGGGCGAAGTGCTCGGCAACCTGATCGCCGAGGACGGCAACCAGACCCTCGGTCTGATCGTTCTCAACGACTCGTACGGCACCGGTCTCGCGAAGTACGTGACCGAGGCGTTCGAGACCGCGGGCGGTGAGGTCGTCGCCGCACCCACCTACAACACGGGTGACACCTCGTTCGACTCGCAGATCAGCGAGGTCCTCGCGGCCGACCCCGACGCGATCGCCCTGATCACGTTCGAGGAGGTCACGACGATCCTGCCAGGTCTCGACGCATTCCCGTCCGACAAGCTCTACTTCGTGGACGGCAACCTCGCCAACTTCGGAGACAAGCTGCCGGCCGGCACCGTGGAGGGCGCCAAGGGCACCCTCCCGGGGCTCTCGGTCGACTCGATCGGCGACTTCACCGACGCTCTCCAGGAGTTCACCGTCGGCGACGGCAAGGCTGAGCTCACCGACTTCAGCTACGCGGCGGAGTCGTACGACGCCACCATCCTCATCGCGCTCGCGGCTCTCGAAGCGGGCTCGACCGAGGGCCCGGACATCGCGGGCAAGTTGCAGGAGGTCTCCGGCGGTTCCGGTGAGGGCGAGAAGTGCGAGACGTTCGCCGACTGCGCCGCGATCATCGTCGACGGCGGAACGGCCGACTACGACGGCATCTCCGGCCCGATCACCTTCGACGAGAACGGCGACCCGACCGATGCCAGCATCGGCATCTACCAGTACGCGGCAGACAACACCTACGCGGCGTACGAGGGCTGATAGTCCGGTAACAGCAGCATGAGAGGGCCCCGGCGGAGACGCCGGGGCCCTTCCGTGTCCGACCGGCCACAGTCCGCAAAACCGCCCTACATCCCTCGAAACCGGAGTTGTGGCCTTTCCTGAGTAGCTCAGCGAGCCACTGTTCGGGTCTGGACGACAGGGACAGCCGCGGCGAGCTCTCCCGCGCGCAGAGAGGGCGCCGCCGGATGACCCGGTGGCGCCCTCAGCGTTGGTTCGGGCGCTCAGGTACCGAGGGTGCCGAGGTAGAGCCCGATGACCTTCTCGTCGTGCAGCAGCTCGCGCCCGGTGCCCTCGTAGGCATCCCGCCCCTGGTCGAGCACGTAGGCGCGATCGCAGATCTGCAGGCACCGGCGGGCGTTCTGCTCGACCATGATCGTCGTCACCCCCGCCTTGTTGATCTCGGAGACCCTGAGGAACGCCTCGTCCTGGCGCGCCGGGGAGAGGCCTGCCGAGGGCTCATCCAGAAGCAGCACGTGCGGGCGCATCATGAGCGCGCGCCCCATGGCGACCATCTGACGCTCACCACCGGAGAGCGAACCGGCGCGCTGCTTGAGCCGCTTGCCGAGCTCGGCGAAGATGCCGGTCACGAACTCGAGCCTCGCCTCGTACTCCTTGGGGCGTTGATAGAGGCCCATCTGCAGGTTCTCCTCGATCGACAGAGAGGGGAAGACGTTGTTGTTCTGCGGAACCATCCCCACGCCGCGGTCGACGAGCTTGTTCGCCTTCAGGCCCGTGATGTCCTCCCCCATCAGCAGGATCGAACCGCCCCGGATCTTCACCTGCCCGAAGATGGACTTGAGAAGTGTCGACTTACCGGCGCCGTTCGGGCCGATGATGCCGATCAGCTCGCCCTCTCGGGCGGTCAACGAGCACTCGTTGAGGATGTTCACCCCGGGCAGGTACCCGGCCGTGATCGACTTGATCTCGACGATCGCGGTGTCGGTCGCCCTGTCGGCGGTGGCGGATGTCATCAGCTCTCCTGGTCTGCGGTGAAACGTCCGGTGAGCACACCGAGGTCGATCTCCTGGTGCGCGCCGAGGTAGGCGTCGATGACCGCCGGGTTCTTCATGACGTCTTCAGGCGGACCCTCCGCCACGATCCGACCCTCCGCCATCACGATCACCCAGTCGGCGATGTGCCGCACCATGGCCATGTCGTGCTCGACGAAGAGCACCGTCATCCCCTCGTCCTTCAGGTCGAGGATCTTGTCGAGCAGGGACTGGGTGAGAGCGGGGTTGACGCCCGCCATCGGCTCGTCGAGCATGACGAGCTTCGGATCGCTCATCAGGGCCCGCGCCATCTCCAGGAGCTTCCGCTGCCCGCCGGAGAGGCTCGCCGCGAAGTCGTCCCGTTTCGGCTCGAGCTTGAACTTGACGAGCAGGTCGAGCGCCTTCTCAGTGATGCGCTCCTCCTCCTTGCGCCACAGGCTCGGGACGATGCTCTGGAAGAATTTCTCGCCTGTCTGGCCGGTGGCACCGAGCTTCATGTTCTCGAGCACGGTCAGCAGCCCTAAGGCCTTCGTCAGCTGGAAGGTGCGCACCTGACCCATCCTGGCGACTTTGTAGGCGGGAATGCCGGAGAGCGATTTGCCGTCATATGACCAGGTACCTTCGTCCGGAACGTCGAAACCTGTGAGCAGATTGAAGAAGGTGGTCTTGCCGGCGCCGTTTGGACCGATGAGGGCCGTGATGGCGTTTCTGGGGATCTCCACATGCTCGACGTCGACAGCGGTCAGACCGCCGAAGGTACGACGGATGCCGTCGGCGACGATGATCGGGTCGACCTTCGCGACACCGGGGACGATGTCCCCATCGTGCAACCCCGTCGACTTCGGTCGGGGTTGATGCGGCAGGGGAGGGGTCAGATCATTTGACAAAGGTGAGCTCCTTCTTGTTGCCCAGGATGCCCTGCGGACTGTAGATCACGATCAGCATGAGGGCCACCCCGACGATCACGAATCTCAAGGTGCTCGCCTGGATGGAGGAGATCGGGATGAGATCCTCCGACGCCAGTGCCGGGAGCACATTCGCGAGGAACGACTGCAACACCCAGAAGATCACCGAACCGAGGATGGGCCCGAAGATGGTCGCGGCGCCGCCGAGAAGGAGCGCGGTGTAGATGAAGAAGGTGAGAGAGGTCACGTACACGCCGGGATTGACGGCGGACGGCAGGGCCAAGACGATCCCGCCGAGTCCGCCGAACACCCCACCGAGCACCAGTGCCTGCAGCTTGTAGGAAAAGACGTTCTTACCGAGGGCCCGCACCGCGTCCTCGTCTTCGCGGATGCCCTTGAGAACCCGTCCCCACGGGCTGCGCATGAGCGACCAGACGATGAAGGCTGCGATGGCGACCAGCGCGATGCCGACGACGCGCACCCACCAGTCATCCGCATTGTAGGTCCACGGACCGAAGCCGTACGTGCCCTCCGGGATGGGGTTGGCGTCGCGGAAGCTGCCGTTGAAGCCGCTGAGCCCGTCGGCCGACCCCGTGTACTCGTCGAAGCTCGCCGTGAGGAACAGCAGTCTGAGCACCTCGGCGGCGGCGATCGTGACGATCGCGAGGTAGTCGCCGCGGAGTCGCAGTGTCGGGATGCCGAGGATCAGCGCGAAGGCCACGGAGCCCAGCATCCCGACGATGATGCCCGCCCACCAGGGGAACCCGAAGGTGAGGATCGAGATGGCGTATCCGTAGGCGCCGATCGCCATGAAGCCGGCGATGCCCATGTTGATGAGGCCCGCGTAGCCGAAGTGCACCGAGAGGCCGATCGCGGCGAGCGCGTAGGCGATCGTCGCCGGCCCGATGATCGACGATGCGGTGTTCGAGAGGATCTGTACCCAGTCCATCGTGTGCCTAACCTATTCTCTCGCGACGACCGAGGATGCCCTGTGGTCTGAACAGCAGGATCAGGATGAGCACGACCAGCGCGCCCACGTACTTGAGGTCGGCGGGGATGAAGAGGCTCGAGATCTCGACCAGCAGCCCGACGATGAGCGAGCCGATGAGGGCGCCGAACGCCGTGCCGAGCCCGCCGAGGGTGACCGCGGCGAAGATCAGGAGCAGCACCCCGGCGCCCATGTCCCACTTCAGCCCGGGGCGGTAGTAGGCGTAGAGCACGCCGGCGAGGCCCGCGAGTCCCGCCGCCATGATCCAGACGATGCGCACGACCCTGTCGACGTCGATCCCGGATGTCGCCGCGAGCGAGGGGTTGTCGCTGATCGCGCGCGTCGCCTTGCCGATCCGGGTGCGCGTCAGCCAGTAGGCAAACGCGAGGATGGCGACGATGCTGATCGCGATGCTGACCATGTCGATGACGGTCAGGGAGACCGCGCCGAACAGGGGGATCGAGGGCGATGACGAGAGGGGGAGCTGCAGTGTGCCTCCGCCGATGAAGAACTGGAAGACGTACCGGAGCGCCAGGCTCAACCCGATGCTCACGATCATGAGCTGGACGGTGCCGAGGCCCTTCCTGCGCAATGGCCTCCAGAGCCCGACATCCATCCCGAATCCGAAGAAGGCGCTGGCCGCGACCGCGCCGAGGATGGCGACCCACAGTGGCAGCGCGAGGGCGGCTCCGAGGAACCACGCGATCAAGGCTCCGAAGGTCACCATCTCGGCGTGGGCGAAGTTGGAGATGCCCGTCGTGCCGAAGACGAGCGACAGGCCGATCGATGCGAGCGCGAGCATGAGACCGAAGTTCAGTCCGGTGAAGAGCCGCTCCACGAACTGGTCGAAGAACGAGACGACGTTGCGTTCGCCCTGGCCGATGAAGAAGTTCGTGGCGACGCGGCCGCCGGCGCCGACGGTGACCTCCTGCACATTGGTGCCGTCGACGACGGCGATGCCGTCGGGCAGGCTGCTCTCGTCGAGGGTGACCTCGTAATCGGCCTTCTCCGGCACGCCGAACACGAAGCGGCCGTCAGCGCCGGTCTCGACCTCGGCGTCGAAGCCGTCGCCCGACAGCTCGATGCGCACGTCCTCGACGGGTTCTCCGTTGAACTGCACGTTGCCGCTGACCCGGAACGGGTTCTCGTCGGTTCCGACCTCGTCGGCCGAGGCGCTCGTGAACGACGAGAAGGTGAAGAGCGCGAGGAAGACGGTGAAGAGGAGCACCATCGTGCGGGACCGGTTCGGCGGCGTCATCCGGGATCTCCGTGGTCGGGGACTCTGCGTTCGTGACCTCTGCGCTCGTGAACTCTGTGTCGCAGTCGTATGCACGGGACCTCCAGGTGCGAGCCGCCCGACAATGAGGATCCCGGGGGACCAGGCGTCGTCACTGACGTTAGTTGCGGAATGTGTCCCTCATGTTTCGGGTGAGGGCACGAACGGACTCGCTCATTATGGTGCGGAATGACGAGAACGCGAAACGGTTAAGATCTGGTACCGGAATCAGCGCAGACCCGTCGGTACCCAACTCGCCTCTCGACTCCAAGGGGACTCATGTCTCAGCCCGATCCGTTCGGTTTCGTCGGACTCACCTATGACGACGTCATGCTGCTCCCGGGGCACACCGATGTGATCCCGAGCGAGGCGGACACCTCGTCGAGACTCACCCGTACCATCACGGTCGCCTCCCCCCTGCTCTCCGCCGCGATGGACACCGTCACCGAGTCCCGCATGGCGATCGCGATGGCCCGCAACGGCGGCATCGGCGTCTTGCACCGCAACCTCTCCATCGAGGATCAGGCCGCCTACGTCGACAAGGTGAAGCGGTCGGAGTCGGGGATGATCACCAATCCCGTCACCACGACGCCCGACGCGACCGTGGCCGAGGTCGACGCCCTGTGCGGCCAGTTCAGGGTCTCCGGGCTCCCCGTCGTCGAGGGTGACGGCGTGCTCGTGGGCATCATCACGAACCGCGACATGAGGTTCGTGTCGGACTTCGAGAAGTCCACCACCCTCGTGCGCGACGTGATGACCCGGATGCCGCTGGTCACCGCACCCGTCGGCGTCGACCCCGACAGTGCCATCGCCCTGTTCGCGCAGCACAAGATCGAGAAGCTGCCGCTCATCGACGACGCGGGCCGACTGCGCGGACTGATCACCGTGAAGGACTTCGACAAGAGCGAGAAGTATCCGAACGCCACGAAGGATGCGGAGGGTCGGCTGAGAGTCGCGGCCGCGATCGGATTCTTCGGTGACGCCTGGGATCGCGCCGTCGCGCTCGCGGAGGCCGGCGTCGACGTGATCGTGGTCGACACCGCCAACGGGGACTCGGCCGGAGTGCTCGACATGGTGCGGCGGCTCAAGTCGGACTCCGGCTTCGGCGGGGTGGACATCATCGGCGGCAACGTGGCGACCCGGTCCGGTGCCCAGTCACTCGTGGACGCCGGTGTCGACGCCGTGAAGGTCGGGGTCGGCCCGGGCTCCATCTGCACGACCCGAGTCGTGGCCGGGGTGGGTGTGCCTCAGGTGACCGCGGTGTACGAGGCATCCCTCGCCGCCCGGGAACAGGGCGTCCCGGTCATCGCCGACGGCGGGCTGCAGTACTCGGGTGACATCGCGAAGGCGCTCGTCGCGGGTGCCGACACGGTCATGCTCGGGTCGCTGCTCGCCGGCTGCGACGAGAGCCCCGGCGACCTCGTGTTCTCGGGCGGTAAGCAATTCAAGACCTATCGCGGCATGGGATCGCTCGGCGCGCTGCAGACCCGAGGGACGAAGACCTCCTATTCGCGGGACCGCTACTTCCAGGCCGACGTGCCGAGCGACGAGCAGCTCATCGCCGAGGGGATCGAGGGGCAGGTGCCGTACCGCGGACCTCTCTCCGCCGTCGCGTACCAACTTCTCGGCGGGTTGCGGCAGTCCATGTTCTATACGGGGGCGCGCACCATCCGCGAACTGAAGGACAAGGGCAGGTTCGTGCGGATCACGGCGGCCGGCCTCAAGGAATCGCACCCCCATGACGTGCAGATGGTGGTCGAGGCGCCGAACTACCGCCGCTGAGCGACGCCTCGGCGTCCGCTTCTCCCGCCGCCCTCCCCTGTACTCGGGTGGCGGGAGTCACGGCTTGGTGGCGGGGGTTGTTTGTCCCGCCGCCGTGCGGTTACTCCCGCCGCTTATGTTCGTGGAATGGGGTGGCGGGAGTTACGGCTTGGTGGCGGGGGTTGTTCCTCCCGCCGCTGTGCGGTTTCTCCCGCCGCCCGGGTTCAGAGCGTGAGCTTACGCCGCCATCGGCAGGCCTGTCAGCGGCGACGAGCGCGCAGTCGTGTGCCCGTAACGAGTGCAGCGCGCGCGAGCAGATGCGGCGCGGCGCGGCGCGCGCGCGATTCCGCTGGCGCGCGGTGCGGTGCGGGCGCGATTGCGCTGGCGCGCGGTGGTCATCGAGGGGCCGCGCGTGGGTGGCGGGGGTTGTTGCGGTGTGGCGGGGATTGTTTCTCCCGCCGTGATGCTGTTACTCCCGCCGTTCGCGGCTTAGAGGCTGCGGAGGCGAATTAGCCATCGCTCCTCCCCACGGCCCGCCGGGATGCGCGATCCAACAGATCTCCTGCGCACGGAATCTCTGAACCCTCCGCCGAACATCATGGGCGCATGCTGCACGAGCTGATAGCCCACGACGGCCTCATCCTCCCCTCGACGTTCGGCCTCGGCGGTACCGGGGCGCGGGCTCTCGCACGCGATGTCGACAGAGGGCTTCTGGTCAAACTGCGGCGCGGCGCTTTCGTCGAAAGCTCAGTGTGGGAATCGTCGTCCCTCCGGGACCGCCACATCCTGAGAGTCCGTGCTGTGGTCTCCGCCGCGCAGCGTCCGGTGATCGTGGCGGGACTGTCGGCGGCAGCACTGTGGGGAATGCCGATCGATGGCGACTGGCCCACCGACGTCACTCTGCTCGACCAATGGAAGGGCGGCGGGAGGTCTGAGCCCGGCGTTCGGCGCACGGCATCCGGCTTCGTCACTGCTACGTCGACCGAACTCAGCGGCATCGCCGTGACTACTCTGGCGAGAACTGCGGTGGATGTCGCGCGATGCATGCCATTCAGCCTCGCGATGGGGTCGCTCGACTGGGCGCTCTGGCGCAACAACCCGCGCGCCATCACCCACGAGGACCTGGTGGACGAGCTCGCGCGCTACCGATTCCATGCCGGTCGACGGCGAGTGGAAGCGCAACTGAGTTTCGCTACGCACCTCTCCGACTCTTACGGGGAGTCCGAATGCCGTGCCGTCATCTACCTTCTCGGTTTCGAGATCCCCGAACTGCAGCTCGAGGTGCGCGATGGGGTGGGTCTCATGCGACCGGACTTCACCTGGCCGGGAGTCAGGCGGCTCGGCGAGTTCGATGGGAAGCTCAAGTACACCTGCGGTTTCGCTCCGGACGGCGACATCGCAGAGATCGTGTGGCAGGAGAAGAAGCGGGAGGATCGTCTTCGACGCCTCGGGTACGGCATGTCGCGCTTCACCACCAGCGACGTGAAGAATCCCCGCCTCCTCCAAGCGATTCTGCAGGATGCGGGGATCCCGCGTCGGGCCTGACGACGCCGAACCCTCGCGGACCGTGGTCGGCGGGGGATGGTGACGGTTGGCGGGGGTTGTTTCTCCGGCCGTGGTGACGTTTCTCCCGCCGCCCGGGGGGTGGGTTGTGGGTCGGCGGGGGTTAGTGACTGTTGGCGGGGGTTGTTTCTCCGGCCGTGGTGACGTTTCTCCCGCCGTGGTGCATATCTCCGGCCGTGGTGACGTTTCTCCCGCCGCCCGGGGTACACGCGCCCGCCAAAGAGGGGCAGACGCGCCCCCTGCCCGGGGATGACGACGGGCGGGCCGCGAGCGGTGGCCCCAGGTCGTAGACAGGATGCTGCGCGGAGCCCCGGCGAAGCGGCCCCCAACCGCCACCGCAGCGCAACCCCGCGAACTCTCGACGGCCGACCTCGGTAGGCTTGACGCGTGAGTGACGTCGAGATCGGCAGGGCCAAGCGAGCCCGACGGGTGTTCGCCTTCGACGACATCGCGATCGTGCCCAGTCGCCGCACGCGGGACCCCCAGGATGTCTCGACCGCCTGGTCGATCGACGCCTACCACTTCGACATCCCGTTCCTCGCGGCGCCGATGGATTCGGTCATGTCGCCCGCCACCGCGATCCGCATGGGCAGACTGGGCGGACTCGGCGTTCTCGACCTCGAGGGCGTCTGGACGCGCTACGACGACCCGGAACCGCTGCTCGCCGAGATCCGCGAGCTGCCCTCCGACCGCGCCACCGCGAGGATGCAGGCGATCTACGCCGAGCCGATCAAGCCGGAGCTCGTCAGTTCGAGGCTCGCGGAGATCCGCGCCGCCGGGGTCACCGTCGCCGGCGCCCTCTCGCCGCAGCGCACCCAGGAGCTCTACGAGACCGTGGTCGCCGCCGGGGTCGACCTCTTCGTGATCCGCGGCACCACGGTGAGCGCGGAGCACGTCTCGAAGACGCGTGAACCGCTCAATCTCAAGAAGTTCATCTACGAGCTCGACGTGCCCGTCATCGTCGGCGGCGCGGCCGGCTACACCCCTGCGCTGCACCTCATGCGCACGGGCGCCGCGGGCGTGCTCGTCGGATTCGGCGGGGGCGCGGCATCCACCACCCGGCGCTCCCTCGGCATCCACGCACCGATGGCGACGGCGGTCGCGGATGTCGC
>JBEANR010000118.1:0-42492 GCA_041165365.1 Actinomycetota bacterium | reverse complement strand
GTCGCGATGTGGGCACTCGCGGTGGAATGACGCTGGCATCGCCGAATCGAGCCGAGTCGACCACGCGACTGGTCGCTTGCGCACCTTTAGTCGTGCGTGAGGGTGCGCAGATGACCAGTCGCGGTGCGCGGCCCTCCAGTCACACCAGCAGTTGGTGCTTCGCGAGGTCGCGGTACAGCGGGGTGGATGCCACGAGCTCGGAGTGCGTGCCGGTTCCGACGACGAAGCCATGGTCGAGCACCACGATCTGATCACTGTCCACGACGGTCGACAGCCTGTGCGCGATCACGATGAGCGTGCGGTTCTCGGCCACGGCATCGATCGCCTCCCGCAGCAGCTGCTCATTGAGCCCGTCGAGCGAGGAGGTCGACTCGTCGAGCAGCAGGATCGGCGGCGCGGCCAGCAGTGTTCGGGCGATGGCGAGGCGCTGCCGTTCACCTCCGGAGAGCATCACGCCGTCTTCGCCGACGGCCGCGTCGAGTCCGAGCGCATCCCGCTCGAGCACCTCGGTCAGGTTCACGTCACGCAGCACGGCGACGCACTCCGCGTCGGTGGCGGCGGGCGCCCCGAGCAGCAGGTTCTCGCGGATCGTGCCGGCGAGCACCGGCGCATCCTGCTCGACGTAGCCGATCTGCGACCGCAGGTCGGCCCGGTCGAGGGCCCGGAGGTCGATCCCGCCCAGGCGGATCACACCGGACGTCGGGTCGTAGAACCTCTCGATGAGCGCGAGGATGGTGCTCTTGCCGGCGCCGGACGGCCCGACGAGCGCCGTGCGCTTGCCTCGAGGGGCACTGAATGAGACTCCGTGCAACACCACCCGCGTCTGGATGTCAGTTGGCCGGGCTCCGGGTGCGAGAGGCGAGGCGCCCGAACGGTTGGCGGCGCTCGCGGTGTCTGACGTGGTCGACGTATCCGTGATGCTCTTCGGCGCGGCATCCGACTCGTCCATCAGAGCCGCGTACTGGAACCTGACGTCGTCGAAGGTGATCGCGTCACCGGTGACGATGTCGGATGCCGCGGCGGCCGCGATCTGCCGGTCGCCCTCGGTCTCGGTGGGGAGCGAGATGATCTCCTGGATGCGGCCGAGCGCGCCGAGCGCCGCGTTGACCGAGGTGATCGCTCCGAACGCCTGGCCGAGCGGGGTGATCATGAGGAACAGGAACAGGATGAAGGCCACGAGGCTCGCCACGGTGATGGAACCCTCAGCGACCCTGAAGCCGCCCACCCCCAGCACCACGAGGAACGACACCTGCAGGGAGATGCCGGCGATCGGCACGACGAGGGCGGAGATCTTGGCGACGCTGATGCCCATCTTCCAGGCTTCGCGGGCATCGTTCTGCACCGCGGCGATCTCACGCTCGGCGGCATTGGCGGCGCGGATCGTGCGCACCGCGCTGATCGACCTCTCGACCGACGACGCCAGATCCCCGACCCGTTCCTGAGCCTTGCGGCTGGCCACACGGATGCGCGCGCTGAGCAGCGTCACGGTCGTGACCGCCACCGCGATCACCAGAACGGTGAGCGAGAGAAGCACGGGGTCGATGACCGCCATCGCGATGATCGCGCCGACGAACGTGACCGATCCGCCGACGGCCTCGACGAGGCCCTGGGTCAGGACAGCGCGCAAAAGGGTGGTGTCCGAACCGACCCGGGAGACGAGGTCGCCGGTGCGCCGCTGATCGAACTCGCCGATGGGGAGGTTGAGCATGCGGGAGACGAGCTGGCGGCGGCTCGAGAGCACGACGCCCTCTCCGGTGCGCTGCAGCAGGTAGTGCTGATAGCCGGTGATGAGCGCGGTGGCCACGACGAGGGCGACCAGGCTCCACACGAGAAGCCCCAGGGGGTCGCCGGCTTCGACGGTCGTGATGACCTGGCCCACCAGGAGCGGCTGCGAGAGGGATGCGGCGGCACCCAGCAGGCTGAGCACGACCACCACCGACAGCACGGCGCGGTGCTCGGCCAGGTAGGGCAGCAGTTGGCGGAACGTGGCGCGGGGCCCGTCATCCTTCGGTCTGCGGCCGAAGCCTCTGCGGGCGGGGGGTGCCGCGGTATCCGTGCTCATCGCTTCTTCCTGGGCGGCGGGCGCACCGGCGCCGACCGTGCTTGGTGGGAACATCCCGTCAGATCGGATCGCGGGAGAGAAACGTCGCGATCCCGGTCCGAACCGGTTTCGCGCGCCTTGCTTCGAGCGTAGCTTCGCCCCGTTCGCGTTCCCTGCGCATTTCGCTCAGGGCGCTCCACCTGTGGCCGGGTGTCCCGACCGCGCGGTGAGGGTCGGACTCCAGGGCGGGGCGCCGAGGTCAGAGCGTGCCGGTGGCGAGCCTCACCAGGAACAGCACGCCGATCACCACGGAGATCACCACGACGGCCCATTTGAGGTACTGCACCGGATCCCGCATCGGCTCAGCCTACGCGCGCCCCACCAGGTTTCTCAGCACCACC
This sequence comes from Actinomycetota bacterium, assembly GCA_041165365.1. Classification (GTDB taxonomy): domain Bacteria; phylum Actinomycetota; class Actinomycetes; order Actinomycetales; family Microbacteriaceae; genus Marisediminicola. The sequence goes on along the minus strand of JBEANR010000118.1, from coordinate 40,050 downwards.
GCGGTCGAGAGCGCGGCTTCCGCGGCCTCCGCACCCTTGTCCTCCTTCGACCCCGGAAGGCCGGCTCGATCGAGCCCCTGCTGCTCCGTGTCGACGGTCAGCACACCGAAGCCCACGGGTTTGCCGGTCAGCACGGCGACCTGCGTGAGGCCCGAGGTGGCGGCATCCGCGACGTACTCGAAATGCGGTGTGCCCCCACGGATGATCACGCCGAGCGCCACGACGGCGTCGGCCCCGGCATCCAGCGCCGCGCGACAGACCACCGGCAGCTCGAAGCTGCCCGCGACCTGCAATTCGGTCACCTCCGCACCGGTGCCGGACAGGTAGCGCCGTGCCCCCTCGAGCAGCCCGTTCGCGATCACCTCGTGCCACCGGCCGGCCACGATCGTCACTCGAAGCCCTGTGGCGTCGACGAGGTCGACCTCTGGTGCGCCGTCTGTGCTCATGACTGTCTCCTTCTCTGCGATGTGGATGCCGTGGTGTCTGTCCCGGATGCCACGGCCTCACCGAGTGCGGCGTCCCCGGGCAGCACGTGCCCCATCCGATCCCGCTTCGCGCTCAGGTAGCCCTCGTTGTACCGGCCGACCCCCACCACGAGCGGAACGGACCCGAGCACCTCGACCCCGCGGCCGGCGAGTTGCGCGACCTTGTCGGGGTTGTTGGTGAGCACTCGCACGGAGCGCAGCCCGAGGTCGTCGAGGATCGCGACGGCGGCGCTGTAGTCCCGACCGTCGACCGGGAAACCGAGGGCGAGGTTGGCGTCGAAAGTGTCGAGGCCCTGCTCCTGCAATCGGTACGCGCGGAGTTTGTTGACCAGCCCGATACCCCTGCCCTCGTGGCCGCGCATGTAGATCACGACACCCCCGTCACGCTCGATCCGATCGAGCGCCGCGTCGAGTTGGGGCCCGCACTCGCACTTCAGCGACCCGAAGACCTCCCCGGTCAGGCATTCGGAGTGCACCCGCACGAGGGCGCCGTCCACGGGGTCACCCGCGACGATCGCGACGTGGTCGGCCCCGGTCATCCGATCGCGGTAGGCGCGCATCCTGAACGTGCCGCGGGTGGTGGGGATGGTCGTCTCGACCTCGAAGACGACGCGCGACGCCTCGGGGATCGACGCCGCCGGAGTGGGTGCGTCGCCTCCCGCTTCCCGCAGGTGCTCGATCAGTGCTTCGATGGTGATCACCGGCACGCCCTCGCGCGCTCCGAGGGCGATCAGCTCGGGGAGCCGCATCATCTCGCCGTCGTCGGCCACGATCTCGGAGATGGCCGCCACCGGGGTGAGACCGGCCAGGCGGAGCAGGTCGACCGACGCCTCGGTGTGTCCGGCACGCTGCCGCACCCCGCCGTCGACGGCCCGGAGCGGCAGGATGTGGCCCGGGCGGTGCACGCTCGCCGCCGTCGAGCCCGTGTCGGCGAGCACCCTGAGGGTATGGGCGCGATCGGCAGCGGAGATGCCGGTGGTCCGACGGTCGGCGGCGTCGACGCTCACCGTATATGCCGTGCCGCGTACGTCTTCGTTGTCGACGACCATGAGCGGCAGGGAGAGCCGATCGGCGATCTCGTTGGTCATGGGGGCGCAGATGAACCCGGACGACACGCGCACCATCCAGGCCAGCCACTCCTGACTGGCGAACTCGGCGGCGATCACGACGTCGCCCTCGTTCTCACGACCTTCGTCGTCGACCACGATGATCGGGCGGCCCGCGCGGAGAGCGTCGAGGGCGGTCGGGATGTCGGCGAGCGTCACGGTGCGTCCTCTCCGCCCGAGGCTGATCCGGGCGACGCGGTGCCGGCGAACTGCAGCATCCGCTCGACCTGCCTCGCCAGCACATCGGTCTCGATGTTCACGGCGTCTCCGAGCTGCAGAAGCCCGAGCGTGGTCGCGGCGAGAGTCTCCGGAATGAGTGACACCTCGAACCAGTCACGACCCACCGCGCTGACGGTGAGCGAGACGCCGTCGACCGCGACCGAGCCCTTGCGGGTGACGAGGGCCGCGACATCCGGAGCCAAGGAGAACCGCACCACGCGCCACGCCTCCCCGGGGGTGATGGCGAGCACCGAACTCGTGCCGTCGATGTGCCCTTGCACGATGTGACCGCCCAGTCTGTCGCCGACCCGCGCGGCGCGCTCGAGGTTGACCCGGTCGCCCGCGGTCGGCGCCCTGAGGGTCGACATAGCGATCGTCTCGGCCATCACGTCGGCGGTGAACCAGTCGTCGCCGCGATCCACGACGGTCAGGCAGACCCCGCTGACCGAGATCGAGTCGCCGTGGGAGGCGTCGCTCGTGGCGAGTGGTCCGCGCACGGTCAGGCGCGCGGCATCCGCTCCCCGCTCCCAGGCGACGACCTCGCCGAGCTCTTCGATGATTCCGGTGAACATCAGTGTCTTCCTTCTGCTGAGGTGGGGCGTGCCTGTGGCCTCGCGACGACCAGGAGATCGTCGCCGAGACGGTCGACCGAGTCGATCGCGAGTCGTCGCGCGTCGGCGATGGTGTCGACGCCGATGTCTCCGAGGGCGAGCCCGGGCCCTCCGAGGAGGGCGGGGGCGAGGTAGACCAGGTATTCGTCGACGAGTCCGGCGGCGACGAAGGCGCTCGCGAGAGTCGGACCACCCTCGACGAACAGGTGACGGATACCGCGACCGTCGAGCTCGCGCAGCACGGCGTCGATGTCGCGGGTGCCGGTCTCGATGAGGCCGCGAGGATGCGCCCTGACCCTCGCCTCGGGCGGGATCGCCCGGCGCCCGATCACGACGGGGACGGGCTGCACCGCGCCGGAGGAGTCGTCGTCGCCGCGCGCAGTGAGCCGCGGGTCGTCGGTGAGCACGGTGCCGGTTCCGACCGCGATCGCGTCGGCGAGCCTCCGTCTCGCGTGCACGTCCCATCTCGCGGCCCCTCCCGTGATCCACTGACTGGAGCCGTCGGATGCCGCCGCACGCCCGTCGAGAGTCGACGCCCATTTCACGGTCACGAACGGTCTGCCGAGCCGGGCTGAGGTGAGCCAGACGCGGAGGAACGCCTCTGCGGCCTCAGCTCGGATCCCTGCGACGACCTCTACACCGGCGGCACGCAGCCGCGCTGCGCCGCCACCCGACGTCCGTCCCGGATCATCGACGGTGTAGATCACCCGGGCCACCCCGGCGTCGATGAGCGCCTGGGAGCACGGTCCGGTGCGCCCGGTGTGATCGCACGGCTCGAGTGAAACCACCGCGGTGGCGCCGCGCGCGACATCCGTTCCCCTCACCGAGGCGAGCCTCGTGAGAGCGTCGACCTCGGCGTGGGGCGTGCCGACACCACGGTGCCAACCCTCGGCGATCACGTCGCCGGTGGGGGAGAGCAGTACGCACCCGACCCGCGGGTTCGCGCCCGTCGCGGGGCCCCGGGCGGCGAGGTCGAGCGCGCGGTCCATGGCGACGTCGACGGCGGAGGGGCCGACGGTGGCGCCCGACGCCGCCGCGGGGAGGCTCGCGACCCGGTGTGCCGGTGCGGAGTGGATGGTCACGCGAATCCTGATTTCTCGATCGTCGAGACGGATTCCGGGGATGTCGCCGGCCCACGATGACGCGGACCTCCACGCACGGGCCTGCGACCCGCACTCGTGCTGCCTCTCATCCAGACTGAGAACCCTGGCGGGCTCATTACTGTCGGTGCCGGAATTCCACCGGCTCAACCGTCGCCCCCGGTGGCGGGGGCTCAGGGTCGCGGACTGTCACCGCCGGTTCGGACTCTCACCGACCCCGGAGCACGTACTCGTGTTGCTGAGTGCATTCTACCGGGCCGATCCGATGGCCTCGTGTCCCATCGATGCCGCCGCGGCACTCCCGCCCGCGCATCGCGCGCGCGTCGCACGACGTCGATGTTCGCAACTCAGGCTGGGGCGCTCGCGTGGCGCTCCAGGACCCGGTTGAGGCCGTATCGGCCCGTCGCGCCTGAATTGCGAACGGGTGCCGCGGCGCGCGGCGCTCGCGCGCGGCGTTTCGGCGGGGTGCAGTTCTCCACAGGTACAGCTCTCCACAGGCACAGCTCTCCACAGATCCGGCGGGAGCACCCCGCAGCGGCTCGATGTGCTCCACCATCTGGGCATGGACTGGGGTCACCTCTTCTCCGACACGGGAGTCGTCATCGTCGAGCGCGCTCACCTCGCGGCGCGGGGTGTGAGTGCCCGGGCGATCACCGACGCGGTGCGTTCGCACGAACTCATCCGGGTCCGCCGTGGTCACTACGCCCTTCCCGGCACGCCGGCACCCGTTCTCGAGGCGGTGCGGGTTGGCGGCCGGCTCGCGTGCACGTCGGCGCTCGAAGCGGCCGGGGTGTTCGTGTTCGAGTCTTCCTTCACCCACGTGCACCTCGAGCGGCCGTCGTCGCGTCATCGAGCACCGAGGGATTCCACGAAACGGTTCACCCAGCAGAATCGCGACGGGTGCGAGCTGCACTGGCGCCCGCTGACCGATCCCGCGGCAGCGCCGGCGCACGTCGTTGGCCCGGTGGACGCGATGATCCAGGCCATCCGATGCCAGGCTCCGTGGATGGCGGTCGCCAGCCTCGACAGCGCGCTGCGATCCGGCTATGTCCGTGAGCACGAGCTGTCCGAGATCTTCGCGGCCCTGCCCCGCCGTCTCAGGCGCCTGCGGCGTCTGGTCGACCGGCGATCTGAGTCGGGGATCGAGACGATCCTCAGGCTCATGCTCATCGAAGCCGGTCTCGAATTCGACCTTCAGGTGCGCATCCCTCGGGTCGGCCGGGTCGACTTCGTCGTCGCCGGGCGACTCGTCATCGAGACCGATGGGCGCGGCTTCCACGGCCCCGCGACGGCGGAACGCGACTACGCCCGCGACCTCGAGCTGACTGCACAGGGATACTGGGTGCTCAGACTCGACTACCGCCAGGTCATGTTTCAGAAGGCGGCGGTCATGGCGGCCATCAGTGGTGCACTCGCGGTGCTCGACGTTCACAACTCAGGCAGGATGGGCGCGAACGCGCTGTGACGCCAGAAAGGTCGATCCGTCGACCCTCCAGCCTGAGCTGCGAACGGCCGGGGCCCGCGAGCCGCGTCACTCATCCGGAGCCTCGGCCGATCGGAGCCTCGGCCGATCGGAGCCGTGCCCGATCGGAGCCGAGCCCGGTCGGAAACCAGTTCGAGCACAGGCAACGCCTCCCGCGCACGAAGCCCGGTTCACAACTCAGGCGGGACGGGTGTGATCGCGCGCTGACACCCGGAAATGTCAGCCCGACGACTCTTCAGCCTGAGTTGCGAACGGCGGGGCCGACTTGTCGGCCGAACCATCGACACCGAGCCCCGACCGCACGGCGGACTATTGACCGCATCACGCGGCAAGGGAGCTAGCGGCGCGGCAGCAGCCCGATCCGGTCGTAGACGGTCGCGAGCATCGGGTCGGCGATCTCGGCGGCCCTCGCGGCGTTCCCAGCCAGGATGCGGTCGAGTTCTGCGGGATCGGCGAGTAACTCGAGCGTGCGGGCTCTGATCGGCTCGAAGGTGGCGGTCACCGCGTCGGCCACCTCACCCTTGAGGTCGCCGTAGCCGCGCCCCGCGAAACGGTCCACGAGCGCGGGCACCGGCTCGCCGCCGAAGGTGGACAGGATGGTCAGCAGGTTCGACACCCCGGGCTTGGACTCGCGGTCGAATCTGATGGAGCGGTCGTCGTCGGTGACCGCCGACTTGATCTTCTTCGCAGTTTTCGCGGGTTCGTCGAGCAGCCACACCACTCCGGAGTCCGAGGCGGCGGACTTGCTCATCTTCGACGTCGGATTCTGCAGATCGTAGATGCGGGCGCTTCCGGCGAGAGTCACCGATTCCGGCACGGTGAAGGTCGGCCCGAACCGGCTGTTGAACCGCATGGCCAGATCCCGGGTGAGTTCGACGTGCTGCTTCTGGTCGTCGCCGACGGGCACTTCTTCGGTGCCGTACAGCAGGATGTCCGCCGCCATCAGTGTCGGGTAGGCGAAGAGCCCGACGGACGCGGCGTCCGCTCCCTGCCGTGCGGCCTTGTCCTTGAATTGGGTCATCCGGCTCGCCTCACCGAAGCCCGTGATGGTGTTGAGCACCCAGGCGAGCTGAGCGTGGGCCGGCACGTGAGACTGCACGAACAGGATCGACTGCGCCGGGTCGATACCGGCGGCGATGTACTGCGCGGCGGTGATCCTGATCTGCTTCCGCAGAATTGCAGGGTCCTGCGGCACCGTGAGGGCGTGCAGGTCGACCACGCAGAACACCGCGTCGTGGGTGGACTGCATGTCGAGCCACTGCAGGAGGGCTCCGATGTAATTGCCGATCTGCAGCGAGTCGGCGGACGGCTGCATTCCTGAGAAGACGCGGGGCTTGTGGCTCACCCGTTCAGTCTCTCAGTTCGGGGAGGGCCCTTCGACAGGCTCAGGGGCCCGTGAAACTTCTGCCCTTCGACAGGCTCAGGGGCCCGCGAAACTTCTGCCCTTCGACAGGCTCGGGTGCCCGCGGGCGTTGTGCCCTTCGACAGGCTCAGGGGCCCGCGAAACTTCTGCCCTCCGACAGGCTCAGGATCCCGCCGCCCGCGTCACAGCGCGTAGTCCACCACGACCGGTGCGTGATCCGACCAGCGGGTGTCCCACGCGCTCGCCCGATCCACCGTGTAGTCGACGACGGTCTCCGCCAACGCGGGCGTGGCCATGTGGTAGTCGAGGCGCCATCCGGTGTCCGTGTCGAAGGCCTGGCCGCGCTGCGACCACCAGGTGTACGGCCCCTCGACCTCGCCCGCCCATCGACGCCCGACGTCGACCCAGCCGAAGCCCTTCTTGCGGCTTCCGTCGGCCGTGGTCACGATCTTGCCGGCGGGGCCGAAGAATCGGTCGAAGTAGGCGCGCTCCTTCGGCAGGAACCCCGCACTCGTGCGATTGCCCCGCCAGTTGCGGATGTCGAGCTCCCGATGCCCGACGTTGAGATCACCCACCACCAGCGCGAGTTCGCTGTGGGCCGCCAGCTCGGGCAATCTGCGCGCCATCGCCTCGAGAAACTTGTACTTCTCCACCTGCTTCGGTGTATCGACCTCGCCGGAGTGCACGTACGCACTCACCACCGTGAGGATCCGATCGCCGACCTCGTAGTCGGCCTCGAGCCAGCGCCCCGCGCTGTCGAAGCGTTCGCTGCCGAGTTGCACCCGATGGATGCTGGCCTTGCCCCGCGAGCAGAGCGCGACTCCGGCCCGCCCTTTCGCCGTGGCAGCGTCATGAAGGATGTCCCACTCACCGCCGAGCAACCCCTCGAGATCCTCCGTGGCGGCCCTCACCTCCTGCAGAGCCAGGATGTCGACTCCTCGGGCGTCGAGCCAGTCCCCCATCCCCTTGCGGTAGGCGGCCCTCACGCCGTTGACGTTGACGGTCGCGATGCGAAGAGGTCTGGCCATGTCGTCAGCCTATTCGGGGGCACCGACCTTCTCCGCGTCGGCGGTCGACGGCAGGGGACCGGCGATCTTCTCGCGGCGACGGCGCAGGAGGCGCGCCAGCCCGCGTGGACGCCGCGCCTCTGCCGCGAGCCTCTCGAGCTCGGCCACTCGCTCCCGTTCGAGCCGTTCCTTCTCCGCAGCGACCGGGTCGGCGGCGATGCCCTCGTCTTTCATCCCCACGGCGATCCAGGCGGCGCTCAGCAGGATCACCTGGCACACGAAGTTGAAGAACAGCAGCAGCCCCACGATCACCGCGAACGACTTGAGCAGCGGATTGCTGCCGCCTCCGCCGATCAGCGATCCACCGAGGGTCTTCAGCAGGCCGAGTCCGATGCCGCCGATCAGTGCCCCGCCGATGAGTCGACGGAACGGGATCGGGATGCCGGACAGCACCCTGAACAGCCCGGCGAGCACTGTCGTGTCGATGACCAGCACGACGAGGGCGCCGACCACCGTGCCGACGACGGTGGCGCCGGCCGAGTCCCTGTCGAAGCCGAGTGCCCCGAGCAGTGGCCCGAGCAGCGCGGTGGTCGCCGCGGAGAGGAGTGTGGAGAGGATCATCACCGCGCCGAAGCCCACAGCGAGTCCGAGGTCCTTCAGCTTGAGGATGATGAACAGCGTGCTCACCGGTCCGACGTCGAAGATGGTGCGCACCGAGTCGCGCGCGGAGGCGAGCCACCCCAGCGCGGTGAGGAGGAGGCCGACGAGCGCGAGCGCGCCGGTCCAGCTCAGCGCTCCGACGTTGAGCAGCACGTCGGGGTCGATGGCTCCTCTCCCGGAGCCGTCCTGGATGAGGCCGGGCACCGCCGTCGACAGCGTCTGCACGAACTGACCCCGGAGGCCGGTGTCGTTGCCGATGACCAGGGCGGCGATGGAGAAGGCCACCCAGATTCCCGCGAACACCGCGAAGATCGCCTGGTAGGTCAGCCCGGAGGCGAGCAGCGGCCCGTGCACCGACGAATAGTGCAGGAACACGCGCACGGGCTTGAGCTTCAGAACCCTGGCGATGAGACCGGGCAGGCCGGATGGGGCAGCGGCTGCCGGTGCGTCTGTCGTGTCATCCGCCATGGATCAACCGTAACCGCACCGGGTCAGGCACAGCGGGTCAGGGGCGGTCGTACCTGGCGCCGTGCGCACGGCTGGGCAGCACCATGAAGACGAGGATCACGAGGCCGCCGAGGTACGGCACGAGCGCCAGGAGGTAGAGCCACCCGCTGAACCCGCCGTCGTGCAACCGGCGCACCGACACGGCGATGTTCGGCACGATGAGAGCGAAACCCGCGACGACGATGAGGATGACGCCCGGCACGGCTCCAGGCGGGATCGAGTCGGACGAGGCGATCTGCCCCGATGTCGCCAGCGCTCCGATGCCGGTCACGACCCCGAGCAGCAGGTATCCGAGGAGGAACACCAGTTGCGGCCACCAGTACTCGCTCCGACTGGCCCGACCGGAGAAAGTCGCGTACTTGCCGAAGAACCGTCCCGTCGCCTGCACCGGACCGGCCCCGGGCAGCGGGGCGTCGAGGGACGACCCTCTTGACGCCGTCGCCCGCGCGCCGTAGCTCAGGACACACCCCGCATGATCGCCTGCTTGACCTCGGCGATGGCCTGGGTCACCTGGATGCCGCGGGGGCACGCCTCGGTGCAGTTGAAGGTCGTGCGACACCGCCACACGCCCTCCTTGTCGTTGAGGATGTCGAGGCGCACCTGGGCCTCCTCATCGCGCGAGTCGAAGATGAACCTGTGAGCGTTGACGATCGCTGCCGGACCGAAGTACTGGCCATCTGTCCAGAAGACCGGGCAGCTCGAGGTGCAGGCCGCGCACAGGATGCACTTGGTGGTGTCGTCAAACCTGGCGCGCTCGGCGGGGCTCTGCAGGCGCTCCTTCTCGGGCTTCGACGACGACTGCAGAAACGGCTGCACCTCGGCGAAACTCGCGAAGAACGGATCCATGTCGACGATGAGGTCCTTCTCCAGCGGTAGACCCTTGATCGCCTCGACGTAGATGGGCTTCGAGATGTCGAGGTCCTTCATGAGCGTCTTGCAGGCGAGGCGATTGCGGCCGTTGATGCGCATCGCGTCCGAGCCGCACACGCCGTGGGCGCAGGAGCGGCGGAAGGTCAGCGAGCCGTCCTGCTCCCACTTGATCTTGTGCAGCGCATCCAGAACACGGTCGGTCGGGAACAACTCGACGTCGAAGTCCTGCCAGCGCGGCTCCGCATCCACCTCGGGGTCGAATCGCCTGATGATCAGGGTCACGGTGAACGACGCGACGACATCGGATGCCGCGGGCTCGCGCTCGAGGGTCGGTGTGCTCATCAGTACTTACGCTCCATCGGCTGGTAACGGGTGATCACGACAGGCTTCGTGTCGAGGCGGATGTGTTCGCCGGCATCCGCGGATTCCGGGTCTCCGGTGAGGTAGGCCATGGTGTGCACGAGCCAGTTCTCGTCGTCGCGCGTGGGGTAGTCCTCGCGGAAGTGCCCGCCCCGGCTCTCGGTGCGCGATCTGGCGGAATAGACCGTGACCTCGGCGAGGTCGAGCAGGAAGCCGAGCTCGATGGCCTCGAGCAGGTCGGTGTTGAACCTCTTGCCCCTGTCCTGCACCTGGATGTTCTTGTAGCGGGCGCGGAGCGTCTCGATGAGCTCCGTCGTCTCGGCGAGGCTCTCGTCGGTGCGATAGACCTGCGCGTTGCGGTCCATCGAATCCTGGAGTTCCTTGCGGATGACGGCGATGCGCTCGCTGCCGTCGCCGCCCCGCACACCGTCGATCAGCGCGCGCACACCGGCCGCCGGGTCATCCGGAAGCGGAACGAACTCGGCCGTCTTCACGAACTCGACGGCGTTCCTGCCGGACCGCTTGCCGAACACGTTGATGTCGAGGAGGGAGTTGGTGCCGAGCCGGTTCGACCCGTGCACGCTCACGCAGGCGCACTCGCCGGCCGCGTAGAGGCCCGGCACGATCGTGTCGTTGTCGGCGAGCACCTCGGCATTGACGTTCGTCGGGATGCCGCCCATGGCGTAGTGCGCGGTCGGCAGCACGGGCACCGGTTCGGTGTACGGCTCGACACCGAGATAGGTGCGGGCGAATTCGGTGATGTCGGGCAGTTTCGCGTCGATCACAGCGGGCTCGAGGTGGGTGATGTCGAGGTAGACCCAGTCCTTGTTCGGGCCACCGCCGCGACCCTCGCGGATCTCGGTAGCCATGCAGCGCGCGACGATGTCACGGGGCGCGAGGTCCTTGATGGTCGGGGCGTAGCGCTCCATGAAGCGCTCACCCTCGCTGTTGCGCAGGATGGCACCCTCACCGCGGGCTGCTTCGGAGAGCAGGATGCCGAGCCCCGCGAGTCCGGTCGGATGGAACTGGTAGAACTCCATGTCCTCGAGCGGCAGGCCCTTGCGCCAGATGATGCCGACGCCGTCTCCGGTGAGGGTGTGCGCGTTCGAGGTGGTCTTGAAGATCTTGCCGAACCCACCGGTCGCGAAGATGATCGCCTTGCCCTGGAAGACATGGATCTCGCCGGTCGCGAGCTCGTACGCGACGACGCCGGACGGTCGTGTCACCGTGGTGCCGTTCTCCTCGACCTCCGTCATCAGGAGGTCGAGCACGTAGAACTCGTTGAAGAAGTTGATGCCGTGCTTGACGCAGTTCTGGTACAGCGTCTGCAGGATCATGTGCCCGGTGCGGTCCGCGGCGTAGCACGACCTGCGCACCGGGGACTTGCCGTGCTCGGCGGTGTGCCCGCCGAAGCGTCGCTGGTCGATCTTGCCGTCCGGGGTGCGGTTGAACGGCAGCCCCATGTTCTCGAGGTCGATGACGGCGTCGATGGCCTCTTTCGCGAGGATCTCCGCGGCATCCTGATCGACGAGATAGTCGCCTCCCTTGACGGTGTCGAAGGTGTGCCACTCCCAGTTGTCGTCCTCGACGTTGGCGAGAGCGGCGGCCATGCCTCCCTGAGCGGCGCCGGTGTGCGACCTCGTCGGGTACAGCTTGGAGATCACCGCGGTGCTCGCGTTCGGTCCCGCCTCGATGGCCGCACGCATCCCCGCACCTCCCGCCCCGACGATGACGATGTCGTGCTGGTGGTAATGAACGCCGTCGATGACGGTGCCCGAGGTGTCGTTCGCCATGCCCGTTCTGCCCGCCCCTACTGTCCGGCGCCGCAGAACGACGGCAGCATCGACAACTGGTCGGCAGGGACGGAGGGGCAGGGGTCGAACGTGTAGATCACAAGGGTTCCCAAGAGGAGGAGGAGCACGGTGGATGCGAGGAGCGCACCCTTGAACACGGTGCGGAGCAGGCGGTTGCTCGCGTAGTCGTTGACGATGGTGCGCATGCCGTTGGCACCGTGAATGAGGGCGAGCCAGAGCAGGGCGGTGTCCCACACGACCCAGAACGGATCGGCCCACTTGCCGGCGACGAACGCGAAGTCGATCGCCTTCACGCCTTCTCCGGCGACGAGGTTCACGAACAGGTGGCCGAAGATCAGCACGACGAGGATGACCCCGCTCGCGCGCATGTAGATCCAGCCCCACTTCTCGAGGTTCACGCCGCGGCGCTTCGCCGGGCGGGGTGCGCGAGGTCGCTCGATGGTCACGGTCGGGGTTCCGGCGGTCGTCATGGTCAGCCTCCGAAGACGTGCATCAGGTGGCGGGGGGTGAAGCCGATCAGCAGGATCACCCAGAGCAGGATCACCACGACGAACATCAGCTTGTGATACTTCGGCCCGACGCTCCAGAAGTCGATGAGCACGATCCTGAGCCCGTTCAGCGCGTGGAAGCCGATCGCCACGACGAGCCCGAGCTCGCCGAGTCCCATGATCGGCGTCTTGTAGCTGTCGATCACCGCGTTGTAGGCCTCGGGGCTCACCCGCACGAGCGCCGTGTCGAGGATGTGCACCAGCAGGAAGAAGAAGATCGCGACGCCGGTGATGCGGTGGAGCACCCACGACCACATCCCGGTGTTGCCACGGTAGAGGGTGCCGACCGGTCGTTTCGGTGCCGAGATCCGAGGAAGCGGATAACGCTTCTCAGGTTTCGCGAGGGTTGCCGCGGATGGCTCTGCCACGAGTGATCCTCCCTGGGGAGTCGGACCCCGCACGCGGGGCTGCCCGGCCTTCGTCGACCGAGCGGTCTCCAGTCTATTCGCGCTCACTCGTGCTCACCTGCATCGGGAGGGGGGTCGACACCGATATCGTCGGGTTCATCGAACCGACCCGACGGAACCGAGCATCCATGACCGTGCCCTCGCCACCGCCTCGCAACATCGCGGTCTTCATCGACATGGAGAACCTGTTCGGCGGGTACGGGGGCGAGGCGGTGGGTTCCCTCCCGCTCGGCAGCATCATGGATGACATCCTGGGCGCCGTGGCGGAGCTCGGGGTGGGGTCGCTCGTCGCGGTCAGCCGCGCCTACGCCAACTGGAGCAACCCCGCGATGGCGGCCTACCGCCGCGACATCCTCGAGCAGGGCATCGAGCCGGTCCAGATCTTCCCGTTCCACCACATGGTGCGCAACGCCGCCGACATCGAGTTGGTCGTCGACGCCCTCGAGGTGGCGACCGACTCGCCCCACATCGACGTGTTCGTGATCGTGACGGGCGACGGCGGATTCGTCCCCCTCATCCGCAGGCTCCACAGGCTCGGCAGATTCGTGATCGTCGCGACGACGGATGCTGCGTCCGCCGGCACGGTGAGTGCCCTGCTGAAAGCTGTCGCCGACCACTCCCACGTCATCAAGCTCGACGCGGCGTCCGTGCCTCGCAGGTCGGACGCTCCGAACGGCGTCGTCGCGGCGATCGACCCCGCCACGTCGTCAGAGCGGCGGGCCATCTCCGACCGTGTCGAGTACGTGCGCGCCGTGCGGGCCCTGCTGAAACGCGACGCCTCTCTCGGGCGTCGCATCGTCGAGGCCGGCGGGGCGGGGATGAGCGCCTCCCTCGTCGCGGCCAGCCTTCGCGAGAGCATCCCGCAGGTCGACTGGGCCGCGTTCGGGTTCCCGAAGTTCGGGATGATGCTGAGGAACGCCGTGGCCGACACCGACCTCGACCTCGTGAGAGAGGGACTGTCGCTCGCCCTGGTGGCTCGCGAGCACTCCGCGGGGCGGGAACGCGTGCAACCCATCACCGACGAGGATCTCGGCTCGGCGGTCGTCGTGCGGGCGGCGATCGGGGCGGTGCATCCCGTGGTGGCCTATCCCGAGTTCGAACACCTGGTGCACGTGCTCGACGTGGTCGTCGGGCTCGTGCCGTCGTTCACCGTCGACGAGGTGTCCGCGAGGGTGACCTCGCAGGGGGGCGCCGTGCCGGCGACCGCCATCACGAGAACCCTGGCGCTGCTCAGGGCCACGGGGGCCGCCGGGTGGGACACCGATCAGGCGCGGTTGAGCGTCGATCCCTCGGTGCACTCCGTCGAGGATGCGCTGACCATCATCCGACGGGATTTCGACCGTCGCAGCGAGTCGGCCAGGTGGCCGGTCACCCGCCGTGTGCGCGGAGAGATCGTGGGCACATCGTCGAAGGCGCGGCACACCGCGAGAAACGTCGAGGACACGCCGGGTCGTTAGGGTGATGCGCATGACGGACAGACACGGACTCGACCGGTTCTACAGCATCATCCCGGCCGGCGGCATCGGTTCGAGGCTCTGGCCGCTGTCCCGTGCCGACGCACCGAAGTTCCTCCATGACCTGACCGGATCGGGCAGCACCCTCCTCCGTGCCACCTGGGACCGCCTGGCGCCGATCGCCGGCGATCAGCGCATCATGGTCGTCACCGGCCGCGCGCACCGGGCGGCCGTCGAGGCACAGCTGCCGGCCCTCGCCGACGCCAACGTGGTGCTCGAGAGCGAGCCGCGCGAGTCGTCCGCCGCGATCGGTCTCGCCGCAGCCATCCTCCGGCACCGGGAACCGGATGTCATCGTCGGCTCGTTCGCGGCCGACCATGTGATCGGCGACAAACGAGGGTTCCGCAGGGCCGTCGCGGAGGCGGTCGCGGCGGCGGACGCCGGCTTCATCGCCACCATCGGCATCACCCCCACCGAACCCGCGATCGGCTTCGGATACATCCACTGCGACGGCGATCTGGGCATCGAGAACGCCCCGAGCGCGGTGAGGGCGAGTTCTTTCGTCGAGAAGCCCGACCTCGAGACGGCGACCGGGTATCTCGAGAACGGCAACTACCTGTGGAACGCAGGCATGTTCATCGCCCGCGGCGACGTGCTGCTCGATCAGTTGCGCGAATCGGAGCCCGGACTCGTGGCCGGGCTCGAGGAGCTCGCGGAAGCATGGGACACCCCCCGGCGCGGCGCCGTGGTCGACAGGGTGTGGCCGGGGCTGCCGAAGATCGCGATCGACTACACGGTGGCCGAGCCCGCGGCCGCTCGGGGGCGGCTCGCCGTCATCCCCGGCGATTTCGACTGGGACGACGTCGGCGATTTCGCGGCGATTGCGAAACTGCACTCCGGAGGTCGTAAATCCGATCTCGCCATCCTGGGCGAGCACGCGCGCGTGCTCGCGGACAGCTCGAGCGGAGTGGTGGTGAGTCAGTCCGGACGACTGATCTCACTCATCGGCGTCAACGACATCATCGTGGTCGACACCGAGGACGCCCTGCTCGTCACCACGACCGCGAACGCCCAGCGGGTCAAGTCCGTGGTCGACGCCCTCAAACTGTCGGGCAGAGACGACGTGCTCTGACGGCTGCAGCCCGCCGACTGCAGCCCGCCGGACCCGCGGGGATCGATCCGGTGCCTCATGCCCGAGGGGGACTACCGTTCACTCATGCTTTCTCTGCCCTCCACCCCCACCCGAGCGGCCACCGTCGCGCTCCTCGCCCTCTCCGTCGTCGCACTCGCCGGGTGCGCGACGCCGCCGGAATCGACGGAGGACGCCGAATCCGACTTCTGCGCGGTGATGGTCACGAATTCGGGCGGTCTCGACGACAGATCGTTCAACCAGTCGAGCTGGGCGGGACTGCAGCGGGCCGAGGACGACCTGGACATCGACGCCCAGGTGCTCGTCTCCACGAGCGAGACCGACCTCGCACCCAACGTGCAGGCCGCCGTCGACACCGGCTGCGGCTTCGTGCTGACGGTCGGCTACGAGCTCGCGCCGTCGACCGCGGAGCAGGGCGAACTCAACCCCGACGTCGACTTCGCGATCGTCGACGAGGTGGTGGAGGCCGACAACGTGAAACCCATCGTGTTCGACACCGCGCAGGCCGCCTACCTCGCCGGCTACCTCGCGGCCGGAACCTCGAAGACGGGCGTCGTGGCCACCTTCGGGGGCGGCAACCAGCCTCCCGTGACGCTCTTCATGGACGGCTTCGTCGACGGGGTCGCGAAGTACAACGAGGTGCACGGCACAGCGGTGGTCGCGCTCGGGTGGAGCAAGGAGGCGCAGGACGGCGTCTTCACCGGTGACTTCGAAGACACCGCGAAGGGCAGGGCGAGCGCCCAGGCCTTCATCGACCAGGGTGCGGACGTGATCATGCCCGTCGCGGGCCAGGTGGGGGAGGGGGCGGCATCCGCAGCTCTGGATGCCGGCGGGGTGACGATCATCTGGGTCGACAACGACGGCTACGACACCCTCCCGCAGCAGTATCGCCCGCTCGTGCTCACCTCGGTGCTCAAGAACACGGGCGACGCCGTCGTGCAGATAGCTGGAGAGAGCCGGGACGGCTCGTTCTCGCCTGAGCCCTTCGTCGGCACCCTCGCCAACGGTGGTGTGGACATCGCGCCGTTCCACGACCTCGAGAGGTCGGTGTCCGCCGAGCTCTCCGCCGAGATCGACGGTCTGCGCGCGGCCATCGTCGACGGCTCCCTGCAGGTCACCTCGCCGAGCGCTCCGTAGCCTGCGCCACCGGTCACGTGTCGGGCGGATTTCCGTCCGGTCGCGGCTTTGTAACCATTCAGCGACGGCTTACCGAACGTGCTTTCGGGCGTGCGCACATTCGGTAACGTGACAGCACACCGGCCCGACATCGGAGTCCGGGCAGTACCCATGGAGGACACCTTGAGAAACACCACGCGCCGGGTCGCCCTAGCGGCCCTCGCCACGGTCAGCGCCGGAGTCATGCTCGCCGGCTGCGCCGCCGCACCCGAAGAGGACACCGACGCCGCGGCGACCACCGATTTCCTGCCCTGCATGGTCTCCGACAGCGGCGGATTCGACGACAAGTCGTTCAACCAGCTCGGGTTCGAGGGGCTCCAGGCCGGTGCCGAGGCGCTCGGCTCGGAGTACACCGAGGTCGAGTCGGCCTCCGACGCCGACTACGCCCCCAACATCGACGGCCTCGTCGCGCAGGACTGCAACCTCATCGTCACGGTCGGCTTCGCCCTCTCCGCGGCGACCATCGAGGCGGCGACCGCGAATCCCGACGTGAACTTCAGCATCATCGACGATGCGGCCGACGCCGACTTCGACGGGGCGGCCGACGCCGACAACATCAAGCCGATCCTCTTCGACACCTCGCAGGCGGCCTTCCTCGCCGGCTACGCCTCCGCCAGTTTCTCGAAGACCGGCATCGTGGGCACCTACGGCGGCATGAACTTCCCGACCGTGAGCGTCTTCATGGACGGCTTCGCCCAGGGCGTGGAGCATCACAACACCGAGAAGGGCACGCAGGTGCAGGTGCTCGGCTGGGACCGCGAGGCCCAGGACGGCACGTTCATCGGCGAGTTCTCGCCGGGGGCCAAGTCGCTCGCCGCGGCGAACAACCTGATCGACCAGGGTGCTGACGTCATCTTCCCCGTCGGTGGACCGATCTACCAGAGCGCCGGTGAGGCCATCAACGACGCCATGGCGGCCGACCCGTCCAAGAGCCTGTCGCTCATCGGAGCGGATGCGGACCTGTTCGTGACCGACCCGAGCTTCTCCGACATCTACTTCACCTCGGTGCTCAAGGGCATCGACGTGGCGACGACCGACGTGGTCGAGAGTGCCGGCAACGACGAGTTCGACGCCGAGCCGTACCTCGGAACCCTCGAGAACGACGGAGTGGGAATCGCCCCGTTCCATGACTTCGAGGGTGAGGTGGCTGACACCCTCCAGAGCGAGCTCGACGCCATCACCGCGTCGATCATCGACGGCTCGATCACCGTGGAGTCCTACCTGGCCGGTTGATCGTCACACGGCATCGGCACCGGGGGAGTCGGCTCAGGCCGGCTCCCCTTCGCCGTACCCCCCGGCATCCTCGCCTCGTCGCCAGCCCGTTAGATTGGACCCCATGAAGCTCGAACTCCGTGGCATCACGAAGCGATTCGGCACTCTCACGGCCAACGACCACATCAGCCTCACCGTCGAGGCCGGCGAGATACACGCGCTCCTCGGGGAGAACGGCGCCGGCAAGTCGACCCTGATGAACGTCCTCTACGGCCTGTATCAGGCCGATGAGGGGCAGATCCTCCTCGACGACGAGGTGCAGCACTTCGCGGGCCCCGGGGATGCGATGGGCGCCGGGATCGGGATGGTGCACCAGCACTTCATGCTCATCCCCGTCTTCACGGTCGCGGAGAACGTGATGCTCGGGCACGAGCAGACCTCGTTCGGAGGTCGTCTCGATCTCGGCGCCGCGAGGCAGGCCGTCCGCGACATCTCGGCGCGGTTCGGGTTCGACGTCGACCCCGACGCTCTCGTCGAAGACCTCCCGGTCGGTGTGCAGCAGCGGGTCGAGATCATCAAGGCCCTGTCGCGCAATGCCAAGGTGCTCGTGTTCGACGAGCCCACCGCTGTGCTCACTCCGCAGGAGACCGACGAACTCATCGCCATCATGCGGCAGCTCAAGCAGACCGGCACCTCCATCGTGTTCATCACCCACAAGCTTCGCGAGGTGCGTGAGGTGGCTGATCGCATCACGGTGATCAGGCTCGGAAAGGTGATCGGCGAGGCGGAGCCGTCGGCGAGCAACGCCGAACTCGCCTCTCTCATGGTCGGTCGGGCCGTCGACCTCACCGTCGACAAGACGCCGGCGGCACCGGGTGCCGCGGCTCTCGTCGTCGACGGCGTCTCGGTCATCGACCCGCTGGGGCAGCTCGTCGTCAACAACGTGAGCTTCGAAGTGAGGGCGGGCGAGATCCTCGCGATCGCCGGCGTTCAGGGCAACGGTCAGACCGAGCTCACCGAAGCCCTCCTCGGCCTGCAGCCCAGGGTCACCGGCACCATCACCCTCGACGGAAAGCCGATCACCGGGCTGAGCGTGCGCAGGGTGCTCGACGCCGGTGTCGGGTTCGTACCAGAGGACCGCACGGAAGACGGACTCGTCTCGGAGTTCACCATCGCCGAGAATCTCATGCTCGATCGCAGCAACGGCGACCCCTTCGTCAAGGCGGGCACCCTCCAGCTCGGGGCGCTGGCCGACTTCGCTCAGGAGAAGCTCGCGGAGTTCGACATCCGCGCGCAGGGCATCGGCACCCACGTGGGCAGGCTGTCCGGAGGCAATCAGCAGAAGGTCGTTCTCGCGAGGGAGCTCTCCCGCGAGCTCAGACTGTTCGTCGCGGCGCAGCCGACCCGCGGTCTCGACGTGGGATCGATCGAGTTCGTGCACACCAGGATCGTGCAGACGAGGGATGCCGGCACCCCCGTCATCGTCGTCTCGACCGAGCTCGACGAGGTCGTCGCCCTCGCCGACCGCATCGCCGTGATGTACCGAGGAGGAATCGTGGGAATCGTCCCCGGCGACACACCGAGAGACGTGCTCGGACTGATGATGGCCGGCGCGCACGTCGACGCCTCCTCGACCGACGCCGTGGTCGTCGCGTGAGCGATCAGCCGCCCGCCCAGCCGTCCGCCCTGCCATCGCCGGCCACCGTATCGGATGCCGGGCCCGCCGGGGCTCCTCGTGACGAGGAGTCGCGCTCCGCGGTGTTCCTCCGCGATCTGATCGGTGGGAGCGCTGCGATCTCGGTGCTCGCGGTGGTGCTGGCACTCGTCGCGGGCGGCATCCTCATCGCTGTCACGAACGAAGACGTGCAGGCCGCCGCCGGATACTTCTTCTCCCGTCCGGCCGACACGTTCCGTGCGATCTGGGACGCCGTCGCCGGGGCGTACACCGCGCTGTTCCAGGGATCGGTCTACAACTTCCGTCGCCCGGAGTTCTCCACGGGCATCCGTCCTCTCACCGAGACCCTCACCTTCGCGACCCCCCTCATCGCCGCGGGTCTGGGGGTGGCACTCGCGTTCAGGGTCGGGCTGTTCAACATCGGCGGGCAGGGGCAGATGCTGATCGGCGCCGCCTGCGCCGGGTGGGTCGGTTTCTCGGTCGAGCTGCCATTCGGGCTCCACCTGCTCGTGGCCGTCCTCGCCGGCCTCCTCGGGGGCGCGGCCTGGGGCGGACTCGTCGGACTGCTGAAGGCCCGCACCGGGGCCAACGAGGTGATCGTGACGATCATGCTCAACTTCGTCGCGCTGTACCTGCTCTCCTACCTCCTGCGGACCCCGATCCTCCAGGCGCCGGGGAGCAACAACCCGAAGACCCCCGCCATGGACGACACCGCGGTGTTCCCCCTGCTGTTCGGCACCGGGTACAACATCCACTTCGGGTTGATCTTCGTGATCGCGGCCACCGTCTACGTCTGGTATCTGCTGGGGCGCTCCAGCCTCGGCTTCCAGTTCAGGGCGGTCGGCGAGAACCCCCATGCCGCCCGCGTGGCCGGCATCGACGTGAAGAACGTCTACGTCTACGCCATGCTCATCTCCGGCGCCCTCGTCGGGTTGGCCGGATCCGCCCAGGTGCTCGGCACGATCACCAGCGGGTTCGGCGCGGGGATCGACGCCGGCATCGGGTTCGACGCGATCACCGTCGCCCTCCTGGGGAGATCGAGGCCCTGGGGCGTCTTCTTCGCCGGCATCCTGTTCGGGGCGTTCAAGTCCGGCGGGTTCACCATGCAGGCCTCGGAGGGCATCCCGGTCGACATCGTGCTCGTCGTGCAGTCGCTCATCGTTCTCTTCCTTGCCGCGCCCCCGCTGGTGCGCACGATCTTCCGGTTGCCGACACCCGGGGTCGCGCGCTCCTCGCGCTCGAGCAGGCGTCGGCCCACGAGAACGGTGACGACATGACCGCCATCACGCCCTCGGCGATTTCGGGAGCCGATGCGCCGTTCGCTCTCGAACGCGCCGAGATCCGCAGTTGGAAGGTGCCGATCGTTCTGGCGGTCTTCGTGGCTGTGGCGATCGTGCTGTTCGTCGTCGCGGGGCGGGACGGGGTGGCGACCTTCAGGCTGTCGACCGGCACGGATGCGATCCAACTGCCGAGCATCCCTGCGCCCGCGCGGTCCACCTGCATCGTCGTGGTCGTGCTGCTGGCCGCGATCGCGGCGTGGAGTGCCTGGCTCGTGCGCGCCGCGAGGAGGCTGCCGCTCTGGGGCATCGCCCTGTTCGGCTCCCTGTTCGTGCTCGCCTTCCTGACCTGGGCTGCCGCCGGAGCGACGCTGCCGGTCACCGGTCTGCTGGTCGGCACCCTCGGCATCAGCGTGCCCCTCATCTTCGGGGCGATGGGCGGTGTCATCTCCGAACGGGTCGGCGTCGTGAACGTCGCGATCGAGGGTCAGCTGCTCGGCGGCGCCTTCGTCTCCGCGGTGGTCGCCTCGGTGACTCAGCAGCCGCTCATCGGACTCGCCGCGGCAGCCGTCGCCGGCATGCTCGTCTCCTTCGTGCTCGCCGCGTTCTCCATCAAGTACCTCGTCGATCAGGTCATCGTGGGCGTCGTGCTCAACGTGCTCGTGACCGGACTCACGAGCTTCCTGTTCTCGCAGGTGCTGGCCACGAACACCGCAGTGCTGAACGCCCCTCCCCGCTTCCCGCGTATCGGCATCCCCGTGCTCTCCGAGATCCCCATCCTCGGGCCCGTGCTGTTCCGACAGACGATCATCGTCTACCTCATGTACGTGGTGGTGGCGCTCGTCTGGTTCTGTCTGTTCAAGACCCGGTGGGGCCTGCGGCTGAGGTCGGTGGGCGAGCATCCGCAGGCGGCCGACACCGTCGGCATCAACGTCGCCAGCACCCGCTTCTGGAACGTCTCGCTCGCGGGGGCGATCGCCGGCATCGGCGGCTCGTATCTGACGCTCGACGCCGTCGGCGCGTTCAGCAAGGAGATGACCGCGGGTGCCGGGTTCATCGCACTGGCCGCGGTCATCTTCGGCCGATGGGATCCGATCAGGGCGCTCCTGGCCGCGTTGTTGTTCGGCTTCGCCACCAATCTGCAGAACGTGCTCAGCATCATCGGCTCCCCGGTGCCGAGCGAGTTCATGCTCATGCTGCCGTACGTGGTGACCATCTTCGCCGTGGCCGGACTCGTCGGGCAGGTGCGGGGGCCGGCGGCAGCGGGCAAGCCGTACGTGAAGTCGTGAGCGGCCCCGTCGGCGATGCGGATGCCGCGGCATCCGTCATGTCGTCCGGCGTCGACCCGTCTGCTGTCGACCCGTCCGCCGTCGATTGGGACTCCCTGCGCGCGGTGGCCCTCGAGGCCATGTCGCACGCGTACGTGCCGTACTCGCGGTTTCCCGTAGGGGTCGCCGCGATCGTCGACGACGGTCGGATCATCGCAGGCTGCAACGTCGAGAACGCCTCCTACGGCCTCACCCTCTGCGCGGAGTGCGCGCTGGTCTCCACCCTGCACATGACCGGGGGAGGGCGATTGGTCGCCTTCACCTGCGTCGACGGGAACGGTGGGGCGCTCATGCCGTGCGGTCGATGCCGGCAGTTGCTGTTCGAACATTCCGCACCCGGCATGCTTCTCGAGACCGTCTCCGGCATCCGCACGATCGACGAGGTGCTGCCCGACGCCTTCGGCCCCCGCACTCTCGCCGAGTACCGCGCCTGATCGAGCCTCGCCGGTGCGCCGGTCGTTCTGGCCGCTCCGACCGCGCGACCATACTGGAGGCATGGAAGCCTTCGACGTCGTCGACCTCATCAAGACCAAACGCGATCACGGCACCCTCACCACTGCCCAGATCGAGTGGATGATCGACGCCTACACCCGCGGCTACGTCGCCGACGAGCAGATGGCCGCGATGACGATGGCGATCTTCCTGAACGGCATGGAGCGCGACGAGATCCGCGACCTCACCCTCGCGATGATCGCGAGCGGCGAGAGGATGAGCTTCGCCTCGCTGCCGAAGAAGACGGTCGACAAGCACTCCACGGGCGGCGTCGGAGACAAGATCACCCTGCCCCTCGCTCCCCTCGTCGCGGCGTTCGGGGTGGCGGTTCCCCAACTGTCGGGTCGGGGGCTGGGCCACACCGGCGGCACCCTCGACAAGCTCGAGAGCATCGCGGGGTGGCAGGCGGCGATCAGCACCGAGCGCATGACCGGCATCCTCGCCGACAGCGGCGCCGTGGTCTGCGCCGCGGGTTCGGGGCTCGCGCCCGCCGACGGCAAGCTCTACGCGCTGCGCGACATCACCGCGACCGTCGAGTCGATCCCGCTGATCGCCTCCTCGATCATGAGCAAGAAGATCGCGGAGGGCACCTCCGCCCTCGTGCTCGACGTGAAGTTCGGGTCGGGGGCGTTTCTGCAGGACATCGACAGGAGTCGGGAGCTCGCGCGCACGATGGTCGCCCTCGGCGAGGACGCGGGGGTCGCGACATCCGCTCTGCTGACGAACATGAACGTGCCGCTCGGGCTCGCCATCGGCAACGCCAACGAGGTGCGCGAGTCGGTCGAGGTGCTCGCCGGCGGGGGACCTGCGGATGTCGTCGAGCTCACGCTCGCTCTCGCCACCGAGATGCTGCGGCTCGCAGGCCTCCCGGATGCCGACCCCGCCGCGGCACTCGCCGACGGCCGAGCGATGGACGCGTGGCGCACGATGATCCGCGCGCAGGACGGCGACCCGGATGCCCCGCTCCCGACCCCGCGCGAGACCCACGTCGTCGTCGCGGAACGCTCGGGGGTGCTCGTCGAGCAGCTCGCGCTGCCGTTCGGGATCGCCGCGTGGAGGCTCGGAGCGGGCCGCGCGCGCAAGCAGGACCCGGTGCAGCACGCGGCGGGCATCGACCTGCATGCGAAGCCCGGGGACACCGTGACCGCCGGGCAGCCGCTGTTCACGCTGAGCGCGGACGAGCCGGCGCGATTCGAGCGCGCCTTGGAGGCCGTCGAGGGCGCATGGCGCATCGGCGAGATCGGCGACGAGGTGCACACGGGCGGCCCGCTGATCGCCGAGAGGATCGGATCGTGACGCTGTCGCGCTCGATCTCCTGACGGCGCAGCACACACGAGGTCGCGGCGGTTGGCGCAACGGGGGCGAGGCGAGGACCGTGCCGCAGGTCAGTGCCGCAGGTCAGTGCCGTAGGTCAGTGCCGTGGGTCAGTGCCGCAGGTCAGTGCCGCAGGTCAGTGCCGCGGGTCGCCGATCCGTTCGAGCGCGTCGACGACGAGGCCCCAGAACCTTGCGTGGTCGAGCCCGGTCGCGGCGTGCGTCGAACACGATTCCGGGGCGGGCGAGCGGAAGTCGGCCACCGTCATCCCGAGGGTCAGCGTGCCGGTCAGCTCGATGTCGAGCGGCACCCTCACCACCGACATCACCGCGGGGTCGATCACGAGGGCGACGGCGCACGGGTCGTGCACCGGCGGATGCTCGAATCCCTGCGACTGCAGATAGGTCGCGCCGAAGAACTCGAGCAGCTCCACCACGAAGCGCGCCGGGGCCGTGTCGACGGCGGCGATGGCGGCGACCACGTCGGGGGTGGCGAGGGCCTGGTGCGTGACGTCGAGCCCCACCATCGTGAGCCGCCACGGCTCGTTGAACACGATGTGTGCGGCCTCGGGGTCGATCACGATGTTGAACTCCGCCGCGGCACTCCAGTTGCCGGTGTGGTACCCGCCACCCATCAGCACGACCTCGCGCACGCGATCGACGATGCGCGGCTCCTTCCTCGCGGCCAGGGCGATGTTCGTCAGGGCGCCCGTGGGCACGAGGGTCACCGTGCCCGCTTGCTCGGACATGATGATCTCGATGATCAGATCGACGGCGTGCCGGGCATCCAGCTCCACCGTCGGCTCAGGCAGTGTCGGTCCGTCGAGGCCCGATTCCCCGTGGATCGACTCCGCCACCTCGGGCACCCGCACGAGCGGGCGGTGCGCCCCGGCCGCGAACGGCACACCGGTCATGCCGGCGACGGTCGCCACGGCCAGGGCGTTGCGGGTCACCTTGTCGATCGTCTGATTTCCGTGCACGGTGGTGACGGCGAGCAGGTCGATATCGGGGTTGCCGTGGGCGAGGAGCAGCGCGATCGCGTCGTCGTGCCCCGGGTCGCAGTCGAGGATGATCTTCTGTCTCACACTGCGACGATATCCGCAGCCGGGCGCCGGGGGAGCCACCCGTCCGGACCCACCCCACGCGCTAGGTTTGAGACCATGACTACTCCCCCCGAGGCTTTCAGACTCAGGAGCGGCGCCGACATCACCGCGCTGCCGAAAGTGTCGCTCCACGACCATCTCGACGGGGGCCTCCGGCCGCAGACGATCATCGAACTGGCCGACGACATCGACCTCTCCCTGCCGGAGACGGATGCCGCGGGCCTCGCCGAGTGGTTCGCAGACCAGTCCGACTCCGGATCACTCGTCGAGTACCTCAAGACGTTCGACGTCACCACCGCCGTGATGCAGTCGAGGGAGGGCCTCACCCGTGTGGCCCGGGAGTTCGTCGAGGACCTCGCCGCGGACGGCGTGGTCTACGGAGAGATCCGCTGGGCTCCCGAGCAGCACGTCGCCAGGGGGCTCTCCCTCGACGAGGCCGTCGAGGCGGTTCAGGAGGGACTCGACGAGGGCGTCGCCGCGGTCGGCCACACCGGCAGACGCATCCGGGTCGGTCAGCTCGTCTCGTCGATGAGGCACACCGATCGCAGCCTCGAGATCGCCGAGCTCGCGGTGCGGCACCGCTCGCGCGGGGTGGTCGGTTTCGACATCGCCGGCCCCGAGGCCGGATTCCCGGCGAGCAACCTGCGGGTCGCGTTCGACTACCTCGCGATGCACCTCCTGCCGGCGACCGTGCACGCCGGCGAGGCCGACGGGGTCGACAGCATCCGCGGGGCTCTGTTCGACGGCCGCGCGCTGCGGCTCGGCCACGGAGTACGCATCGCCCAAGACATCGAGCTCGATCGCGAAGACGACGACAACACCTATGTGACCCTCGGATCGGTGGCGCAGTGGGTGAAGGACAGGCAGATCCCGCTCGAGTTGAGCCCCTCGTCGAACCTGCAGACGGGTGCCGTCGCCGCGTGGGGTGACGACCTGGTCGATCATCCGTTCGACCTGCTGTACCAGCTGGGCTTCCAGGTGACGGTGAACACCGACAACCGGCTGATGAGCGGCACGACGATCAGCCGCGAGCTCTCCCTGCTCGCCGAGGCGTTCGACTACGACCTCGACGACCTCGAGACCTTCCAGCTCAACGCCGCGTCGGCTGCCTTCTTGCCGCTCGAGGATCGCGAAGAGCTCGCCGACCGCATCTCGGCGGGGTTCGAGAGCGCCTGACCATGCCTCTGCCAGCACTCCCGCCGTCGGCGGTCATCGTCAAGGGAGACGCCGAGGACTGGCGAGCCGCCGTTCGACTGGCCGGTGTCGCCCTCGCGGCGTCCGGCGTCGCGAAACCGGGCTATGCGGAGGAGATGATCCGCATGATCGACGAGCACGGCCCGTACGTCGTGATCGCCCCGGGGCTCGCCCTCGCGCACGCGAGACCGGGCCCGGAGGTGCTCGCCGACGGGCTCGCGATCGTGACGCTCCGCTCGCCGGTGGCTTTCGGGCACCCGCACAACGATCCGGTGAGTGTCGTGCTCGGCCTCGCGGTGTCGTCGATCGAGGGTCACCTCGAGTCGATCGCCGACCTCGCGAACGCGTTCAACGATCCATCGACCATCCCCGACATCGCCGCCGCCGACGACGCCGACGCGATCATCCGCATCATGGACGAGCGCACCAGGAGCGAGGCGGGCCGGTGAAGATCGTGGCCATCTGCGGAGCGGGCATCGGCAGCTCCGGAATCCTCAAGGTCAACGCCGAGCGCGTGCTGAAGAAGCTCGGGATCGACGCGGATGTCACGGCGGCAGACCTCGGCTCGGTGGCCGTCGCGGCGGCGGACGCCCAGGTCATCCTCACCTCCGTCGAGTTCGTCGAGGTCATCGGCAAGACCTTCGCCGACGTGATCGTGATCGACAACTACTTCGACCAGCAGGAACTGACGGAGAAGCTGAAGAAGTCGCTGGGGTAGCGGCGGGCATCACGGTGCCCGGCGCAGGCCCGGCCGCTCAACGCCCCAGCAGGTCAACGTCCCAGCAGTTCACGCACCCCTGCTTCGAGCTCGTCGACGACGGCTCGGGCCGCGGCCAGGCGTTCGACCGCCGTGCCCTCCGTGCTCGAGGCATCCAGGTAGCACTTCACCTTCGGCTCGGTGCCGCTCGGCCGGATGATCACCCTCGAGCCGTTCCGCAGGTGCACCCGCAGGATGTCGCTCGGCGGGAAGCCCGCGAACCCGTCGCCGAAGTCGTCGATGCGGTCGACGTCGAGGGTGCCGATCCTCCGCGGCGGATCGGCGCGCAGCCTCGCCATCGTCTCGGGGATCTGCGCGAGGTCGGTGACGCGCACCGACACCTGGCCCGAAGCGAATCCGCCAAAGGTGTCCGCGAACTCGAGCAGGTGGTCATCCACAGTCCGTCCGTCGGCTCTCAGCTCACTGACGAGCGCGAGGAAGTCGACGGCGGCCGAGATGCCGTCCTTGTCGCGGATGACCTCGGGGTCGACCAGATAGCCCAGCGCCTCCTCGAATCCGAACACGAGTCCGCCCGCGCGCGAGATCCACTTGAAGCCCGTGAGCGTCTCGACGAAATCCAGGCCGGACCGACGCGCCACTTCGCGCAGAGCCGGCGAGCTGACGAGCGAGCAGGCGAGGGTGCCGTCGCGGTCGTCGGCCTGCATGCGCCTAGCCGCCCGCCAGCCGAGCAGGCCCCCCACCTCGTTGCCCGACAGCCGGTACCACCCGCCGTCCCGCGGGATCGCCACCGCCAGCCTGTCGGCGTCCGGGTCGTTGGCGATGAGGATGTCGGCGTCGCACTCGGTCGCGAGGGCCACGGCCAGATCGAGCGCGCCGGGCTCCTCGGGGTTCGGAAAGGCGACCGTCGGGAACGCGGCGTCCGGATGCTGCTGCTCAGGCACGGGGATCGGCTCGGCGAACCCGGCCGCGAGCAGTACGCGGCGCGCGGTCTCCCACCCCACGCCGTGCATAGCGGTGTAGACCACTCGCAGCGGCACCGCGGGGATCCGCACGAGGGCGGCGGTCTGCGCGATGTACGCCTCGACGACGTGTTCGTCGGCGACCTCGAACGTCGTCGATCGGGGCAGCTCGGCGACACTGCCCCGGGCGACCTCGAGGATGCGCTCGGCGATCTGAGCGTCGACGGGCGACACGATCTGCGCCCCCTGGTCATCATCGCCGAGGTAGACCTTGTAGCCGTTGTCTGCGGGCGGATTGTGGCTCGCGGTGACCATGACGCCCGCGCTGACGTCGAGATGCCGCACGGCGAACGCGAGCACCGGTGTCGGCAGCAGACGGGGGAGCAGGATGGCGCGCACTCCTGCCCCCGCCATGAGCTCTGCGGTGTCGTGGGCGAAGACCCGGGAGTTGGTGCGCCCGTCATAGCCGATCACGACGCTCGGCGCCCCGGCTCCGCGGTGACGGGCGAGCAGCCAGGCCGCGAAGCCCGCCGCGGCCTGCGCGACCAGCACCCGGTTCATGCGATTCGGGCCGGCTCCGATCGCGCCGCGGAGACCCGCCGTGCCGAACTCCAGCCGCCGGTCGAAACGATCGGAGAGATCGGCCAGCGCCTCGGGGGCACCGCGTTCGGCAGCCTCGACGAGGGCCTCGAGCTCGACGCGGGTGGCGGCATCCGGATCCTGCGCGATCCAGGCGCGCGCGCGGTCGATGAGAGGCGCGCTCACAAGGCGGCCACGACGCGAGCGAGCAGCGCGCTGATGACGGGTTCGGCGGCCCGGCCGGCCTCGAGCACTTCGGCGTGACTCAGCGGGGACTGCTGGATGCCCGCCGCGAGGTTCGTGATGAGTGAGAAGCCCAGCACCTCCATGCCCGCCTGGCGCGCCGCGATCGCCTCGAGGGCGGTGGACATGCCGACGATGTCGCCTCCGATGGCATTCGCCATCTGCACCTCGGCGGGGGTCTCGTAGTGGGGCCCGCGGAACTGCGTGTAGACGCCCTCGTCGAGGCTCGGGTCGATCGACTTCGCGATGGCGCGCAGCCTGGTCGAATACAGGTCGGTGAGGTCGACGAAGGTGGCGCCCTCGAGGGGGGAGTCGGCCGTGAGATTGAGGTGGTCGCTGATCAGGACGGGCGTGCCCGGGGTCCAGTGGGGCTTGATGCCGCCGGCACCGTTGGTGAGGATCATGATGCCGGAACCGGTCGCCGCCGCGGTGCGCACGCTGTGCACGACCCGGCGCACTCCGTGGCCCTCGTAGTAATGCGTGCGGGCGCCGATCACGAGGGCTCGCTTGCCGCTCGGAAGCAGGATGGAGCGGATCGAGCCGACGTGCCCCTCCAGAGCCGGGCGGCTGAACCCGGTGATCTCCGTCGCCGGGATCGTCGCCACGGTCTCGCCGAGCAGATCCGCCGCCTTCGCCCAGCCGGAGCCGAGGGTGAGCGCGATGTCGTGGTGGGCGACTCCGGTGCGGTCGGCGATCTCCGATGCCGCGGTCGCCGCCACCGCGAACGGATCGGCCGAGGGGTCATCGAGGGGGTGCTGGATCGTCGTCGACATGGGTTCCACCCTATGCAGTGCGGGCGCCCACGATCGGCGCGGGCATCCGATCCCTCCCCGGCCGGAGCGTTTGGGTGCATCCGCGGCGTAGACGAGAATGAGGGCATGGCCTATGAGTTCGAGCGGAAGCAGCGCATCGCGATCCTCGGCGGTGGCCCGGGGGGATACGAGGCGGCGCTCGCCGGAGCGCAACTCGGCGCCGAGGTCACCGTCGTCGAACGGGTGGGGGTCGGCGGGTCGGCGGTGTTGACCGACGTCGTCCCGTCGAAAACCCTGATCGCGACGGCCGAGGCGTCGAACTCCATCGGCGAGGCCGCAGACTTGGGGGTGCAGTTCTACTCGCGCGGCGACAGCGGGCGCCCGGTGCGGCCGGATGTCGCGGTCAACCTGTCCGCGGTGAACGCCCGCCTGATGAGGCTCGCGCGGCAGCAGTCCGAAGACATGAAATCCGGACTGATCAAGGCCGGAGTGCGCATCGTTCAGGGACGCGGGCGTCTCGACGGTCCGCAGAAGCTGATCGTCTCGACTGGAACCGGCACCGGTGCGACGGACTTCGACGAGATCGAGGCCGACACCCTCATCGTGTCGGTGGGGGCGAGCCCGCGCATCCTCCCGACGGCGAAGCCCGACGGCGAGCGCATCTTCACCTGGACGCAGCTCTACACGCTGGAGTCGGTGCCGGAGCACCTCATCGTCGTCGGATCCGGGGTGACCGGCGCCGAGTTCGCCTCGGCCTACACCGCGCTCGGGTCGAAGGTGACGCTCATCTCGAGCCGAGATCAGGTGCTCCCCGGCGAGGACGCCGACGCCGCGAGGGTCATCGAAGACGTGTTTACCCGCAACGGGATGACGGTGCTCTCGAAATCGCGCGCGGCGTCGGTGGCGCGCACCGAGACCGGGGTCGTCGCCACCCTCGCCGACGGCCGCACGGTCGAGGGCTCCCATTGCCTGCTCGCCGTGGGGTCGGTGCCGAACACGACGGGCATCGGACTCGAGGAAGCAGGCGTGCAGTTGACCGAGAGCGGCCACATCCGCGTCAACCGGGTCGCACGCACCTCGGTGCCGTCGATCTACGCGGCGGGGGACTGCTCCGACTTCCTGCCCCTCGCGTCCGTGGCCGCCATGCAGGGTCGCACCGCGGTCTACCACGCGATGGGCGACGCGGTGAATCCGACGGAGTTGCGGAACGTGACATCCAACATCTTCACCCAGCCGGAGATCGCGACCGTCGGATGGACGCAGAAGCAGATCGAGGACGGCATCGCCCAGGGCGACATCTACAAGCTGCCGCTCGCCTCCAACCCGCGCGCGAAGATGCAGGGCATCAAGGAGGGCTTCGTGAAGCTCTTCGCCCGCACCGGGTCGGGCACGGTCATCGGCGGAGTCATCGTCGCCCCGCACGCCTCGGAGCTCATCCTGCCGATCGCGATCGCCATCGAGCACCGGCTCACGGTCGACCAGGTCGCGCGGGCGTTCGCGGTCTACCCCTCCCTCTCGGGCAGCATCACGGATGCCGCGCGCGCGATGCACATCGTCGCGTAGTCCCGCCCGGCCCGCGCCCGCACTCCGCACCCGCGCCCACGCCCCGCACCCCGCACCCCGCACCCGGCATCCCGCACTCGCGCCCGCGCCCCGCGCCATCCGATGCATCGCGAGTTGGCCGTTCCATCGCTCTAGCCGTCCTTTGGCCAACTCGCGATGCATCGGTCGAGAGCCGAACTGTTCCTGCACATTGCCGTCGTGTCGAGAGTTCTCGACCGGGGCGAGCGGTGGTCGCCCGACGAGGGCGCGGATAGGCGACGGTGAGGGGATGATTCCCTTCCCTGTCCTCCACTGGCGCGGAGACATCATCCTCTCGTCCGACCTCGCCATCGCAGGCGAGCGAACAGCCTTCTACTCCGCGGTGCACCGGGGCGAATACACCGCGATCTACAGGGGTGTCTACGTGCCGACCACCGTCTGGATGGCGAGCTCGGGCGACGATCGGTACCTCATGAGGATCATGGGCGCGGCGCATCTCGATCCGGACGTCGCCTTCTCGCATCATTCAGCGGCAGCTCTGTGGAGACTTCCGGCAGTCGGAGCGTGGCCCCGTCACTCCCACGTGTTCCGGGAGCACCCGGCACTGGCCGCTCGCACGTCGACCTTCATACGCCATTCGGTGCCGAGACCCGACGACCTCGATCTGATCGACGGCCTTCGCGTCACGACCCTGGCCCGGACCGTGCTCGACATGGCGATCGCGGGGTCCCACGGTCAGGCCGTCGTGATGGCGGATGCCGCCCTCCGCCGAAACGACCATGCCATCGAAGGAGTCCCCCGAACCCTGACGACCGTCGACGATCTCCGCCACGAGCTGTCGCTCATCTCTGCACCGCATGGGTCTGCGAAAGCTCGACGAGTGATCGAATTCGCGGACGGTCGAGCCGACCGCCCCGGAGAGTCTCTGAGCCGGGTCGCCATGGATGTCGCCCACCTGCCGGCACCGCAACTGCAGGTGACACTGGTCGGCGCCAGCGGTCGGAAGTACGTGGTCGACTTCTGGTGGCCCGCCGCGAACCTCATCGGAGAGTTCGACGGAGACGCGAAGTACTCCGATCCGGCGTTCCTTCGAGGTCGCACCCCGGAGCAGGCGCTCCGTGACGAGAAAGCCCGCGAGGACGACCTTCGGGCTGCGGGTCACCGCATGAGCCGGTGGGGATGGAAGGTCGCGCTCGAGCCGCGGCGCCTCCACGCCCATCTTGTGGCGGCTGGCCTTCGTGACCGATGAATCTCGAGTTGGCAGATGCATCGACCTGCTGGTGATTCGGCCAACTCGCGGTGTAATGGTGCGCGGCGCGGCGCGGCGCGGCGCAGCGCGGCGCGGGCGCGTGCGCGGCGCGGCTGGCCGGGTCAGCCGCGGATGTCGAGCAGCAGGTGCCCGGACGACACGGTGGTGCCGACCGCGGCGTCCACGTTCGCGATCACACCGTCTTTGTGCGCGGCGATCGGCTGCTCCATCTTCATCGCCTCGAGCACGAGCACGAGGTCGCCCTTCACCACTCGGTCGCCGTCGGCGACGGCCAGCTTCACGATCGTCGCCTGCATGGGCGCCTTGACCGAATCCCCCGTGGCGGTGGCTGCCGCGCCGCTCGACCCCCGACGGCGGGGAGGGGGCACCAGTGCGGAGCCCGCGACGGCTCCCACGAGCCGCGCCGGCAGCCCGACCTCGATGCGCTTGCCGTCCACCTCGACGACCACGCTCGTGCGGGGGGCGGCGGGTGCGGCATCCGTCAGCGATCCGCTCCACGGCTCGAAGTTGTTCACGAACTCGGTCTCGATCCATCGGGTGTAGACCGAGAACGGATCCGAGGTGAAAGCCGGATCCCGCACGATCGCCCGATGGAACGGCAGCACGGTCGGCAGCCCGGCGACCTCGAACTCGTCGAGAGCGCGACGGGAGCGTTCGAGGGCATCGGCTCTGGATGACCCGGTGACGATGAGCTTGGCGAGAAGCGAGTCGAACGCGCCGCTGATGACATCCCCGGTGGTGACTCCACTGTCGACACGCACCCCCGGCCCGCCCGGGAACCGGAGCACGTGCACGGGGCCGGGCGACGGCATGAAGTTCAGTCCTGGATCCTCGCCGTTGATGCGGAACTCGAACGAGTGACCCTGCGGGGCGGGATCGTCGTATCCGATCGCCTCACCCTCGGCGATCCTGAACTGCTCCCTGACCAGGTCGATCCCCGTGACCTCCTCGGAGACCGGATGTTCGACCTGGAGTCTCGTGTTGACCTCGAGGAACGAGATGGTGCCGTCTTTCGCCACGAGGAACTCGCAGGTTCCCGCACCGAGGTAGCCGACCTCGCGCAGGATCGCCTTCGAGGCCGAGTAGAGCAGGGCGTTCTGCTCTGCGGTGAGGAACGGAGCCGGCGCCTCCTCCACGAGTTTCTGGTGACGCCTCTGCAGCGAGCAGTCCCTGGTCGAGATGACGACGACGGTGCCGTGGGCGTCCGCGAGGCACTGGGTCTCGACGTGACGCGGCTGGTCGAGGTATTTCTCGACGAAACACTCGCCCCGGCCGAAAGCGGCGATCGCCTCGCGGGTGGCGGAGTCGAATAGTTCGGGCACCTCGTCGCGGGTGCGTGCCACCTTCAGACCCCGCCCCCCGCCGCCGAACGCCGCCTTGATGGCGACGGGCAGGCCGTGTTGGTCGACGAACGCCAAGACCTCATCCGCGCCCGACACCGGGTTCAGGGTGCCCGGAGCGAGCGGCGCGCCCACCTTCTCGGCGATGTGCCTGGCCGACACCTTGTCGCCGAGCTTCTCGATCGCCTCGGGGGACGGCCCGATCCAGGTCAGCCCGGCACCGATCACCGCCCGGGCGAAGTCGGCGTTCTCCGCGAGGAAGCCGTAGCCGGGATGCACGGCATCCGCTCCCGACCGCCGCGCGACCGAGAGCAGTTTGTCGATGACGAGATAGGTCTCCGCCGAGGTCGCACCCTCGAGGGCGTAGGCCTCGTCGGCGAGTCTCACGTGCCGGGCGTCGCGGTCCTGATCGGCGTAGACGGCCACGGAGGTGAGCCCCGAGTCCCGAGCCGCCCGGATGACCCTGACGGCGATCTCTCCTCGGTTGGCGATCAGGATCTTCGTGATGCGGGGCATAAAGCCCAAGCCTATTGGGGCTGACGGGTCGCTCCTTGGCCACCTCCGATGAAAGACGCTCCGACCTGTTGCAGGGTTGCTACAAACCGATCACCGTGACCAGCCCGATCACCGTGACCAGCCCGATCACCGTGACCCGCCCGATCACCGTGACCAGCCTGCTCACCGTGTCCAGAGGGAGGGCCAGGCGATGTCGAGCTGAAGGAGCAGTCCGCGCACCGCCGCGAGCGACAGTCCGACGACGGCGTGCGGATCGCCGACGACCCCGGTGATGAACGGGGCGCCCAAGCTGTCGATCGTGAACGCGCCCGCGACCTCGAGGGGCTCGCCGGTCGCGATGTAGGCGTCGATCTCCTCGTCGGTGATGTCGTCGGCGAACGTGACCTCCGTCGTCGTGACCACCCCCAGCCCTCGACCGGTCACGCCCCCGCGCCGGTCGACGATCCAGTGCCCGGAGTGGAGGTGTCCGGTGCGGCCGCGCTGCAGCATCCATCGTTCCCGCGCCACCGCGGCGAGGTGCGGTTTGCCGTAGGTGACGCCGTCGAGCTCGAACGCGGAGTCGCCGCCGAGCACGACCCCGTCGAGCGGAGGCCCCGCATCGCCGATGACCGCCTCGGCCTTCGCGCGGGCGAGCAGCAGCACCATGTCTGCGGCCGAGAGCGGGCCGTGCGCACTCTCGCGCTCGGCGACGACGGCGTCTTCATCGACGTGCGACGGCACCACCACGGGTTCGATGCCTGCGGCGCGCAGGGTGGCGAGTCGGGCGGGGGAGGTCGACGCGAGGTACAGCCGCATGCTGCTCCTAAGCTCGGGGGATGGGCGAGATGCTGGGTGATCGGATCGAGGTCGAGGTTACCGGCGTCGCACACGGCGGCATCTCGGTGGCACGCTTCGAGGGGCGCGTCGTCTTCGTCGCCGACGCCATCCCGGGCGAGACGGTCGTTGTCGAGGTCACGGAGAATGCGAAGCCCTCGTTCTGGCGCGCCGTCACGGTCGAGGTGCTCGAGCCATCCCCCTTCCGACGGGACCACGTCTGGGCGGCCGCGTCGCTCGATCGGGCACCGGCCGACCGCGCCGGCGGCGCCGAGTTCGGCCATATCGACCTCGGGCACCAGCGGGAGCTGAAGCGGCAGGTGCTCGTCGACGCGCTCGCCAGATTCGGGCGTACGGACGCGTTCTCCGGGGTGCGGGTCGAGGCGCTTCCGAGCGGCGGCCCCGCGAGCGCCGCCGTGGCCGACGGTGTCGTGCCGGACGCCGACGGCACGGGGTGGCGCACGCGGGTGCGGCTGCAGGTCGACGCCGACGGGATGCCCGGCCCGTACGCCGCGCGGTCGCACCGGGTCATCAGCGTCGACGACATCCCGCTCGCGGTGCAGGAGGCCCGCGCCGTGCTTCCCCTCGGCGAACGGTTTCGCGGAGCAACGCATGTCGACGTCGTCGTGCCCTCCTTCGGCGATCCCTTCGTGGTGGTCGAGGAGACCCGCACGACACGGCACCGGGCGCGATCCGATCGGCGGCGCATCGTGGAGCGGGTCGGCGACCGGGAGTTCGGCCTCGACGCCCGTGGCTTCTGGCAGGTGCACCGGCATGCGGCAGCGACGTTGACCCGCGCGGTGCAGGACGCCGTCGACCCGGCCGCCTTCGATCTGCACGCGGCGAATCTCGATCTCTACGGGGGCGTCGGGTTGCTGGCGGCCGCCGTGGGCGATCGGTTCGGAGACGGTATGAGCATCACGTCGGTGGAGTCCGACCAGACCGCGACGGAGCACGCCGCCGAGAACCTCGCCGAGTGGGTGGGGGCGAAGACCGTGGCCGACCGCGTCGACCGTTTTCTGCGCGGCATCCGAATGACCGCCGGACCCGTCGAGCGCGACAGACTGTCCCGCGCGACGGTCGTGCTCGACCCGCCCCGCTCGGGCGCCGGCCGCGAGGTGGTCGATCAGCTCGCGGAACTCGCCCCCACCCAGATCGTGTACGTCGCCTGCGATCCCGTGGCGCTCGCCCGGGACGTCGGGATGCTCGCCGCTCACGGATACCGGTTGTCGGGCCTCCGCGCCTTCGACCTCTTCCCGAACACCCACCACGTCGAGGCCGTCGCCTCCTTCAGGAGGGACTGAACCGCAGGCCCGGGGGTGGGCGCGGACCCGCCCCGGACGCGGATGACGCGGGGTGACGCGCAGGAGGGACCGACCGGTCTTCCGGTCCCCCGCGCCGGTATCCCGGTACCATGGGCATCTCGGGTCGTCTCGCCGACGGCCGACCACGGACAGGATCAGCATGGCCCAGACGACGCTCCACGAGCCACCCTCGACCACCTCCGCTCGACACGTCCGGGTCTCCGTGGTCGACGATCACGAATCGGTCAGGCTGGGCCTCAAGGCCGCGTGTATCGACGCGGGTTTCGATTTCGTCGTCGCCGCGGCATCCGTCGACGAATTCATCACCGAATTGGGCGATCAGGAGTGTGATGTCGTCGTGCTCGACCTCTCTCTCGGCGACGGATCGGTCGTCACCGAGAACGTCAAGCGGGTGCAGGCGATCGGGGCCGCGGTGCTCATCCACAGCATCGCCGATCGGGTGGCGTCGGTGCGCGAGGCGCTCGCGGCCGGGGCGGCCGGGGTGATCCCGAAGTCGTCGGCGACGAAGACGGTCATCTCCGCGGTCGAGACCGTGGCCCATGGTGAGGTCCTCAACAATCTCGAGTGGGCGACGGCGATCGATGCGGACAGCGATTTCGCGAAGGCGCAGCTCGGACGCCGGGAGCGCGAGATCCTGCACCTGTACGCCTCCGGTTTCCCGCTCAAGCTGGCCGCGCAGCAGCTCGGCATCGGGTACTCCACCGCCCGCGAGTACCTCGACCGCATCCGGGTGAAGTACGTCGAGGTGGGGCGTCCGGCTCCGACCAAGGTCGACCTCCTCCGGCGCGCGGTCGAAGACGGCATCCTTCCCGGCCTCGATCCCGACGCCGGCGATGCCCGCTGACGGCGACCTCTCCGTCGTCCCGGGTCAGCTGAGGCCGACCCGCAACTCGATCAGCCGCAGTCAGATCGAGACCGTCGCGTCGCGGTCGGTGGCCCTCTTCGGGCTGGCGAGCACTCTGCAGGCCCTCCCGGCGGTCGTCGCCCAAGCCGACATGGTGATCCCGGTGTGGTCGGTGATCGTGAACGTGTCGATCTTCGGCGGACTGGTCGCCGCCATCGTCGCCTCCTTCGCGAAGCGGTGGGTCAAGGGCGTGAATGGCTACGTCGCCCTGTCGTGGTTCTTCGGCACGATCACCTGGCCGTTCGCGGTGCTCGGCCCGACCGCCGGCAGCGATCGGCCGTGGTTGTGGTTCCTCCTGACCACGGCCACCGCCGCCGCCACCATCGCGTGGCCGGTGTGGGCGGCGATCGCCGCGTGCATCGTGCTGCCGAGCGCTTACGGAGTCGTGCGACTGACCCTTCCGGGAGGCCAGGCCCCCTTCGGCATCGTCACCCTCGATGTGATCTACGCCGTGCTGCTGGGTGGCGCCGTGGTGGTCATCATCACGCTGCTGCGGGGCGCTGCGGCATCCGTCGACACCGCGCAGTCCACGGCGCTCGATCGCTACGCACACGCGGTGCGACAGCACGCGACGGAGGTCGAGCGGGTGCAGGTCGACGCGATCGTGCACGACAGCGTGCTCACCACCTTCCTCTCCGCGGCACGAGCCCACACGCCGGAGGCCGAGCGGCTGGCGAGCCGGATGGCGACCAACGCGATGGGCTATCTGCGGGGCGCCGCCACGTCGTCGCCCGACGACACGTCGGTGGTGTGCCGGGTGCAGGTGGCCGAGCGGGTGCGGATCGCGGCGGCGGGGATGTCGATGCCGATCGAGGTCGACACGACGGTCCAAGTCGAGTCGGACCTTCCGAATCAGGCGGCCGAGGCCCTCTACTCCGCGGCGGTGCAGGCGATGGTCAACAGCACGCAGCACGCCGGCGGCCCGTCGGTGCGGCGCTGGGTGACGATGCGCGACGAGCCGGACGGCAGGTTCGCGATCGAGGTCGGCGACTCGGGAACGGGTTTCGACATGGGCAGGATCCCGACCGAGCGCATCGGCCTGAGGGTGTCGATCGTCGAACGGGTGTCGAACGCGGGAGGGTCGGCGACCGTGGTCTCGGATCCGCTCGACGGCACCGTCATCACTCTGCGATGGCCAGGCTCGAACTCCGCTTCGTCTGACGGCGGGCTCGACGGCCGCGCGGTTCAGGGAGTGGCGCGATGACCATCTCGATCCCGCGGTACCTCATCGTCAGCCTCGCCGCCGTCTTCTCGGCGTACCACGTGATCCTCGCCGTCGTCTCGATCGACGTCCCCGTCCATCGGGGCCCCTATCTCGTGGCGATAGCCCTCTACGTCATCGCCACCGTCGTGAGCCTGCTGCCCTCGCCGAGCCCGCGCATGCCGGTGTGGATGGCGGCGTTCAACGTCTCGGTCTCGGTCGCGATGTCCCTGCTGGTGACCAGTCAGTTGCCGGACGGCGCCAAGGACACCTACGCGGCCTGGCACACCGCCGCCATCGGCACCCTGCTCGTGATCACCTCCACGCGTCGCCGCCAGAGCTTCGCCTGGATGGGACTCGCCGCCCTCACCGTCGAGACCGTTGCGTGGGCGGGCTTCGACGGTCTCCTCGACTACGGCGTCGCCGGCAACTTCATCTGGGTGGGTGTCGCGCACGCCCTCGCCTATTCGCTCGCGTCAGCCGGCCGTGACGCCCGTCAGTACGCGCTGGCTGAGCGTGAGGCCGCCGAGTGGCGCGCGGCACAGGAGGCGCACGTCTTCGAGCGCCAGTTCCGTCTCGGTCAGACCAGCAGGATGGCGCTTCCGATGCTGCGGCAGATCGTCGCGACCGGTGGCGATCTGACCGACGAGCAGCGCAGGGAGTGCCTCTACCTCGAGGGCGCCATCCGCGATGAGATCCGCGGGCGCACCCTCCTCAACGACCGGGTGCGCGACGAGGTGATGGCGGCCCGCCGCAGGGGCGCCGTGGTCACGCTGCTCGACGAGGGTGGTATCGACGACCTCGCCGAGGCCGACCTCGACAGGGTGTTGAACGGCCTCGCCGATGCCATCGCCGGAACGGACGCGGATCGCATCATCGCGCGCACCGTACCCGTCGGCTCGGAGACCGCCGTGACCGTGGTCGGCCTCAGCTCGTCGGACGACGGCGAGAACGTGGCCCTCGGGCAGGAGCCCGACGGCGAGGACGAGGAGATCCACCTCTGGTTGGAGCTGCCGCGCACGACGGGGGAGCCCGGGTCGCTGCGTGAGTCGTCGGGGTTCGATGCGGATGACGATCTGGATGACGACGCTGAGGACGACGCTGGGGACGACAGGGCTCCGGATCCGGATGCTGCGGGCGGCACCGCCTCGCCGGCGTCGGTCACGGGCGCCTGAGCTGATGCGCTCGTCGCGTCCGGCCCGCTCGGCGCCATCCAGGATTCGATGGCCCCGGCAGCGGGGGCGAGGCTGATATCGGGAAAGCCCGAGGTGGGCAAGACAATGCCGGGCAAGACACTGCCGGGCAAGATATTGGCCAGCAAGATATTGGCCGGCAAGATATTGGCTGGCAAGATATTGGCCGGCGAGACGCTGGCCGGCAAGTCATTGGCCGGCGAGACGCAGGCGGGCATAGACGCTGGGGGGCAAGCCCGAAGCGGGCAAGACAATGGGGCCGATCCTTGGACCGGCCCCACGTCACAACCCGAGTCAGGGCGATAACCCGAATACCGCCCTGACTCGCCCCCAATTCATCGGCCCGCTTACCCTAGTCGGCCGATGGTTGGTGGTGTAACTCGATGAGAGACACCTAGCACTCATCATCTTGGTACATGTCGGGCGTTCCCAAAGTCGTCTTTTTGGGGGACATATGGGGTACGCCCGTGTACCCCCGCCACCCCGGGATCTCGCGGAGTTCAGGCTATACCGAGTGGTCTGTACAACGGATTCGGGGTACGCAATCCCGCCCGACGGGACTTTCCCTCCGTCTATCGGCCCTGGCGCCCCGAAATCCGTGGCGGTACGTCGCAAGGCAAGCGCTGTCGTCGGGGACGAGGCGCAGGATGACCGGGAACGGGCGTCCTCCGATCCGGGCTCATCGACCCTGGACTCGCTGCTCATCGGCGTCGTTCTGTCGCGCTCGGCCGTCGGGCGGAGCAGAACGGCGCCGATCAGGCTCGAGCGCCGTAAGGCTCGA
>JBEANR010000117.1:0-4215 GCA_041165365.1 Actinomycetota bacterium | reverse complement strand
TTGACATCTGAGCCCCCGGAGGGCCCCGTCACCGACCGGATCGAGCAGGTCGACCTGCAGCTCGAGATGCAGCGGTCGTACCTCGACTACGCGATGAGCGTCATCGTCGGGCGTGCGCTGCCCGACGTCCGCGACGGCCTGAAGCCCGTCCACCGCCGCGTGCTCTACGGCATGTCCGAGCTCGGCGTCGGCCCCACCCGGCCGTACGCCAAGTGCGCCCGGGTCGTCGGCGACGTGATGGGGCACTACCACCCGCACGGCGACTCCCCGATCTACGACGCCCTCGTGCGGCTCGCGCAGCCCTGGTCGCTGCGGTACCCGCTGGTCGAGTAGGCCGAAAGGCCGTGGCGAGACCTCCCCGACGAAAGGCCACTGATGGCTGACGAAGAAACCCCCACCGATTCGAGCGCCGGTTCGGCAGTAGAGCCGATTTTCGAGAAGGCCGTCATCGACGACCGTCACGACAAGATCGAGCAAGTCGATCTGCAGCTCGAGATGCAGCGGTCGTACCTCGACTACGCGATGAGCGTCATCGTCGGGCGCGCGCTGCCGGAGGTGCGCGACGGCCTCAAGCCGGTGCACCGTCGCGTGATCTACACGATGTACGACGGGGGATACCGCCCCGACAAGGGCTTCTCGAAGTGCACCCGTGTCATCGGCGATGTCATGGGGCAGTTCCACCCGCACGGCGACTCGTCGGTCTACGACGCCCTCGTTCGCCTCGTGCAGCCGTGGAGCCTCCGCTACCCGCTGGCGCTCGGCCAGGGCAACTTCGGCTCGCCCGGCAACGACGGCGCGGCCGCTCCCCGGTACACCGAGACCAAGATGGCTCCGCTCGCCCTCGAGATGGTGCGTGACATCGACGAGGACACCGTCGACTTCGCCGACAACTACGACGGTCGGACCCTCGAGCCGGTGATCCTGCCGTCGCGGTTTCCGAACCTGCTCGTCAACGGGTCCGTCGGCATCGCGGTGGGGATGGCGACCAACATCCCTCCGCACAACCTGCGCGAGGTGGCGGCCGGCGCGCTCTGGTCGCTCGAGAACCCCGAGGCCAGCCGCGAGGAACTGCTCGACGCCCTCCTGCAGCGCATCAAGGGGCCGGATTTTCCGACGGGTGCGCAGATACTCGGAATCAAGGGCATCCAAGACGCCTACCGCACCGGTCGCGGGTCGATCACGATGCGCGCGGTGGTCAGCGTCGAGGAGTTGCAGGGTCGCACCTGCCTCGTGATCACCGAGCTGCCGTACCAGGTGAACCCCGACAACCTCGCGATCAAGATCGCCGACCTCGTCAAGGAGGGACGCCTCGGGGGCATCGCCGACATCCGGGACGAGACCTCCGGTCGCACCGGCCAACGGCTGGTGATCGTGCTCAAACGCGACGCCGTCGCCAAGGTCGTGCTCAACAACCTCTACAAGCACACCCCGCTGCAGGAGAACTTCGGCGCGAACATGCTCGCCATCGTCGACGGCATCCCGCGCACCCTGCCGATCGACGGGTTCATCACCGCCTGGATCGCGCACCAGATCGACGTCATCGTGCGGCGCACCACGTTCCGCCTCAACAAGGCCGAGGCCGACGCCCACATCCTCCGCGGGTACATCAAGGCCCTCGACGCCCTCGACGAGGTCATCGCGCTCATCCGTCGGTCGCCGACGGTGGATGACGCGCGCTCCGGCCTCATGGACCTGCTCGACGTCGACGAGCTGCAGGCCAACGCGATCCTCACCATGCAGCTGCGGCGACTCGCCGCGCTCGAGCGGCAGAAGATCCTCGACCAGGCCGCCGAGCTCGAGCGCCTGATCGCGGAGTACCGCGCGATCCTCGCCGACCCACACCGTCAGCGCACCATCGTCAGCGACGAGCTCACCGAGATCTCCGACAAGTTCGGAGACGACCGCCGCACCGAGATCATGTTCGGTTTCGACGGCGACATGAACGTCGAAGACCTCATCCCCGAAGAGGAGATGGTGGTCACCGTGACCCGCGGCGGCTACATCAAGCGCACCAGGAGCGACAACTACCGCAGCCAGCACCGCGGCGGCAAGGGAGTGAGGGGGGCGCAGCTGCGCGCGGATGACGTCGTCGAACACTTCTTCGTCACCACGACACATCACTGGCTCCTGTTCTTCAGCACGAAGGGTCGGGTCTATCGCGCGAAGGCCTACGAGCTGCAGGAGGCCGGCCGAGACGCGAAGGGCCAGCACGTCGCCAACCTGCTCGCGATGCAGCCCGACGAGGAGATCGCGCAGGTGCTCGACATCCGCGACTACGCGGCGGCGCAGTATCTCGTGCTCGCGACCCGTCGTGGCCTGGTCAAGAAGACGGCGCTGACGGAGTACGACACCAACCGCACCGGCGGCATCATCGCGATCAACCTCCGCGACGACGATCAACTGGTGTCGGCGATGCTGGTCGACGTCGACTCCGACGTGCTGCTGGTCTCCCGCAAGGGGATGTCGATCAGGTTCACCG
Organism: Actinomycetota bacterium; assembly: GCA_041165365.1. Classification (GTDB taxonomy): domain Bacteria; phylum Actinomycetota; class Actinomycetes; order Actinomycetales; family Microbacteriaceae; genus Marisediminicola. Next base: position 1,736 of record JBEANR010000117.1, on the reverse strand, counting down.
CGTCGAACGAGACCTTGCGGCCGATGGGCCGTTCGACCTCCGGGGTGATCGGGATGCACTTCAGGGCCGACGACACCCTGCTCAACGCCTCGGTCGTGCCGTCGAACGGCGAGCACGCCTTCGTCTTCGTGGTGACCGAGGGTGGCTACGCGAAGCGCACGAGCGTCGACCAGTACAGGCTGCAGAACCGGGGTGGTCTGGGCATCAAGGTGGCCAAGCTGGTCGAGGATCGGGGTGATCTCGCGGGCGCGCTGATCGTCGGTGAAGACGACGAGGTTCTCGTGGTGCTCGAAACCGGCAAGGTGGTACGCTCATCAGTCGCTGAGGTCCCTGCTAAGGGCCGAGACACCATGGGCGTCGTGTTCGCGCGATTCGCAGACGATGATCGCATCATCGAGGTGGCGAAGAACAGTGAACGCAATCTGGAAGCCCAGGGCGCCGAAACCCCCGAGGGGGCGGACGCGACCGACCCGGACTCGGACGGTACCCCATCGATCGAGCCGATTTCAGCCGGGGAAGACCGCGCTGGGAAGGACGAGACATGACCAGCGTCGCCGAGAAGCTCCAGCGCAAGGCCCCCCGCAAGGTCAGCACCAAGCAGGTGCGGCTGAAGCTGGTGTACATCGACTTCTGGTCAGTGGTGAAACTGTCGTTCCTGCTCTCGATCTGCCTCGGCATCGTGCAGGTCGTCTTCGCCGCTCTCATCTGGTCGGTGCTGAACTACACCGGCATCTTCGACGATGTGAACGGGCTGTTCCGCGACGTGCTCAACGATCCGTCGTTCAGCGTCACCGCAGACTTCTCGCTCGTTCAGGTCACCCTCTTCGCGGTGATCGTCGCGGTGCTCAACGTGCTCATCGGCACCGCGCTCGGCGCGATCGCCGCGCTGCTGTATAACCTCTCGGCACGGGTCACTGGCGGGCTGCTGGTCGGCTTCCAGAACAATTGACGCGCGGGTCGCTGCGCACACCCCGGGGTCCCCGCGCCCGTCACCCCCGGGTCGCTGAGCCTGCGCCCCGGGTCGCTGAGCCTGTCGAAGCGCTTCGCCCGTCCGTGTCACCCCCGGGTCGCTGAGCCTTTGCCCCGGGTCGCTGAGCCTGTCGAAGCGCGATTTAGTGAAACCCGAGCCGTGCGATACTCTCGTATCTGCCCTCGAGGGGCTATAGCTCAGGCGGTTAGAGCGCTTCACTGATAATGAAGAGGTCCCAGGTTCAAGTCCTGGTAGCCCCACTCCGGATCATCCTCGCGGTGCTCCACGTCGCACGAGGGGCCTTAGCTCAATTGGTAGAGCGCCTGCTTTGCAAGCAGGAGGTCAGGGGTTCGATTCCCCTAGGCTCCACTCACGCTCCCGCCGCCGCTGTCCCGCCCCCGCGCAAGTCGTGTCTAGAGCAAATGAACACAAGCTGGGCCCGACACACTTGTGGTCATGAGTGCTGAACCTCGTTGCCGTAGCTCAAGCTGACGGTGATGCCGAGGGTAGGCAGCAATTGGTCGCGCCCGGTTCGAATCGATCCACGCGTTCACCGACGGCAGCGGACAGATCGGCGGCCGAGTGCTCGCGCGGCACCATCGCTCGTCTGAGGGCTCTGCCCGATGAGTGAGTTTCAGACCTGCGTCCTCGCGTGTGGGCTGCATCAGACTCTGTGCGAGCTGGATGATCTCGACCGCCGTATCCTGGCCGCGACGACCTGAGTGCGCTTGAGCCGCGACAACGACAACACGACGAAGGCGCCGCC
>JBEANR010000116.1:0-4579 GCA_041165365.1 Actinomycetota bacterium | reverse complement strand
TGGTGTCCTCGTCGAGGTACGCGGCGACCGCGCCCTGGGCCTGCTGCGCGAGCCGGCCGGTCTCAAACCGGACGACGCGCTTGCCGAACTTGCCGTTGTCGAGAACGGCTTCGGCGAATGTAATCTCTGGACCCTCCATATGGGGGTTACTCCTCTTTCTTGTCGCCATCGCCCCGTGTGGGCGACGGCTCGTCGAGGAGCAGGAGCGAGTTCGAGGACACACCGTGTGGTGACACCGTGCGTACGTGCGATCCCCTGGACGCGGTGGAGTCCATCGCGATCCGAGCGGGACGCATGTCTGGTCAACAGTAGAAAGTCACCGGGCTCGGGGTGAGTGCCCGATCCAGTAATTCACCACCGGTGACCAGCGTCTTGCCGGCCTGCTCCGTTGTGGATGCCCGAAGGCACCCTCGCAGAGCCTACCAGCAGGGGGTTCCGGCACCGGGGAACCGGCGCGCACCTTATCGTTGTGGGGACATGGTGACCAGACGTGAGGCGGCGCAGAGGCTCGACATCACCCTCGAGATGGCGCATCGCCACGGCATCCCGGCGACGGTCTCCGAATCGGAACTCGCGGCGATCGAGACCGCACCGCCGGCCTGGCTCGTGCAATCGAGGGCGAACCGCACCGGGCGCAGGCCCGTCTGGGTGACCCTCACCTGCGTGGTCTGCGGCCGTTCAGAGACCGTGAGACCCAAGAAGTGGTGGCAGGAGTTCGGTCTCGTGGCGTGCGACGACCACGATCCCGACGCCCTGCCGCCGGTGCCCGAGGGGATGCTCCGCTCCGAGTACGACGGGGTCGGGAATCACTTCACGGGCTTCGTCGACGTGGGGCTCGAGACGCCGACGGCGCACGGATGACGGCTCAGCGCGGCATCCACACGTCCATGAGGTCTGAGGCGAAGGTCTCGAAGCCCCTCGCCGGCACCCCGGTGAGGCGCTCGACCTCGTCGTTGGGCTTGGACGACAGGCGCCAACGCACCACGCGCCAGATCTGCTTCTGCACCGCGACGTAGTCGTCGGCTGCTCCCTCGCTACGCAGGCGCTCGAGGTACTGCGACGACGTCGGCGCCCGGTACCGGATGCCGCGCCCGAGCACCTCGGAGAGGATGCGCGCGCACTCCCCGTAGTCGAGGGAACGGGCGCCCGAGAGCGTGTAGGCCTTGCCGAGGTGGCCGGTGCCCGTCAGCACCTCCGCCGCGACCGGGCCGAGGTCTCGGGCGTCGATCATCGCAGTCTTGGCGCGGCCGGCGGGGACGAAGATCTCGTCGCGGTCCCGGATGTCGGCGACGAAGGTCGTCGAGAGGTTCTGCATGAAGAAGTTGGGCCGCAGGAAGGTGAAGGGGGCTCCGCGTCCGCGGAGGTGGGCCTCGACCGCGTGGTGCGGGGTGCGACGATTCGCCGTGACGCCCTGCAGCGACAGGAACACGATGTGGCCGACGCCCGCCTCGAGCGCGGCGTCGCAGAACGGGAGCAGGGTGGCGTCCATGTCGGCGATCGCCGGTGGCCGCAGCAGGAACACCCGATCGACCCCGTCGAGGGCCGCGGCCCAGGTGCCGGGGGCGGTGAAGTCGACCTCGACACCGCCTGAATCATCCCGCACCCGTTCGGCCGCCGCGGAGCGGGGCCCTCGACCGCGCACGACCTGTTCCCCCGCGGCGAGCAGGCTCTCGACGACCGCGGAGCCCACCGTTCCGGAGGCTCCGGTGACGAGCACGGCGCCGCTCATAGTGATCCCTCAGTCACCGGGGCAGCGGCAGCCACTGGGGCGGCGGCCGCCGCTCGCCCGGTGTCCGAAATCTCGACCTTCGCCAACAGGGCCGCGAGCTCGACTACCTCGCGGGTCGACAACGAATCGAACCTGGGGGCGAGCAGATCGGCGTACCCGCGCTGGAACTCGTCGACCTCGAGTCGCGCCCCCTGCGACAGGCGGATGATGCGGCTCCTGCCATCGCTCGGGTGCGCGGTGCTGAGCACGAGCCCCTTCGCGCTCAGGGTCTCGAGCAGCTGGGTCACCGCGCTGCTGGTGACCCCCAGCCCCTCGGCGAGCGCCCGGATCGTGAGTCCGTCAGCGCGGGACAGCAGGAAGAGGGCGTCCATCCCCGACCGCCCGACGGCGTGCGATCCGAACGGCGAACGGCGCTGGGCGGCGAACTCGCGCGTGACCGAGCCGATCGTGTCGAGGGCTCGGGCGAGGGCGGCCGAACGCTCGGCGTGCTCTGCGTCGTGGTCCGTCACGAACTCACGAAGGGCAACTGACGCACGAAGGTGCGGTCGTCCACCTGTGTCAGCAGGAAGTCGGCGAGGTCGGCGCGCGGGATCGAGGTGCCCGTGCCGACCCCCACCCATCCGACCCTGTACGACCCGATGCGCGGGTTGTCCTTGAGCACGGGAGCGCGCACGACGGTCCAGTCGCGGCCGCTCGCCTCGAGCACCTCGAGGTGACCTTTCGCATCGTCGAGCACGCGCCCGGCGAGCATCCGCAGGAGCAGCCGGATGATCCGGTCAGCCACTTTCGGGCGGTCTTTCTCGTCGTAGCGCAGACCGCCGCCCGACAGAGAGACGATGCGGTTCACGCCGTGCTCCGCCATCGCCGAGACGATGGTGCGGGTGCCGTCGGTCTGCACCGTGGGTGACGAGCCCTTCACCTGACCGAAGACGCTGATGACGGCGTCCGATCCGGCGACCACCTCCGACACGGCCGCCGCGTCGAGGATGTCGCCGCGCACGATCGTGAGGGCCGGACCCGACTGCGTCACCGCCCCGGGCGTTCTGGCGAGCATGCGCACGGAGTGCCCGGCGGCGAGGGCCCGATCGACGACGAGGCGTCCTGTTCGGCCAGTGCCTCCGAAGACGGCGATGGTGGTCATGGTTCTCCCATTCATTCGAACAATTAGATTAGAGACTAATCTATTTTTGTCGCCGCACGGTGTGGACCTTCGGGCCCGGGGATGCGACCCTGGAGCTTCATCACGTCTTCGGGGGAATCATCGTGACTGCTCAGCGTGGAATCAACCAGCTCTCTGGCCATCGCGCCACTGGCCGTCGCGCCGTCGCCAGCTCGCGCGCCGTCGGATCTCAGGCGCGGCGCACCGTCGCATTGCGGTGCCTTCTCGTGGCGGGGCTGGCCGCCGGTGGGCTCGCCGCGCCACCCGCCGCCCAGGCCGCGTCGCCGCCCGCGCAGGCTGCGGCAGCGCCCGTCTCATCGCTCTACCCTGGCGGGCTCTACGTCGACCAGACCACCGACGCGGTGAAGGCGACGAACCGCCTGGTGGCGGAGGGCCGCACCGCCGAGGCCGCCGAGATGCGGCGCATCAGCGGGCAGCCGACCGCGATCTGGATCGGCGACTGGTTCGCCGAACCGCTTCTCGGATCGGTGCTGCGCCGCCACGTCGCCGCCGCCGCAGCCCAGAAGAAGACGATGGTGTTCGCCACCTACGCCATCCCCGACCGTGACTGCGGCGGATACTCGGCCGGCGGTCTCTCACCGAGCGCCTACCTCGAGTGGAACCGATCGGTGGCGAAGGCTCTCGCCGGCACCCGCGCCGTGGTCATCGTCGAACCGGACGGGCTCGCGATGCTCGGAAGCGAGAAGTGCGCGGGGGTGCGCGCGACGAGGCCGGCGCTGATGGCGCAGGCCGTCGACATCCTCGCCTCCGCCGGACTCACCGTCTACCTCGACGCCGGCACCTCAGGATGGCGCGAGCCCACCGTCATGGCAGGGCTGCTCCGATCGGCGGGGGTCGACAAGGCCCGCGGGTTCGCGACCAACGTGTCGAACTACAAGCGGGTCGACGCCGAGCGCGCCTACGCGAACGCGGTCTCGAGTCTCGTCGGCGGCAAGCACTTCGTCATCGACGTCTCGCGGAACGGGGCCGGATGGCGCGGCGACTGGTGCAACCCGCCCGGTGCCGCCCTCGGCCAGAACCCGCACGTCACCTACGGCACCACCAAGCTCGACGCACTGCTCTGGGTGAAGCACCCGGGTTCGAGTGACGGCCCGTGCAACGGAGGGCCGGCGGCGGGCACGTGGTTCGAGAGCTACGCGTTCGAGCTCGTGCGCAACCGCCGGTGATCCTGCTCGCGGGCTACCCGTCGCGGCCGCGCTGAGGTGACCACGAGGGTGAACAGCACCCCGATGAGGGTTCCGATGGAGTTGGCGATGATGTCGCTGACATCCGACACCCGATCGGGCAGGAACAGCTGCACGGTCTCGATCGAGACGGTGAGGGCGATCCCGGCCAGAAGGGCGACGAACCAGCGTCGGCGCCCGACGAGCAGCAGCAGGAACATGCCGACGGGGATGAACATGAACACGTTGGCCGTGAACTCGACCCGCTGGTAGGTGATCCAGTCGGTGAGGTCGTGGCGGCCGAAGAACCTGAGCGCGCGCCACAGCAGTGAATCGCGTCCGTCGTCGAGGGGCTGGGGCCCGAGGGTGATCCAGCCGACGAGAGCCAGGTAGGCGAACGTCGCGAGACTGAGCACCGGATGCTGGCGGAACATCGGCCCAGTCTGTCAGTCGGATGCTGGGCGAGCCTGGTGCGTGGGCTGGGCGCGCCCTGTCGTGGTCGACGCT
>JBEANR010000115.1:0-39335 GCA_041165365.1 Actinomycetota bacterium | reverse complement strand
TCGACGGGTTGGTGGAGCACGCCCGTCAGCTCGCGGAGGGACTGTCCGCCCTGCCTGGCGTGGCTGTGCTCAACGACGTCGTGTTCACCCAGGTGTGCCTGACCTTCGGCTCCGATGAGCGCACGCGCCGGGTCACCGAGCGCCTCATCGCCGACGGAACGGTCTGGATGTCGGGCTCTCGCTGGCGGGACCGCGACGTGCTGCGCATCTCGGTGTCGAACTGGTCGACGGACGACGCCGACGTCGCGTTCGCGATCGAGGCGGTCCGGCGGGCGATGGCTGATTGACGGCGCGACGCGGGGACCCGAGCGATCTGAGGGCGAGCGGAGGGGGAAAGAGCATCGCGGGCGGGGTTGTTGCTCCCTCCGCGACGCAGCGACCCCCTCCGCTCGGGGTGGCTTGCGTCGGCGGTGCGGGGTGGCTTGCGTCGGAGGTGCGGGCGCGACGGCAGGTGCGCTCAGCCGCGGCGCCAGCGCCACCCGACGAAGAGCAGGCTCGCGATGGCCGCGGAGAGCGCTCCCGCCGTGACTCCGAGCGGAACGAGCTCCGCCTGCACGGATGCCGCAGCGGTCGCTTCACGAGCGGCGAGGGCCTCCGGGTCCGGCTCGTTGTCGCGGGCGGTATCCGAGGTGGCCTCGAGCGCGGCATCCATCGCTCCCGCGTCGAGGTCTCGCACGACGGGGGTCGGAGTCGGCGGGGCCGAGGCGGCCGTCGGGGTCGGGCTGGGCGCAGGAGCCGGCGCTGGCGCGGCAGGTGCCGGAGCGGGCGCAGGAGCAGGAGCCGCCGGCGCGGGTGCTGGCGCCGCAACCGCGCTCTGCACGCCGGCGGGTCCGGCGCCCGCGTAGCGCCCGAAGACCTCGACCGCCCAGGTGGTGCCGTTCGCGGCGATATAGGCCACACCGATGTGGGTGAAGTCGCCGAGGATGTTGGCGCGGTGCCCGGGCGAGTTCATCCACCCCTCGTGGGTCGCCCCGCCGCCGTTGTACCCCTGTGCGATGTTCTCCGCCGCCGAGTTCCAGCCGGCGGGGATCTGCGAGGAGTAGGCGGGATTGTGGTCCAGTGTGTTGTTCGCCGCCATCTGATTCGCCCAGGCGAGAGCGACCTGGTCCATCTCCGGGCTGCGCGTGAGTGCGGGGAGCCCGCTCGCCGCACGCGCCTGATTCGCCGATGAATGCAGGGTGCCGTTGTCGTCGGCGTGGGCGATCGTCGCGGGGCCGGCGAACACGGCGGCCAGCACCGCGAGGCCCGCCATCACTGCGGACGAGACCCGGAGCCGTCGGGAGTAGCTCGCTGAGGCGGCGGTCGAGTGGTGGGCGCCGGGGCGGACGCGAGAGTCGATGACGCTGCGTGAAGGCATCCGGCCAGGGTAGATGGGGTACAGCGAGGAGACAACTGTGAGGGTGGCTCCGGTCAGGCGGATCGTGATGCCAGGGCAGCCAGCACCCTGTCCATCGAGCCGCCCAGTCCCCACGTCTGCGCCAAGCCCTTGGCGGTCTCCTCGCGCTCGGGGGTGAGGGAGATCCGCGCCTCGAAGGCGTGGAGCTCGAGGTCTCGCACCACACGCACCACTGTCGGAGCGACATCGAGATAGTCGGATGCCGCGCTCACCTTCGCGCGAACCCCCGCCGTCATCGCGGTCGACGGGTCCGCCGCGGCGGCGCGGATCCCGTCGAGGTCGCCGTACTCGGCGAGCAGCGTCACCGCCGTCTTCTCGCCCACGCCGGCCACGCCTGGCAGGCCGTCCGAGGCGTCCCCGCGCAGCGTCGCGAAGTCGGCGTACTGATCCGGCCGCACGTGGTACTTCTCGACCAGGGCGTCGTCGGTGAGCACGAGCAGGTTCGACATGCCCTTGCCGGTGTAGACGACGCGGACATCCCGCGAGTCGTCGACCAGCTGGAAGAGGTCGCGGTCGCCGGTCACGACATCGACGGGCATCGGCGAGGTCGTCGCGAGAGTGCCGATCACGTCATCCGCCTCGTGAGCAGCCGCTCCGACGATCGGGATGCCGAGCGCCGTCAGCACCTCGCGGATCACCGGCACCTGCGGCGAGAGCGCATCCGGCTCCTGTTCGACATCGGGGCCTGCGTCGACGACCTCGAGCACCCTGTGGGTCTTGTAGGTGGGGATCAGGTCGACCCGCCACTGCGGGCGCCAATCGTCGTCCCAGCAGGCGACGAGTTCTGTCGGCTCGAACTCGGTCACGAGTCGGGCGATGATGTCGAGCAGCCCCCGTACCGCGTTGATCGGTCGGCCGTCGGGCGAGGTCACGGTGTCGGGGACCCCGTAGAACGCGCGAAAATACAGGGCGGCGGTGTCGAGCAGCATGCGGCGGGCGGGTGCGTCGGTCATGGCGGCATCCTTCCACGTAAGCCGACGCCGACGTCGGATCACGGCTCCGGGACGGGATCGACAGCCCGCGTGTTTGTTAAGCGTGCATGAACTCTCAGACCGATTGGTCGAAGGACCCCCGCGCGTCATGTAACACTCGTTCTACCCGTTCTCCGCCGGTTTCCCGACCGGCACCCACGACCACGACGACCCTGCGGGGCCGAGTTCGCCATCGGGAGACGCCTTGAGCATCGACATCGCGGGGGGCACGCGTGCCCCCGGAACCCCCTCTGCTGCAGCTGCCTCGCCGGGCGCGACAACGCCGGGTACGACCACCAGCGCCAGGGGTTTCCGCCCAGACATCCAGGGGCTCCGGGCGATCGCGGTCTTGCTGGTGCTCGTGTACCACGCGGGCATCAGCATCGTGCCGGGCGGGTATATCGGGGTCGACATCTTCCTGGTCGTGTCCGGGTTCCTCATCACCGGTCACCTGCTCTCTCAGCTCGAGCGGAGAGGCCGGATCGACTTCGCCGACTTCTACGCCCGGCGCATCCGGCGCATCCTGCCGGCGTCGATGGTGGTGCTCGTGCTCACGGTGCTCGCCGCGCTTATCTGGGTGCCGCCGCTGCAGCTCGCCACGGTACTGCGGGATGCCGTGGCGACCGCGCTCTACGTGCCGAACTACTGGTTCGCGTTCGAGGGAACGAACTACCTCGCCACCGAGGTGCCGTCGATGTTCCAGCACTACTGGTCCCTCGGCATCGAGGAGCAGTTCTACCTGTTCTGGCCCGCCATCCTCGGGCTCGGCTATCTGCTCGTGCGCCGGTCGAAGCGGGGGCTGTTCGTCGTGCTCGCCCTCCTGGTCGGCGGCTCCTTCGCCTTCAGTGTCTGGCAGCTGGGGCAGTCGCAACCGTGGGCGTTCTTCTCGCTCCCGTCGCGCGCGTGGGAGCTCGGGGTCGGCGGGCTGCTCGCCTTCGGACTGAGCAAGGGCGCCCGCTGGGTGCAGGGCGCACCCGTCGCTCTGCTCGGGTGGGCCGGCCTCATCGGCATCCTCGCGCTCGCCGCGACGTTCGACGAGACCACCGTCTTCCCCGGGGTGAACGCCCTGCTTCCGGTTCTCGCCACCGCCGCCCTCATCGTGGGGTGCACGGCGGGGCACAGGTGGAGCCCGACGAGAATGCTCAGCCTGCCGCCGATGCAGTGGTTCGGCATGATCTCGTACTCGCTCTACCTGGTGCACTGGCCGATGCTCACGCTCGCGCAGGCGGCGCTCGGATACGAGGAACCGCTCTATCCGCAGACCAAGATCTTCCTCGCGGTACTGGCGATCCCACTCGGTCACGTGCTGTACATCATGGTCGAGAACCCCGCACGCTCGGCGGAGTTCTGGGCCCGGGCGCGACCGAGGCGCTCCATGATGATCGGTCTGGTGGCATCGGGTGCCGTGCTCGCGCTCAGCGCCGGATCGCTCGCGGTCACCTCCTCGAGCTCCCTCAGCACCACTCAGGCCGCTGCGTCGACCGATCCGCGTCTCGCCCCGGAGGGCACCGACTTCGTGCCGGCGAACCTCGCGCCCTCCCTGCAGGAGTCCGACTCCGACAACCCCGTGCTCTACGACAACGGGTGCCATCGCGATTTCGAGTCGACCGATGCATCCGGATGTCGCGTGGGAACCAACGCGGACGCGCCCGTCGTGGCACTCTTCGGCGACTCCCATGCCGCGCAATGGTACCCATCCCTCGTCGGGCTCGCGGAAGCGGGCGAGATCACTCTGGACATGAACTCGAAGAGTTCCTGCCCGTCCGTGTCCACCGAGCTTCGCCTCGACGGTGCCGTGTACACGGCGTGCGAGCGATGGCGTGACGGCGTCATCGACAGGCTTGCCGTGGAGAAGCCCGCGCTCGTGGTGCTCGCCAACTACTCGCGGGCCGACCTCACCGTCTCCGAGGCCGAGTTCGGCGCCGAGTGGCAGTCGGGCCTGCAGAAGACCGTGGACGCGCTCGAATCCGAGGTGGTGGTGATGTCGGACACTCCGGACATGGGGTCTCCCCCGGCGATCTGCCTCTCGTCCCACCTCGACGATGCCGCGGAGTGTTCGAGGTCGACGAAAGCCGCGATGAACGCCGACGTGCGTGAAGCGGAGCAGAGCGTGTCCGGGGCGACCTACCTCGATCTCACGGGGTACTTCTGCAACGACCGCACCTGCCCCGCGGTGATCGGCAACACCCTCGTGTACCGCGACGCCCACCACATGACCGCGACCTTCAGCGCCGGCCTCAGCGATGTCGTCGGTGCACGCTTGACCGAGGTGCTCGCGGGATAGCAGCCCCGGCTGCTACCTCCGCGGGGCGCCGTCGTGCCGCGGCGCCACCCCTCGGCGATCGGGCTTGATCGCGATCAGGGTGCCGCTGATGCGGGTGTCGCGCAACTTGTCGAGCACCTCGCGTGACAGATCGGCGGGCAGTTCGACGATCGAGAAGTCCGGACGGATCTGGATGGCACCGAAATCCTCCCGGCTCAGACCGCCTTCGTTGGCGAGCGCTCCGACGATCTGACGAGGCTCGACCCGCTGTCGGCGGCCGATCTCGATGCGGTACGCGGTCATCGGTTTCGTGGAGCGCGGTCGACGTGCGGGGCGATCGGGGCGGTCGTCGGCGAAACGTGGGCTGCGGTCATCCCGAGACCCCCGGTCCGGACGGTCGTCGCGATCGAACCGCTGCTGCCGCGCCTCCTCGGGGGAGAGCAGCAGGGGCGTGTCACCCTGGGCCACCACAGCCAGGGCGGCGGCGACATCGGCCTCCGGCACATCGTGGTGCTCGACGTAGTGTCCGATGATGTCGCGGAACGCCGCGATACGACTCTGCTGGTTGAGGGCCTCGGTGATCGCGTCGTCGAAACGGGCGAGCCGGGTGACGTTGACGTCGTCGACCGAGGGCAGCTGCATCTGGGTGAGCGGCTGGCGGGTGGCCTTCTCGATCGCCCCGAGGAGGCGGCGCTCGCGGGGGGTCACGAAGCTGATCGCCGCGCCGCTGCGGCCGGCGCGTCCCGTGCGGCCGATGCGGTGCACGTACGACTCGGTGTCGATCGGGATGTCGTAGTTGACCACGTGACTGATGCGGTCGACGTCGAGGCCGCGCGCCGCGACATCCGTCGCCACCAGGATGTCGAGCTTGCCGCTCTTGAGCTGACCGACGGTGCGTTCGCGCTGGGCCTGCACGACGTCGCCGCTGATGGCGGCTGCGGAGTACCCGCGAGCGCGCAGTTTCTCGGCGAGCTGCTCGGTCTCGCTCTTGGTGCGCACGAAGACGATCATCCCTTCGAAGTTCTCGACCTCGAGGATGCGCGTGAGGGCGTCGACCTTCTGCGGGTACGACACGATCAGGTAGCGCTGGGTGGTGTTGACCGAGGTCGTCGTCTTGTTCTTGACCGTGATCTCTTCGGCGTCGTTGAGGTACTTCGTCGACATGCGCCGGATCTGCGGGGGCATCGTCGCCGAGAAGAGTGCGACCTGCTTGTCTTTCGGGGTGTCGGCGAGGATCGTCTCCACGTCTTCGGCGAAGCCCATCTTGAGCATCTCGTCGGCCTCGTCGAGCACGAGGTACTTGAGCTCGGAGAGGTCGAGCGTTCCCTTGGCGAGGTGATCCATGATGCGCCCGGGGGTGCCGACGACCACGTGCACGCCGCGGCGCAGGGCCGAGAGCTGCACGCCGTACGCCTGCCCGCCGTAGACCGGCAGCACGTGCACGCCCCTGAGGTGCGCCGCGTACTGCTCGAAGGCCTCGCAGACCTGCAGGGCCAGTTCCCGAGTGGGCGAGAGCACGAGCGCCTGCGGGGTCTTCTGCGCGACGTCGAGGCGGCTGAGGATGGGCAGCGCGAACGCGGCGGTCTTGCCGGTGCCGGTCTGGGCGAGGCCGACCACGTCGCGGCCCTCGAGCAGCACCGGGATCGTCGCGGCCTGGATGGCCGACGGTGTCTCGTAACCGATGTCCTTCACCGCTTTCAGCACGGCGTCGCTGAGTCCGAGGTCGGAGAAGGTGATCTGGGGCTCGGTGTGCGCGTCAGCATCGGGGGAGGTCATCCTATGAACGGTACCCGCTCGACGGCTCGGGGCATTCGACGGCTCAGGAGCATCGACGCCTCAGTAGGATCGGGCGCATGACTGCCAGCGATGGACCCGGCGCCATGCCGGATGACCGGCCGGATGACGGGTCGGTCGATGCGCATGGTGACCAGGCACGCCACGACCGCCTGTCGGCCCCGCAGCACCGCGCCAGATTCTTCGTCAGACAGCGCCTCACCATGATGGTGAACCGCTACGAGATCCTCGCGGCGAACGCCGACGGATCGGAGGGCGGCGTGCTCGCGATCGCCCAGCAGAAGCGAATGGCCTTCAGAGAGCAGGTCACTTTCTTCGCCGACGAGGCGCGCACCCGTGCGGTCTTCTCCTTCAGAGCGAGGCAGGCCCTCGATCTCGCGGCCGTCTACGACGTGACGGATGGCGCGGGCCAGGGTCTCGGCTGGTTCCAGAAAGATTTCGCGGCGAGCCTCCTGCGCTCGAGTTTCCACCTCGCGGGTCCCGGCATCGACGCCTTCGGACAGGAACGCAACCAGGCGCTGGCGATCGTGCGTCGCTTCGTCGACCTGCCGCTGGCGTTCCACTTCGACTTCACCGACCGGCAGACCGGCGCCGTCGTGATGACCAGCGAGCGCCGGTTCTCGCTGCGCGACCGTTACACGGTCTCGGTACCCGACCCGCGTATCGACTTCAGGCTCGCGGCGGCGATGGCGGTCGGCCTGGACGCGCTGCTCGCTCGCTAGGCACGCGGCCCAGAGAGGGTGTCGACGGCCCTGGAGGCTGCCGATAGGGAGACGGGCGCGCGTCAGTCCGGCTTGTGCAATTGCTTCAGTGGTCGCTCGAACTCCGCCACGGGTCCGGTCACCCTCACGAACGGCGCCACGGTGCCGATCGGCAGCGGGGAGACCGTGCTCGCGGGCAGACCCCAGTCGGCGCGCCATCCGCTCAGCTGTTCGGACGACACGGCGTACACGATCGGTCCGAGCCCGACCCACGCGTGCGCCGCCGAGCACATCGGGCAGTGCTCGCCGGAGGTGTAGACCGTCGACGCCGCGCGGTCCTCGACCGAGAGGTTGGCCACCGCCCACACCGCGATGGTGAACTCCGGATGGCGCGTGTCGTCGCCACCTCCCACACGATTGCGGTCCTCGAACAGCACCGAGCCGTCTGCCGCGACGAGCACGGATCCGAACGGCTCGTCGCCGGCGTCGAGCGCCTCCCGCGCGAGTTCTACGCACCGGGCGAGGTGGAGGCGGTCGGTCGGGCTCAGAGTCGGGCGTGTTCCGGTCATCCCGCGAGCATAGGCAGGGGATCTCCCTGGCGCATTGCCGTCGCTCCCGCACCTTGCGACGATGGTGGCATGGACCACGACCTGCACATCACCGGCGATGCGGATGCCGACAGCCTCCTCTCCACCGACCCGCTCGCCCTCCTCTTCGGAATGCTGCTCGATCAGCAGGTGGCGATGGAGACCGCCTTCTCCGGGCCTCGGAAGCTCGCCGACAGGCTCGGACACCTCGATCCGGCCGCGATCGCGGCCATGGGCGCGGAGGCCTTCGCGGCCGTCTGCGCCCAGCCGCCCGCCGTGCACCGCTATCCGGGATCGATGGCCGGGCGGCTGCAGTCCTTGAGTTCGGCGATCGTCGAGCAGTGGGGCGGGTCGGCCGAGGCGCTCTGGACGAAGGACGACCCCGACGGCGCGGAGGTGCTGCGCCGCCTCAAGGCGCTTCCGGGGTTCGGCGATCAGAAGGCCCGCATCTTCGTCGCCCTGCTCGGCAAGCGCTACGGCTTCGATGGCGCGGGATGGCGCGAGGCGGCGGGCGACTACGGTGTCGAAGGGTCATTGCGCTCGGTCGCCGACATCGTCGATCCCGAGTCCCTGCTGAAGGTGCGCGAGAACAAGAAGGCGGCGAAGGCGGCAGCGAAGGCCTGATGGCCGTGGCGGGAGGTGGCATGCCGCAGCCCATCGACTTCCGCCATACTTCTCTCGTACACCTCTGTGACAGCGCCTCGACTCTCGCGGCCTGAGTTCGTCGAAAGGCCCCTGACTTGTTCTCTCTCGATATCCTCGGTCCCGTGGTGCTCGCCGCCGTCGTGGTACTCGTCGTTCTCAGCGTCGTCATCACCCTGCTGCGCGGCATCAAGGTGGCCAAGCCCGATGAGGCGATCATCGTCACGTCGCGGCAGCGCAATGTCAAGCCGGGGGAGAAGACCGGAGGGGACTCCGAGTTCGAGAACGCCGGGCAGCGCGTGGTCTTCGGATCGCGCGTCTTCGTCAAGCCGATCGTCGAGGCCCACTTCAAGCTGAGCCTCCGGAGCCGTCAACTCAACGTGCAGGCCACCGCCCAGACCCGCGACGCCATCACGATCAAGGTGAACGCCGTGGCCGTCGTGAAGGTCGGGGGCTCCGAGACCATGGTGCGCGCGGCCGCCCAGCGGTTCCTCAACCAGCAGGATCAGATCGAGACCTCGACCGAGGAGGTGCTGAGCGGGTCCGTGAGGTCGATCGTCGGTCAGTTGACGGTGACCGAGATCATCACCAACCGCTCCGCGCTTCAGGGTCAGGTGCTCGAGGCCGTGCGCGAGTCGCTCGACGTGCAGGGTCTTCAGATCGACACTCTGCAGATCAAGGAGATCGACGACGACAACGGGTACATCCGCGACCTGGGTCGTGGGGAGGCGGCCCGGGTGAAGCAGGTCGCCGAGATCGCCGAATCGGTCTCGCGCCAGGCATCCGAGGAGGCCAGGATCGGCGCCGAGCAGGCCGTCGCCGAGCAGCAGCGCAAGCTCGACCTCCGCAACGCAGAGATCCAGAAGGAGACCGACAAGGCCCGGGCCGAGGCGGCCGCTGCGAGCCCGCTCGCCGAAGCCATCGCCCAGCAGGAGGTCATCTCGCAGCAGGAGGTCACCGCCGGCAAGCGTGTCGGGCTGCGCAAGCAGGAGCTCGACGCCGAGATCAGGGCCGTCGCGGATGCCGAGGCGTACGCCGTGGAGAAACGCGCCCAGGCGTCTGCCGCGGCCAACATCGCGTCGGCGAACTCCGACCGCGAACGCCGCATCGCGGCCGCCGCAGCCCTCCGCGCCGAAGGCGAGGCGGAGGCCGCCTCGATCCGCGTCAAAGGAGCGGCGGAGGCCGAGGCGACCAGCGCGAAGGCCGAGGCTCTGGCGGAACGCGCCGACGCCCTGCTCCGCCAACAGATCATCGGCCAGCTGCCGGAGATCGTGCGCGCCGCCTCCGAACCGCTCGCGGCCATCGCGAACATGACGGTCATCTCGACGGACGGGTCCGGAGCCGGCCAGGTCGGGCAGAACGTCGCCTCTCAGCTCGCGACCTCCACGCAGTTGATCAAGGATCTCGTGGGGATCGACATCGGCGACATCGTGACCGGGAGAGCCACCGGCGCCGCCGTCGGTGAGGCTCTCGCCGGTGCGAGTGCCGGTGCCGGTTTCCCTGCCACCGGCGCTGCTGCCGATCGTCCGGCCTCCCGCGATTCGAGAAGCGATGCCCCGGTGCTTCCGACCGGCGAGGCGCCGGCGGAGTAGGCGCTCCCGAACTGAGCCCCGGCTTCAGCCCCAGCCTCGGCCTCAGTCGCGGCCCCGCCCAGCTTCAGCCTCGGCGTCAGTCGCGGTCGAGGTTCGCCCATGAGGCGGCGCGTGAGGCCCGCGGGATAGAATCGGGGTGCACCCCGGCGCCTGCATGGTCTCCGGGGTTTCGCCATGCCGGGAGTGCACGAGCGGGATGCCATGATCACGGCGATACGAATCGCGGCGGCACGGGGAGGAGGTTCGGATGCGCGCGGCCACGGCGTACGGTCGGCTCTCTGCGGCCGCTCTCGGCACCGCTGCGCTGTCCGCGCACCTCTCCTACAGCCTCGGATCAGGCGGTTCCGCCCTCGGCAACTTCTTCAGCTACTTCACGATGCAGAGCGCGATCGCCGCGACGGTGCTCTGGGTGACCGGCGGGGTGATCGCCCTCGGGCGTGCCGACGACCCCCGCTGGCTCGGCACCCTCAGGCTGCTGACCACCGCCTATCAGCTCGTCTCCGGCGGGGTCTACACGGTCATCGTCATCGAATCCGTGTCGCGTGGGCTGTCGATCCAGGTGCCGCTGTCGAGTCAGATCCTGCACTACTGGATGCCCGTGCTCGCGCTCGTCGACTGGCTGGTCTCCCCGGGCAGAGTCCGGCCGCGATGGCGGGTGTTCTGGTCGGCATTCCCCTTTCCGCTCGCGTGGGCCGTCTTCACGATGGCGAGGGGTGCCGCGGTGGGGTGGTACCCGTACTTCTTCCTCGACCCGTACCAACTCGACGGAGTCGGGGAGTTCGTCGGATACGCCGCGACGGTGCTCACCGTGATCGGCATCGTCGCCCTGGCGTTGATCGCCAGCGGTCGGGTGCTGCCGCCGTCAGTCCGACAGGAACGGCTCCAGGCTCGACCTCACCAGGTTCGTCACCTCGGCGTCGTCGAGCTCGGCGAGAGCCAGGGCGTGCCTGCCGCCGACGGATCCGACGAGCACCGGTGAGCCCGTCAACGGGAGCAGGTTCACCCACTGCGTGATGGCGAGGTCGCCGCCGACGACCCGCCACCGCGTGACATCCGTGGTCCAGAAGGCCTCGTCGAATCTGACCCACACCACATCGGACGCGCCGCTGCCGATACCTCGCAGGGCGAGCGTGAACTCGCGGGGGAGGGGAGGGTCGAATCGGATGCCGCCGCTCTTCAGCACCCCCGCCGGCACGGTGATCACCACCCGGTCGACCTGCAGCGACTCCCCGGTGCCGATTCGCAGGCTGACCCCGTCATCGTCGTAGACCACCTCGGAGACCACGTTGCCGGTCCAGACGTCGACGCCGTCGAGCAGGTCGTCGACCACCGTCGAATAGCCGCCGACGACTATACGATCCCCGCCGCGGGGGCCGTCGTCGAGGCCGTGGCGGGCCGAGAGATCGTCGGCGTCCGCGGCCCACGGCACGGCGACGTCGTCACGCAGGAACGATGCGAGCCGGTCCGCGGCGCTCGGACCGGCGTCGGCCACCTCGGACACCTCGGGTCCGAGAGCGATCGCCCCGGCCAGCGAGACATCGCCCTCGCGGTCGGCGAGAGCCGCCAGGGCTGCGGCCACGGCGTCTGATCCGGTCGTCGATGCCGCCAGGGTGGCCCCGTCCGCCGTGCGGATGTCTGCGGCGCCGGTGAGATCCGAGGTGAGCACATCGGCGCGCAGAAGGCCGTCGAGGGCATCAGTATCGTCGGACCGAACCAGAGCTGCACCGAGCTCGACGGGCACGATCCAGTCGTCGTCCTGACGCGAGTCGATCCGCCCGCCGGTGCGATCCCTGGCCTCGAGCACCGTCACGTCGAAACCGGCGTCCTGCAGCCGGCGTGCCGCAGCGGCCCCGGCCATCCCCGCCCCGATCACGGCGATGCGCTCGCCGTCCGACGCTGCTGACAGGACGGCCTGCGCGGCGCGGATACCGGAGTCCCGGGCTCCGGTGACGCTCGCCGGCGCCTCGACCGAGGTCGCCTCCCCGGCGAAGAACAGCCTCCTGGCGACGGGGTCGGCCAGGGTGCGACGCAGCTCCGGGGTCGCCCCGACGACCAGGGAGCTGAACGCTCCGAGCGCATACGGATCGGCCGACCATGACGAGCGCAGCAGACCGGCGGGTTGCGGCACCTCGGACTCGAAGGGCACCGGGTCGGGTTCCGGGGTCGGCGCGGTGCTCGGAGTGGGTGTCGGACGTGGTTCGGTGCACGCCGCCACCGCAACGAGGGTGAGCCCCGACATCCCGCCGAGGAGGAACTGGCGACGCTGCACTGTGCCTCCCCGCTCGGCCGACTCCGACGTCCATTGTCTCCCACCTACACTCGAGGGATGGGTCAGACGGCGTCGACGGTCATGCGCTGGACGGCTTTGGTGATGCTCGCGGCCTCCGGTGTGCTGCTGTTCGCCCTCGAGGAACGACCGCTCGGCTGGCTCGTGCTCGCGGCGACCCTCGGTGCGGGGTTCATCTCCGGTCGCGCCCTCGGCAGGGACCTCGTCTTGATCGCCGTCGGGCTCGTGATCATGAGCCTCGTGCCGATCACCACGGATATCAGCATCGAGCACATGACGGTGATGGGTGCGGCGATGATCGCCGCCGTCGCCCTGCCCTATCTGGGTTCCCGATTCGTGTATCGCGACCACGCGGTGCGGTTTCCCGTGCGCACCGGTGTGCGTTGGTCGAGATTCGAGTGGGGCTGGCTGGCGGCGGTGGTGGTGCTCGGGTACCTGATCCTGCCGTTCTACATGATCAGGACGGGCGTCTTCGAGAACTGGCCCGCCGCGCAGCAACCCGACGAGGTCCTCCGACTCTTCATCGGAACCAACGGCCTCGGCATCTGGGACGAACTCTTCTTCATCTGCACCGTCTTCGCACTGCTGCGGCGGCACTATCCGGATGCCGCGGCGATGCTCGCCCAGGCCGTGCTGTTCACCTCGTTCCTCTACGAACTCGGTTTCACGTCGTGGGGGCCGTTGCTCATCTTCCCGTTCGCGGTCGTGCAGTCCTACACCTTCAAGCTCACCCGGTCCCTCAGCTATGTGGTGACCGTGCATCTGCTGTTCGACTTCGTGTTGTTCCTCGTGCTGCTGCACGCCCACGACAGAAGCCTGGTGCCGGTGTTCGTGTACTGATTCGAGGCGCCTCAGGGGTTCGCGGCTACTCAGCGGTTCGCGGCGTCCAGCAGGGCGAGGCGTCCAGCAGGGCGAGTACTCGGTTGTTCACAGAGTGTGCCGACTCGACCGGGGATCGCCGCGCCTCGACGACCGAGCGCACCCAGTCGACGGCCTCCTGTTCGACGCCTTCGACCGCGAAGGGGAGTGAGAAGGTGGCCGCCGCCGTCGCCGCGGCGTACACCGCGTCTGATCCCGGAGGGGCGAAGGCCGCGTCCTCCCAGTCGATGACCCGCACCACGCGGCGGCGTTGCAGGCGCAGGTTCCACGGGGAGAGGTCTCCGTGGCTGCCGACCCAGTGTGGCGGTACGTCGTCGGGTCGGGGGAGAGAGGACTCGAGGATGGCGCCGATCTCCCGCACGACCGGATCCCGGTCCCGGGAGTTTCGCACGGCGGCGAGCGGATAGCTCGGCACCGATTCGGTGGCGAGCCAGCCCCAGGCACCCTCGGAGCCCCACGCGAGTGGACGCGCGATCCTGAAGGTCTCCGGCGATGCGGAGTGCACCCCGAGCATGACGTCGAACTCGTGTCGCGCGCGCGTCGCGGAGGTCGTGACGCGCACGAAACCGAGGCTCTTGCCTTCGCGAATCAACACGAGTGCGCATCCGCTCCGTGTGGTTTGCGGTCGTCGGTAGAGGGCGATGCTGTCCCATCGGCCGAACTCCTGCCGCCAGTCCGCGGTCATGTGTCTCCACGCATCGGTGTCGACGGGGTCGGTCCACTCTCCGCGTCGCCCCGGGAGAACAGCCGGGCCGAGCGCTCGAGTGGCCCCCCAGAGCATCCTCTGGGCACCCACGATCACCGGTCGACACGGAGAATACATCGCGAGCCCAATCGCCGCGGAACGCCCGTCGAGAGTGGGGATCCAGAGGTGTTCGAGCGTCGGGATGCGCACGCTCGCCCGAGAAACCCCGTCTGTCACACCCAGGGCAGGCTCCGCCCGATCATGCGCTCGAGCTCGGCGTTGTCGGCTGCGAACAGTGCCGAGAGGCGAGACCGCATCTCGGGGTCGAGGTCGTCGCCTGTCGCGGCGTTGCGATGCTCCCCGACACTCACGTCGACGTAGTCGATGCCCAGGAACTCCGAGATGCGTCGCAGGGTGACCGCGGGCTGCGCGTAGTACTCCTCACTCGGCAACACGAGGATGCTCTCGATGCCGAAGAGGTCCACCCACCGGCCCAGTGCCGATGCGTATCGGCTCTGCCCCGCATACGACTGCTGTTCGTGCGCATAGCTGTAGTACCCCGGATCGGTTCGAAGCCGTTCCTCCTCTCCCGACAGTCGAGACTGCTCGGCATCCAGGGCGTCGGCGAAGCCGAGAGGTTCTGCGGAGTTGCGTCGTCGTTCTTTCCAGTGCGAATAGGTGCGCATCACCGGATCGCGGAGCAGCACGATGATCTTCGCGTCGGGCACTGTGGCGTGCGCCCGTTCTGCCGCGAGCGGGTGAAAGAGATAGTACGGGGATGCCTCGCCGACGATCACCCGCCGTCCCAGTCTCGAGGTGGCCCGCCGCCGGGCCCAGCGCGAGGGCAGATACGAGCGGTACCATCGCTCTCCGCGGTCCCAGTTCGAATCGAAGAAGTGGATGCCCTTGGTCTCGTTCGCCTTGGGGAGTAGCCGGGCGGAGGGGAAGAGGGTGATGACCTGGGGCTGCTTGAGGAGGTCGTAGTACAGGGATGTCGTGCCTCCCCGCTTGGTGCCGATGAGAAGGAAGTCCGGGTCGGGACGGAGGTCGGCGGTCAGGGAGCCGAGCACCCGGAAGGCGCCGCTTCCCGCGCGCTTGACGATCCCGGACATCCTCGATGCCCCTGATTCCCGCTGGTGAGTGGTCACGATCGGCTCCGGTCGATGATCAGTTCTCGGTGATGACGCCGGCTCCGACCGTGCGGTTCGTCGCCTCATCGATGACGATGAACGCGCCGGTCTGCCTGTTGCGACGATAGGGGTCGACGAGAAGCGGACTGGTCGTTCTGAAGCGGACGCGTCCGATCGCGTTGATGCCGAGTGTCGCCGTCTCGGGTGAGCGATGCAGGGAATTGATGTCGAGTTCGTACTGGATCTCGGTCACCAGTGCACGGACCGATCGCGTCGTGTGCTTGATCGCGTATTTGCGTCCCACCGCCATGGGGGTCTCATCCATCCAACAGACCATCGAATCGATGTCCTGCGTCACCGTCGGTTTGTTGTGGAGGCGGCAGATCATGTCCCCTCGCGAGACGTCGAGTTCGTCCTCGAGTCGGAGGCTGACCGACATCGGCGAGAAGGCCTCCGTGACGGGACCGTCGGCGGTATCGATCGCGGCGATCCGCGTCGGAAGGCCGCTCGGCAGCACGACGACCTCGTCGCCCGGCTTGAGCACCCCTCCCACGACCTGGCCGGCGAACGCCCTGTAGTCGCCTCTGCCGTTCTGCGGACGGATGACGTACTGCACGGGGAACCGCACGTCGACGAGATTGCGGTCGCTGCCGATGTAGACGTTCTCGAGGTGGTGGAGTAGCGAAGCGCCGCCGTACCAGGGCGTGTTCTCCGACCGGTTCACGACGTTGTCGCCGCTCAGGGCGGACACCGGGATGACGGTGACGTCGGCGAAGTCCAGTCTGGCCGCGAAGTCGAGGAACTCCGTGCGGATCTGCTCGAAGACCTGCTCGGACCAGTCGACGAGATCCATCTTGTTGACCGCGAGGACGATGTGAGGAACCCGAAGCAGCGAGACGATGGTCGCGTGTCTCCTGCTCTGTTCGAGGAGACCCTTCCGCGCGTCGACCAACACGATCGCCAGGTCGGCCGTCGAGGCGCCGGTGACCATGTTCCTCGTGTACTGGATGTGGCCGGGGGTGTCGGCGATGATGAACTTGCGGCGCGGGGTCGCGAAGTACCTGTAGGCGACGTCGATGGTGATGCCCTGCTCGCGCTCCGCCCTCAGTCCGTCGGTGAGAAGGGCGAGGTCGGTGTAGTCGTCTCCTCGCTGCCGGCTGGTGCGCTCCACCGCATCCAATTGATCGGTGAAGACCGACTTCGAGTCGAACAGGAGTCGGCCGATGAGGGTGCTCTTGCCGTCATCGACCGATCCGGCTGTGGCGAATCGCAGGATGTCCATCAGAAGTACCCCTCCTTCTTCCGGTCTTCCATGGCGGCTTCGCTCACTCGATCGTCGCCGCGCGTCGCGCCCCGTTCGGTGAGTCTCGATCCGGCGACCTCCTCGGCGACCGAGCGGGGCGAGTCGGCCGCGGACTCGACTGCGGCCGTCAAGGTCGCGTCACCGACTGTGCGGTAACGGACGGTCGCCGTGAAAACCTCCTCACCGGGAGCAGGCATGCAGTGCCTGTTCGTCGCGAAGAGCATGCCGTCTCGACGGAAGACTTCTCGATCATGGGCGTAGTAGATGGAGGGCACCGAGATGTCTTCGCGCGCGATGTATTCCCAGACATCCAACTCGGTCCAGTTGGACAGCGGGAAGACCCTGATGCTCTCACCGCGATGGATGCGAGCGTTGTACAACGACCACAGCTCCGGCCGCTGATTCTTCGGATCCCATTGGCCGAAGTCGTCTCGGAACGAGAACACCCGCTCTTTGGCTCGCGCTTTCTCCTCGTCACGGCGTGCGCCACCCAGCAGAGCGGTGAAGCCGTGTTTCTCGGCTGTCGCCAGAAGCACCGGCGTCTGGATGCGATTCCGCGATCCACCGGGTTCTTCTCGCACCTCGCCCGCGTCGATCGCCTCCTGGACCGAACCGACGACCAGTACCACGCCGAGCTCGTCGACCCGGCGGTCCCTGAACTCCAGGACCTCGTCGAAGTTATGCCCGGTATCGATGTGCACGAGCGGGAACGGGATCGGCCCCGGCGCGAAGGCCTTGAGCGCGAGATGGAGCATCACGATCGAGTCCTTGCCCCCCGAGAAGAGCATCGCAGGATGCTCGTTCTCAGCGGCGACCTCTCTCAGAATGAAGATGGCCTCGGATTCGAGGTAGTCCAGCTGACTCAGGCCATAACGCGCACTGTCGCGGAGCTCGGTCATCGAATCCTCATCTCGCATCCGTGGACCGCTTCGAGCACCCGTTCGGCGATGTGCGGATTGCACACGACGAGATCGGGGAGGTACGGATCACGATTGTTGTACGTCAGGGCTGACCCGTCGAGGCGACTGGTGAACAGTGTGGCATGGGCGGCGACCGCCACAGGAGCCGCGGAGTCCCATTCGAACTGCCCGCCCGAATGCAGATAGGCATCCACCTCGCCTCGTACGACAGCCGCGACCTTGTAGCCGGCCGAACCCATGGGCACGAGTTCGGCATCCAGTTCACCCGCCACCCGCGTGACGAGGTCTGACGCACGGCTCCGCGAGACTGCGAGCCGGAGTCTGGCGGGCGGCTCGAACGCACGGGGGGCGTCTCCGGTGGACATCACCTCGTCGAGCGCCGGCAGGGCGACCGCACCGGCGATCAGGCGGTGGCCGGAC
This sequence comes from Actinomycetota bacterium, assembly GCA_041165365.1. Lineage (GTDB taxonomy): Bacteria > Actinomycetota > Actinomycetes > Actinomycetales > Microbacteriaceae > Marisediminicola. Next base: position 21,765 of record JBEANR010000115.1, on the reverse strand, counting down.
CAGAGGGCGACATGCACCGCCCAGTCGATGCGTCCCTCGGCGAACTCGCGGGTGCCGTCGAGCGGATCGACGATCCAGACCCGGTCGGCGCCCAACCGAGCGGAGTCGTCTGCCGCTTCCTCGGAGAGAACGCTGTCGTGTGGAAAGTCCGTCGACAGCCTGTCGGCGAGGAAGGCCTGTGATGCGCGGTCCGCGCGATCTTTCAGGTCATCAGTGCCTACCTGCTCGGCCGACGACGCACGAAGGCGCACCAGGAGCCGACCGGCATCCCTGGCCAGGGAGGCTGCGTACTCGGAATCGTCCACGTGTGCTGTCGTCCCTTCGTGAAAGCGGCGTCCCGAGCTCGATCCCGATGGCGATCGGTTCGACGGGTGATCCGAGGTATCACGGCGGGTGGACGGGCGTCGGAGCCTTCCCCAGCCTTCCACACGGGACTCGAGATGAAGAACCGTTACACGCCCCCCGTTCGAGGCCTGCGAGTCGATCGTCCGACGCGCGGGAGTCTGTTACCGCCGCTCCCAGGCGCCGGGGCGATCCAGCAGCTCCCTCGTCACCGCCGGCAGATCCCCCGAGATCAACGCATCGATGGTGGTCTCCTCCAGCACCGATCGCATGCTCGCTCTCAAAGCGACCCACACCTCCTGGATGTGCGTGGAGCCGCTCGGGTATCGCCAGTCCTCGGGAGGCGCACCGCGGACACCGGCCAATGGCCCGTCGATGGCCCTCACGACGTCGGCGACGGTCGTCTCCGACGCAGCGCGAGCCAGGGTGTACCCGCCCTGAGCTCCCCGTGTCACGACGAGCAGCCCCGCCCGAGTCAGCTGGATCAGGATGTTCTCGAGGAACCTCGAAGGGATGTCCTGTGCTTCAGCCAGCTCTCGTTTGCTGACGAGCGTCTCCGGCCTCCTGGCGATCTCGACCACCGCGCGCACCGCGTAGTCGACCTTCGCGTTGACCTGCACCGTTGACTCCTCGTTGCGGGCTCGACGTGGTCGAGAACCCGACGCCTCGACCCTACAGTCGCACCACGGACATCCCTCGGCGACGTCGCACCCCATTGGCGATGCGGCTGAACACGGTGTCCACGATGACGCCGATGATCAGGATGACCAGCATCGTCGCCAGCAATCCCGGAGCATCCGCGAACTCACGGGCGAACTGCAATTCTGCCCCGAGTGACGGCCTCGAGGCGATGATGACGAGGAGCTCGCCAGCCATCAGACTCCGCCAGGCGAAGGCCCAACCCTGCTTCAGACCGGCGACATACGAAGGCAGCGCGGCGGGGATCATGACCTGGCGGTACAGGGTCAGACCCTTCGCACCGAGCACCTGCGCGACCCGGACGAGAGCCGGGGGGACATCGTCGATACCCGACACGACCCCGTTCGCGATCGAGGGGGCGGCTCCCAGAACCACGACGAACGTGATGGCCTGCTCCGAGAGGGCGAAGAGCAGGATGGCGAACGGGAACCAGGCGATGGACGGCATCGTCTGGAGGCCGGTGATCAGCGATCCGATGGCAGACCTGAGGATCCGCGATCTGGAGACGGCGAGGCCGATGGCCGTTCCGATCGCCACCGACAACGTGAATCCCACGATCGCCCGGGTGGCCGTGGTGGTCATCGCCGACAGGAACTGCGGATCGGTCAGCAGATCGATCGTGCTCCGGAAGACGACAGCGGGCCCGGGAAGAACATAGGTCGGGCGCCAGCCGGTCCACACGACGATCTGCCAGATCGCTCCGGCGATGACGATCGCGAGCAGCGGCGGCCACGAGCGGGACCAGCCTCTGGCCCACACCGTGGAATCGCTCCGCGAGCCGCGCTCCGCGTCATCGTGCGGAAGCATCGACAGGGACGGCGCCCGATCACTCATCGCCGGGCTCGATGTCGTGATGATGAAGGCGATCGCTCAGCATCGCGGCGGACTCGGAGACGGCAGGGTCCTCCATCCGTCTCGGGCGCACGATGTCGATCGGAGAGATCGAACCGATGCGACCCGGCCCGGGTCTCATGATGACGACGCGGTCGGCCAAGCGAGCGGCCTCGCGCACATTGTGTGTGACGAAGACCACCGTCAGACTGCGTTCTGCGGCGATGCGTTCGGTCTCGGCGTGCATCACATCCCTCGTGATCGCGTCGAGCGCGGCGAACGGCTCATCCATCAGGAGCACCTGGCAATCCTGAGCGAGGGTTCTCGCCAGGGCCACCCGTTGGCGCATCCCCCCGGACAGTTCGTGAGGACGGCTGTCACCGTGGCCGGAGAGCTCCACCGTGGCCAGAAGCTCGTCGATCCGCGCGCGTCGGTCCGCAGCCGGGAACCCCGACAGCGACAACGCGAGCCGGATGTTGCCGTCGACGGTCAACCAGGGGAAGAGGTTCGCGTCCTGGAACATCACACCCACGCGTCGACCCCCCAGGTCGATGGTGCCGGTCGAAGGTTGCTCGAGGCCGGCGATCAGGTTGAGCAGGGTGCTCTTTCCGCAACCGGAGCGGCCGAGGATGCAGAGGAACTCCCCATCGGCGATGTCGAGGGAGACCGGGGACAGGGCGAGGGTGCTCTGACCACGCCGACCCGGAAATCGCTTGCTCACTCCGTCGATGCGCACCGCGGTAGAAGTGGTCGTGATCACGGTAGGGCCACCGGGCTGTCGCCGCGCCCCTGGAGGACGTCGTTCAACGGGTCGAGAGCGTAGAGCCCGTCGAGGTCCGCCTCGTCCAGAAGACCCACCGCCGTCGCGTGTTCAGCCGACGCGAGCAACGTCTCGACGAGCGGATCGACGGTGAACTCCACGTTCTCCCATGCTTCGTCGAGATACGTCGGATCCAGCGCGGAGCCGGTGAGTTCTTCGAGGTGGTCGTTGACGACGGCCTTGGCGCTGTCGGGGTCGGAGGTGATGAAGTCGAGCGCGCGGAGCTCAGCCCGGATCACGGCGGACACCGTCGCGGGGTACCGCTCAAGGAAATCTCGGGACGAGACGAGGTTCGTGACGACGAAGCGCCCGTCGGGCCACAGGGATGCCTCGTCGACGAGGACGCGACCGCCGCCCTCGGCCACCAGCCTCGTGACCCATGGTTCCGGCACCCAGGCTCCGTCGATCTGGCCACCCACGAAGGCTTGAAGAGTCGTGGCATTCTCCTGGGGTACCACCGAGACGTCTCCGCCGCCCTCGAGCGTCGAGGAGAGTCCGTTCTCTCTGAGCCAGAAGCGAAGTGCGACATCCTGGGTGTTACCGAGCTGGGGTGTCGCGAGCACGGTGCCGTCGAGGTCGTCGACGTCGTCGATCCCCTCCCGCACGACGAGGGCTGCGCCACCGGATGCCGCTCCCGCGACGACGCGGATCGCGTCGCCGTCGCTCCTCACGAACCCTGTGATGGTCGGGTTCGGCCCGATGAAGGTCATGTCGACGGCCTCGCTGAACAGAGCCTCGACGGCCGCAGGCCCCGCGTTGAAGGTCGTGGGTGCCAGGGCCACATCGCCGAGCTCCTCCTCGAGATAGCCGTTCTCGAGGGCGATGATCGCGGGCGCATGGGTGAAGTTCGGGAAATAGCCGAGCCGGATCTCATCCGGAGCGCCGGCATCGCCGCCGGAGCTCGGTCCGGCGGAGGGAGGTGCGCAGGCGGCCAGCAGGACGAGAGCCGTCCCGGATGCCGAGACGAGAAGGGACGTGCGGAGGATCGACATGAGGGGCACCTGCGGTTCGGGGTGGTATTCGGGTAAATCGACTGAGTTGGTCGAGTATAGCCACATCCGAGATTCCGCACCACGCCCATCCCTTCTGTGGCGATGAGGCCTATGCGACAATCGGCGAATGGACCTCGGCGTCGGTGACCTCGCGACCGGGGTCATCCTGGTCGTCGCGGTCATCGGTGCCCCGGTCGTCTGGATGCAGCCTCCCACCGGGCGGATTCCATGACTTCTACACCGCCGATCTCCGTCTCTCTCGACGGCGCTCGCCTCGACCTGCTCGAGTTGATCGCGGGCGGGCTCCTTCCACCGATCGACGGGTATCGGCTGCCTGGCACGGATGCGGGGGACTGGCCGTTCTCACCGTCGCTCGTCGTCGCTGCGGACGTCTCCGTCGGAGGTGACATCCTCCTCACCGATCCCGATGGGACTGCGCTCGGACGGATGACCGTCGCCGAGCGCGAGCGTCGAGGAGACGTGGTGTTCGTCAGTGGGCGCGTGGTCCAGATCGGGCGCGCCGAGCATCCGCCCGCCCGCGCACTGAGGATGCTCGCGGCCGAGGATCTCTCCGACAGACTGATCGGCGTCTTCGACGGCCCGCCGCACCCGGATGAGGTGGTGAAGCTCATCGCGTCGGCAGCCGGTCGACGGCTCGTCTTCCTCGCGACGACATGGAACGCCGTCCACGGCGACTACACGGTCGCCCGGGTCGTCGACGACCTCGTGCGCTGCTCGGACCAGGTGCCCGGCTCGATGACGCGTTTCGTCGCGCTCGCCTCCTCGGATCCGACGACGACGCCGGCCGCGGTACTCGACGCCGTCCTGCGCGCCGTCGGTTCGCCCCAATCGATCGATTTCCGTGCCGGGGTCGACGGACGACGATCCAGTCGGCCCATCGGTGGCGGCGGTTCGGTCGTGCTGTTCACGGGGCTCTCGGGGTCGGGCAAGTCGACGATCGCACGGGCTGTATCCGAGCGACTCGCCTCCATCCAGCGACGCTCGGTGCTGCTCGATGGCGACGACGTACGACGGGTGCTCTCGGCTGAGCTCGGTTTCAGCGTCGGAGATCGCGAAATCAATCTGCAGAGGATCGGCTGGGTGGCCGCGCGGATCTCCTCGGTGGGCGGTATCGCCTTGTGTGCGCCGATCGCGCCGTTCGCCTCGACGCGCGCGATGATCCGTGCGATGGCGGAGGAGCAGGGACGATTCGTGCTGGTCCACGTCGCCACCCCTCTCGCCGTCTGCGAGGCCCGCGACAGGAAGGGGCTCTATGCGAGGGCGCGGGCGGGAGACCTCGTCGACTTCACCGGCATCGACTCGCCCTACGAGATCCCGCTCGACGCCGACCTGGTGGTCGGGGCGGGAGAAGAGAGCCTCGAGTCCATCGTCGAGAGGGTCATGAAAGTCATCGCCTGATCCCGACGTCCGGGACGGCGTCTACGGCGAATCACCCGGTGGCGGCTTTCGCATCGCCTTCCCGATCTCGATGACCGTGGTGACATCTCTCCGGACCATCGGCACCACCGTGACGAGGGCATAGGCGAGAAGGGACCCACCGATCCCGGCGGCGAGCGAGAGGGGGCCGCCGAGTGGTGCGGCGAGCAGCACGGCGACCGACCCGGCCGCCGCGCCGACCACGGTGACGGCGAGGATGCGCAGCGCACCCGTCATGAGCCGGCGAACCGGGATCGGCGCCTTCCTCGACAGCCACCAGAGTGAGAGCGGCCAGGCGATCGCCGGCGCGAGGGCGAAGCCGGCAGCGACCCCGAGCACCCCCCAGAGCGATCCGACCAGGATGCAGGTGATCTTGATGGCGGCCGCCACCACCGAATACCTCAGCAACTCGTGGGTCAGGCCTCTCGAGAGGTACACCCAATAGCCGACATACGCGAGGGTGTCGAAGATGCCTGCGGCGGCCAGTAGTCGCAGGATCGGGCCCACCTCGACCCAGGCCGGGCCGAGAACGACCGAGGCGATCGGGTCAGCGGCCCCGAACACGATGCCGAGACCGATGATGAGGCTGTACCCGAGCGCGAGCTGCCCTCTGGCGATGAAGTCGGCGTAGCGTCCCACATCGTCATGCAGGCGAGCGAGGACGGGAAGGGCGACGGTCGTCGTGGGCGCCCGGAGCTGGCTCAGAGGTCGGATGAGGAGCTGGAAACCTCGGTTGTAGACGCCGAGCTGCGCCGGTCCGAATCGGAGGCCGATGATGACCGAGTCGATGTTGTTGGCGACGTACCCGATCAGCTGGGTCGCGACGAGGTTGCCTCCGAAGGTGAGGAACGGCCTCATCTCGGCGCGTCGGTCAGGGAGTCGAGGCAGCCAGCCGGCCCAGATCGCGAGCAGCACCACGTACACCAGCGCTTGGCCGATCTGCTGCGCGACGAGGGCCCAGACACCCCATCCGAGCACTGCGCCGACCACGGCGACGACGAGGCCGGCCGCCGGGGCGATGACATCGGCCAGGGTGAGCCTGCCGAAGAGGAGATCGCGAGTCAGGCTCGCCCGGTATTGGGTCGCCAGCCCGTTCAGCAGGAAGGTCACGGACAACGCCCTCGCGAGCGGATCGAGGATGGGCTGCTGATAGAACCCCGCGAGCAGGGGAGCCGCCACGTGCACCAGGCCGGTGAGGAGCAGCCCGATCGCGGTGTTGATCCAGAACAGATTGTCGCGTTGTCCGTGCGACAGGGTCCTCGACTGGATCGCGGCAGACGACAAGCCGAAGTCCCTGAAGATCTCGCCGATGCCGACGACCGCCAGGACCATCGCGATCACACCGTAGTCACCGGGGGTCAGCAGTCGGGCCAGGATGACGACCGACAGCACCTGGAGCACGATTCTGCCCGTTTGACCTCCGACGGTGACGAGGGCGCCGCGCGCCGCGCGTCTGCCGAGGCCGCGCCCCGACTCGTCGTCTGCGGCGACTCCGCTCATGTCGTCACACCCGTCACCTGTCGCAGTCCGCCGCGGCGGAGTCGACCGTCATCCCGTCGTCCGGTGTTCGACTCAGTCGAGGGGCGATCACGCCCTCCCCGGTGCGGCTCACCGTATCCTAAGGGCGCCGGGCCTCCCGTCCGGCGAACGGGAGGTCATGAGGCGGTGATCACAGGTGATCCGACGCGTTCCGCTAGTGGCCGCGTCGCCGGCTACGCGCTGGCTCCCCGTGTCGTGCAGACGATCGCCGGCCTGGCCCTCGTCGTCACGGGTCTCCGCGTCAACATCGCGCAGGAGTTCACGGCGGGCACCTTCGTCTCGGCGGCGCTGCTGCCGCTGTGGTGGCCGGTCCTCGCGCGATACCGGGGCGCGCGGCTCCTGTTCGGATTGACCCTTCTTGCTCTCGCGTCCGGTCTCTGGTTGACCGAGTTGAGCCGTTCCGACCACGAGATCTCGGTCGAGGGCATCGCGACGGGGTCGGCGGCGCTGCTGGGAGTCGCGGCCAGCCTCGGACTGATCATCTGGGCACGGGAGCATCTGACCGACGGAACCGTCGCTGTCCTGTTCGGAATCGGCATGCTCGGCAGCATCGTCATCCGGGAGCGCGGCCTGATCTTCGACGGAGACGCGTGGAAGTTCGGCCTCGCCACCGCGGTGACCGTCACGGCCCTCGGCGTCGCCGGTCGACGGGGTCGTCGCCTCCTCGAGGTCGCGATACTCGTGGTGATCCTCGGGGTGACCCTCGTCAGCGATGCACGGTCGTACTCCGCGATCATCCTGCTCACCCTGATCGTCACGGTCATCCAATTCCGACCGGACCGCCATGATCGTCGCGCCTCAGCGCTGCGATTGAGCGTCGTGATCGTGGGCGCGGCGGCACTGGTCTACTCGATAGGGCAGACGCTCATTCTCGACGGCTATCTGGGCAGTGCCGCGCAGGAGAGGACTGCCGCCCAGATCGACGTCTCGGGATCCCTGATCCTCGGTGGAAGGCCTGAGATCGCAGCCTCCGCCGCTTTGCTGCAGGATCGGCCGTGGGGTTTCGGAGTCGGTGCGCTGCCGACACTGGCCGATATCACCGTGGCGAAGACGGGGATGGCCGCGATCGGCTACCAACCGAACAACGGCTATGTCGAGAACTACATGTTCGGCAACGGATTCGAGCTGCACTCGCTGCTCGGCGATCTCTGGGTCGCCTACGGGATCCCGGGGCTCGCGCTCGCGGCGGCCATCGTGGTGATCTGCGTGATCACCCTGTCGAAGACACTGGCTGTCAACAGAGCGAGTGCCCTCCTCGTCTTTCTCGTCGTCAATGCGTTCTGGAACTTCCTGTTCAGTCCCATCTACAGCTCGCTGCTCACTCTCATGCTCCTCGTGGGGCTCGTGGTGCAGCGGGCCGGGCCGAAATCGGGCCCACTGTCCGATGGTGACGCCCACTCGGAGGCGGGGCGCTCAGCCCGATCAGTGAGCAGGATCCGCGAGATCGGGTAGCGCGCCGACCAGTCGCCCCACGGCGGTCTCGATCGTCGCGATCGTCCGCGCATGTTGACGGCGGCCCTCGACGTGACCGTCGCTGATGTCGAGCTCCTCGCTCGGCGCGCGGTGCCGCCACCACGGGGCCCGCAGAGGAGTCGGGATCCGGCCTCGAGCGCCGTCGAGAACCTGGACCCACTCGGCGAGGGCGGCTCGAGGCGCCCACCCTTCGGATCGGCGCACGACGTCTGCCAGAGCGACGGCTTCGAGGAGGGTGAACGTCTTCGACCGGGCCTCGGGACTCACAGAACAGATGGTTGCGCGATGAGCTGCCTCGGCGGTCAGGATGAGATCGGCGGCATCGATCGCCTGCGGCGTCACCACCCTCGATCGATGGGTGGCGCGCAGGTCTGCGGCTGAGCCATCGAGAGTGGAGGAGGTGAGGATGCGAGAGCACGGCGGCATCCCCGGGCGAGCGCGCACCCCGGCGCTCGACACATCGATCGCCTGAGCACCCCCCGGGAGCAGCTCACTCAACGCCGCGGCAGCCAACACCGACCGGCAGACGTTGGCTGAGCACACGATGAGGATGGCGGGCATGATGACGTCGAACCTGCCTGCCTCGGGGATTGTCGGTGGAGAGAGTGTATCGGCAGCACGAAGGCGCCCGGTTATGCTCGGGCTCCGGGCCGCTCGACGGCGCCCGCTCGCTTCTCGAAAGGACCCGATGACGACAGCACCCCCGTCACCGCGGATCGGACTGATCGTCGTCAACTATCGATCGCACGACGTGATCGAGCAGAATCTCGCTGATCTCATCGATCCTCCGTTCCCGCTGACCGTCGTCGTCGTCGACAACTTCAGTACCGAGGAGGAGGCATCGGCCGTGGCGTCGATGTGCCGTCGTCGCGGATGGGAACCGGTGTCGGCCGACACCAATCGGGGCTTCGGCAGCGGTGTCAATCTCGGCGTCGCGAGGGCCCTGTCGGTCGGGTGCTCGGTCTTCGTGCTCCTCAACCCGGACGCGACCCTGACCGTGGCAGACCTCGGGTCGTTGAGCCAGCGGGTGGCGACCGATCGAGAACTCGTGCTGAGCCCGCGAGTGGTTCGGCCTGACGGCGCACGATGGTTCGACGGCGGCGTCGTGTCGGTCCTCGAAGGCACGACGCGCACCTCGCCGGGCGCCGACAGCTCGGCGGAAGGTGGATGGCTGACCGGCGCGTGTATGGCACTGCACGCCGATCTCTGGACACGGATCGGCGGTTTCGACGACCGGTACTTCCTCTACTGGGAGGACGTCGATCTGTCGTGGCGGATCACGGAAGCGGGCGGGCGCCTCGCCGTTGCGCGTGACCTTTCCGCCGTTCACAGCGTCGGGGGCACTCAATCCACCGACGGCAAGTCGTCGATCTACGTGTACTACAACTGTCGCAATCGTCTCTACTTCGCGCGAGATCACCTCACGCAAGCGCAGCAGCGCTCCTGGGCCTTGTCGAGCATCCGGTACGCGCGTTCGGTGCTGCTGCGGGGCGGTCGGCGGGCCTTGGCGCGTCATCCGTTCGGGTTGATCTCCGCCGCTGTCCGTGGCACCGTCGCCGGGCTGTTGGCCCTGCGCCGACAGCCCGAACGGGGGTGACGAGGGCGGCGGGGGGTCCCGATAGCATGAAGGGAGAACGGGGGCCCGCCGTGGAACCACACGAATATCTGGCTACGTTGCGTAAGCGCTGGGTGGCCATCATCGCCATCGGGCTCATCGGAGCGGGCGCCGCCTACGCCTACGCCTCGACTCTCCAGGTGCTCTACAAATCGACGAGCAGCGTGTACGTGTCGTCTCAGCGCGGCGAGACGACGAGCGAGATCCTCCAGGGATCGACCTTCACCCAGGCTCAGGTGCAGTCCTACGCGGCACTCGCTCCCTTGCCGATCGTGCTCGACCCCGTGATCCGCGACCTCGGGCTCGATGTGACGGCCCAGGAACTCGCGTCGACGATCACCGCTGATATCCGGCTCAACACCGTGATCATCGATGTCACGGTGACGAACCCGTCACCCGAACGTGCAGCCGCGATCGCCGATGCCGTCACAGCCGAACTCGCACAGCAGGCGGAACAGTTGGAGTCCCGGCCTCCCGGTGAGGCGGGCGGCCAGGCGATCTCGCCCGTGACGATGACGACCGTCGCCTCAGCCCAGGTCGATGACAGCGCCTTCGCACCGAACACCCGGTTCATCGTTCTGAGTGGGCTGCTCCTCGGACTCGCTCTCGCGGTCGCCGGTGCGATCGGTCTCGAAGTGTTCGACACCCGCATCCGAACCCCTCGGGATATCGAGCGGGTGGGACCGCATGCCTTCCTCGGGGTGATGGCGCGGCGGAAGAAGTCGAGTGGGCAGATCGTGATGGTCTCCGATTCATATAGCCCGGCCGCCGAGGATTTCAGGCGCATCGGCACCAACGTCGACTTCGCGGACATCGACACTCCGATCAGGTCGTTGGTCGTCACGTCGTCGTCGCAGGCAGAAGGCAAGTCCTCGACATCCGTGAATCTGGCTCTGGCGATGGCCGAGAGGTTCCAGCGGGTGCTGCTGGTGGATGCCGACCTCAGGAAGCCGTCGATCGCGAGTTACTGTCAGATCGAGGGTGCCGTCGGACTGACCTCCGTCCTGGTCGGGAGCGCCACCCTGGAGCAGGCCATCCGCCCCTGGGCGAAGGGCGTCATCGACATCCTCCCCGCGGGGATCGTGCCGCCCAACCCGAGTCAGATGCTCGGAACAGAGGCCATGGCGGATCTCGTCCGCAGACTCATCGAGGACTACGACTTCGTCATCATCGATTCCCCACCTCTGCTTCCTGTCACCGACGCTCTGACGATCGCCAAGCTCACCGACGGCGCCCTCGTCATCGCGCGTTTCAAGTCGACGCGGAGACAGCAGCTGGCGCAGGCTCTCGAATCGCTGCAGGCCGTCAACGCGAGGATCATCGGAACGGCGTTGAACGGCGTTCTGCGGAAGGGTGAGGACGCGTACTACGGCTACGTTCCCGTCGACGTCGCTGCGGAGTCGACGGCCGTCGACACCGTCAAGGAAGGCCCCGCCGACGTCGACGACGCTCCTGACAAGCTCGGAACCGAGGGCGTTCTCGAGATCAGCGATCCCGATGCCGAGGACGCAGGTGCCATCGACGACCGCGGCACCGACGACCGCAGCACCGACGACCGCAGCACTGATGACCGCAGCACCGACGACACGAACGACGACACCGACACCGCCGACGACAACGATGACGACACCGACGGCGACGACAGGATCGCCCCCCCGAAGAAGGTTCCCGCGGGTAGCCGTCAGCCAGGTGTCAAGCGATACGCCGCGCTGTCCGCGAGGACCGCGCATATCGCCAGCGACCCAGCCTCCACCGCCGGGTGATGCCGGGCCAGAGGCCTCCGACGGTGGTCTTCATCCACTCCTCCGACGAGATGTTCGGCGCGGATCGGATCCTGCTCGACGTCGTCGATGCGAGCATCGGCATCCATCCCCTCGTCTGGCTCCCCGCCGATGCACCGGGCGCCGAGGATCCATTGCACCTCCATCTCCGGACTCGGGGGGTCGACACGAGGATCGACGCGGTGCCGATCATGAGGCGGCGCTATCTCACCCCGTTGCGCATGCCTGGCCTCCTCTGGCGGGCGGCCCGGCTCTGGCTGACTCTTCGCAGGGTGAAGCCCACCGTCGTGTACTGCGCCACGAGTGCTGCTCTCATCGCTGCCCCGGTGGCGAGGCTCGCCGGGGTCCGCGTCGTCGTCGTGCATGTACAGGAGATCTGGGCGGGCAGGGAGGCGCGCGTATTGGCGCTTCTCGCGCGATCTGCCACCGCGGTGGTGGCGATCTCCGAATCGGTGAGGTCGGCACTCCCGGCGAAGCTGCACCACCGCACCAGGGTGATCGTCAACGCCTGCCCCGACGTCATCCATCCACGTCCTCGCCCCATCGAGTCGGGCGATCGACCGCTGAGATTTCTCATGGCGAGCCGCTGGAACTCGTGGAAGGGGCATGCGACCCTTCTGGCAGCCTGGGATTCGATCGTTCCCGCCCCCGGGCTCCTCATCGTCGCCGGGTCGCCACCGGCGATGGGGGTCGCGGTGGACGTGCCGTCGCTCGTGGCCCGTCTGCGCGATCCGTCGAGTGTGGTGGTTCTCGGTCAGATGACCTCGCTCACGACAGCCCTCGACGAGAGTGACGTCGTCGTCATGCCCTCCGACGACCCCGAACCGTTCGGTCTCATCGCCATCGAGGCGTTCAGCAGGTGTCGTCCTGTCATCGGGAGCAGCGGAGGGGGACTGGGGAGCATCATCGACGACTCGCGAACGGGGTATCTGTTCGAGAACCGTTCGGTCGAGGGACTCGCTGACGTCCTCGCCGGCATCGACCGCCGCGCCGCGCGCTCGCTCGGGATCGCCGCGCGGCAGGAGTTCGAGAGGGCATACTCGATGGAGCGTTTCGCGCGGTCGATCGCTGCTCTCTGGGAGGACATCCTGCCTCGACCCGTTCGATCGACGCACGCGGGTGTCGAGTGAACCGCGGCGACAGAATTTTGACCGTCGTGCAATCGTTCAGGTTCGGAGGAACGCAGTCCAACCCCTATCTGACGCAGTTGGTGCGTTCCCTCCCGGATTCTGTGGATGTGCGCCAGTTCTCGTGGTGGCTCGTCCTGCTGGGTCGATACGACGTTCTTCACGTGCACTGGCCGGAATGGATGATCCGTCGGGCGAGTCGTGTCAAGACCGCCGGGCGGCTCGTGCTACTCAGCCTCGCCTTGATGCGGCTTTCGGTGTCCCGATCGGTCATCGTCAGGACGGTGCACAACACCACGGCTCATGAGCCGGGCCACCGCATCGAGGCGATGGTGCTCCGCAGGATGGACAGGCTCACGCGGGCCGCGATCGTTCTCAACCCGGCGGCTCCTCCCTTCGGAGACGTGCCCTCCACCCTCGTTCTGCACGGTGACTACCGCGACTGGTTCGCCGACTTCCCCGAGGCGACCCCGGAGAGCGGTCGCCTCGTCAACTTCGGCCTCATCCGTCCGTACAAGGGTGTCGAACGCCTCCTCGAGACGTTCTCGGACATCGCGGATCCGACGCTGCGGCTCACGATCATCGGTCGCCCCAGTACCGCCCGGCTGAAGCGCGACATCGAGGACGGGGCCGCTGGCGACGAGCGGGTGCATCTGGAACTGTCCTACCTCGACGATCGCCGCCTGGCGACGGAGATCACGAGGTCGTCGCTCGTGGTGCTCCCCTATAGGGAGATGGACAACTCGGGTGCAGTTCTGCTCGCCCTTTCCCTAGCCCGCCCCGTGCTCGTACCCGACACCCCCGCAACCAGACTGCTCCGTGACGAGGTCGGCGAGCGATGGGTGGCCCTGTTCGAAGGGTCTCTGCGCGACACCGACATCCTCAGCGCGCTCGAGCGCACCGATCCCTTCGAGACGGATACGCCTCCGGATCTCTCGCGGCGGACTTGGCGGCGCCTCGGCGAGCAGACGGCAGCCGTCTACAGGGATGCCGTCGAATCTCGACGCAGAGCGCGGTGACTGCCCGGGCTCAGTCCCTGCGGTACTCCTTGTAGGTGAAGCCGAACACCCCGGCGAGCATGCCCGCACCGCGCGCCGCTGTCCGCAGGCCTGCAGCCCGCGGGTACAACTGTCTGGTGAGCGTTCCTGAGGCGGATCTGACGCCGCCGCCGATGAGCCGAGCGCTCCCGCGCACGAGCATGCGGGCACGCTGCGCGACTCGGCGCCCGGGTGTGGGCGCGAGCGCGAGAGCGACGCGAACAAGGGTGTTGCCCTGCCGGTAGGCCCGACGGAGCACCCATCCGCGCGTGGACCGGTTCGCAGGCACGATCTCGACAGCGATCGCCTCGTCGCACCACACGATCCGGCCTCCGGCATCGGTGATCTGCTGTGTGAGCAGGGTGTCGGAACCTCCCGAGATCCCGAACCTCTCGTCGAACCGGAGCCCGTGGCGCGTCAGGAAGACCAGATCGAGGAGGAGATTGTGAGACGCCGCGACAGGCACCACGGTCCCCGTGCGTTTGTGTCTGCGCACGAAGAACCGCCCCTCGGTGATCCATGGTTCCGGTTCGACCTCGAACTCCGAATCGACCCGCCCGATCACCGCCGCGCTGCGGTAACGACGATAGGTCCCGAGAAGGTGTTCGAGCCACCGGGCGGAGGGCCTCTCATCATCGTCGATGAACACCAGCACGTCCTTCCCGGCGCTCTCCGCGATGGCTCGGTTCCGCGCCGCGGAGATTCCCGGAGTCGCCTCGTGCACGTATCGAACGGCGCCACCGGCGATGCCCTCGACGGCAGCGCGAGCGCTACCCTCCGGGTCGTTGTCGACGACCACGATCTCGACGTTGTCTCCGACGGTCGCGCGCTGCACCATCAGGTCGGGAAGGATCGCCCGGATGTCGTCGGGCCGCCGGAAGGTCAGCACCGAGATGACGACGTCGAGAGAGCTGCTGCTCATGGGTCCCCCTGCGAACATCCGGGCGAGGGAAGTCTATCCGGCGGACGTCACCGAGAGATCGTCGAACGAGGTGACCACGGGGGCCGAGTTCGCGCTACCCGACAGGTACGATCCGAGGCCGACCTGGCCCGCGGCCTGCAACGCCGCGGTGCTGTCGGTGGTCGAGACGAGCCATGCTGCCGGTTCGACGGTTCCGACCCGCCAGACCTTCGCACGGATCGTCGTCGGAGAGACGCCGGTGACCTGCACGCGGACTCGCAGCTGTTCACCGGGCACGTACGTGAGACCGGGGGCGAGCGTCGCCACGAGTGTGGTGGCCCCGCGTTGTGCCTGGAGGGCGACGGTTCCTGACGAGGCGAACACGAGGCGGGCGCGGTACTCGTCGCCTCCGATCCGACGACCCACGACCGACACGTAGCTACCAGAGCCTGTGGCGGCCTTGTCGAGCGATACGGTGACAGTCGTGTCGGAGCTTGAGGATGTCGCCGATGTGAGGTAGGCCGCTGTCGTAGCACCCGCCGCGGCCGACGTGAATCTGGCCTGACCTCCGGACACGCCGTACGACGACGCCGCGCCGGATGGTGTCCACGACCCACCGAGCGACGCGGTGCCGAGACCGCCGGACACGGTGCGTTCGAAGTTGTCCGTCGCCAGGGGCGGGGGAGTCCCCGGTGGCACGACTATCGGTGTCGCGACCGTCACCTGCCTGGTGGTCGTCGACATCGCTCCGCCGTTGTCGGTCACGGTCAGCTGTACGGCGTAGGTGCCCGCCGTGGCGTAGGCGTGGCTCGTCGACGGGCCGGAGGCCGTGCCGCCGTCCCCGAAGTTCCAGGCATACGAGGTGATGAAGCCGTCCGGATCCGAGGATGCCGCTGCATCGACCGCCGTGGCGAGCGAGGTTTCGGTCGATGTGAAAGACGCCACCGGTGGAGCGTTGGCCGGCGGCACGACGACGGGCGCGGTCGACGAGCCCGCGACGACGTCGTCGAACGCGACAGTGAGAGGCACGACTGTCGCATTGCCGGCGAGATATGTGCTCACGCCGACGGAACCGGCTTGCTGGAGGGCCGGGGTCGCATCGGTTCGCGTGATCTGCCATCCCGTCGGTTCCGCCGCGCCGGCCCTCCAGATCTTCGCCCGGAGGGTGGTCGGCGACGTGCCCACCGCTTGGAAACGGAGGCGTAGCTGATCTCCCGTCGCGTGGGTGATTCCCGGAACCACCAGGGCTTGAAGAGTGGTCGAATCACGCTGGACCTGGAGAACGACCGACCCGCTCGGAGCGATGACCGCACGGGCCCGGTACTCAGAACTCCCGGTCCGTCGCCCGACCAGCCCGATGTAGACGCCTGAACCCGAAGTCGCCTGTCGGAGGGCGGTCGTCACGGCGATGTCGGTGTCGGTCGACGAGACAGACGGGAGCGTCGCGGCGAGATTGGTGCCCGGAGCAGATGAACGCAGAGTCGCCACGCCGCCTCCGACCGCGAAACTGCCGGTCGAGCCGGTCACGGCCCATGGGCCGCCGAGCTCAGCGGTCCCGAGACCGCCCGTGATCGTCCGCGCGAATGTGTCCGAGGCGAACGGCCCACCGGCCGCGGGTGCCGAGACCGTGATCGCCCGGCTCGAGGTCGTGACCGCTCCACGATCGTCTGTGACGGTGAGGCCGACCGTGAAGGAACCGGCTGCGGCGTAGGCGTGGGTCGTCGTGCGACCCGACCCCGTCGTCGAATCGCCGAAGGTCCAGGTCCACGAGACGATGGTGCCGTCGGGGTCGACGGAGGCCGACGCATCCAGTGACGCGGAGAGTCCGGTCGATGTCGCAACGAACGACGACACCGGAGCGGCGTTCGGCACCTCCGTGGTCACCACCTCTCGCGACACGGTCGTCGCCGCGCCCGCGTTGTCCGTCACGGTGAGCCTGGCCGTATACGAACCCGCTGCAGCGTAGGCATGGGTCGTCGTCGAACCGGATGCAGAGGCCCCGTCACCGAAATCCCACGAGTAGGCGGTCACCAGCCCATCGGGATCGCGCGAAGCAGAGCCGTCGAAGACGGCGCTCAGGTTCGACACCTCGACGGAGAACTCGGCTGCCGGTGCCACATTCGGGGCCACCACTGTGACAACCCTCGCGGTCGTGTCTGTCGCTCCGTCGTCATCGGTGACGGTGAGGGTCACGGTGTAGGAGCCGGCCTGGGTGTAGGTGTGGCCGGCCGATGCGCCTGAGGCCGTGGCCCCGTCGCCGAAGTCCCAGCTGTACCGGACGATGGACCCGTCGGTGTCCGTCGATGCTGACGCATCCGTGGTGAGGTCGAGGTCTGAGGTCACCGAGGTGAACTGAGCGCGCGGCGCGACGTTGGCGACGACTCCGCGCCCCGTCCGGTGGTGGGAGGCCACGGTGGATGCGCTGACCGCGGTGCTGTAGATCGCGACCTCGTCGATGCGGGCGTCGACGTGCCTGCTCGTCGACCCCCAGGTGGTGTCGCCCCCGACGCGCCAGAAGCCGTCGTATCGCTCGGCATCGGTCGCGGGATGGCTGCCCGCGAGCTCTCCGTCGACATACAGTCTGAGGCCGTCTCCGGACAGAGTGCCGACCACGTGATGCCACCTGCCGTCGTTGTAGCGATCGACGGTCGTGATGGTGTTCAGTGCGCCATTGTACACACCGAACACTAAGCGGCCACTGTCGTCGAGGTAGACGTGCCGATCGTAGGACGAGGAGTTCCCTGTCTGCTGCCTGCCGAACCCGATGAGCTTGCCGCCAGAGGTCGTCGTCGACTCGAACCACAACTCGACCGAGAACACCTGCGGATTCGAGTACTGCCTGCTGCTCGAGACGAGGCCGTCGACGCCGTCGAACGCCGCCGCGGTGTCCGACGTGCCCGCTACGGCGCCGGCGACGGGCTTCGTGACACCGCCGAAGTAGATCCCGGAGTCGCCGAGGGTCGCGTCCGCCGCGACGGTTCCGGTGGACTCACCGAGGCGCCAGTAGATGTCGGGAGCGGCGGAGAAGACTGCCGCCCCATAGGCGTCACTCGGGGAGACGGGAAGCACGGATTGGCGTCCTGAGGCGACGAGATGGTCGTCCACCGTCTGCGAGGACAGCGGCGCGCCGTAGACGGCCACGTCGTCGATCGACCCCGAGAAGTAGTCGTTCGCCGCCCAGGAGGAATCGCCGCCGATACGCCAGTAGCCGTCGTATGCCTGCCCTGCCGTGGTGTCGGTCCGCTGCGCGACCCGCGCTCCGTCGATGAAGAGCTGCATGCCGGACGGTCCGAGATTCGCCACGACCTGATGCCATTGTCCGTCGTTGTATCCGGTGGCGCTCTGGACCGTGCGGATCTCATTGGGATAGACGCCGAAGATCACTCGCCCCGCGTCATCCATGAAGACATGTCGGTCGTAGCTGCTCGAATTGCCCGAGCTTCGATTGCCGAAGCCGACGATCTTGCCACCGCTGGTCGACGTGGTCTTGAACCATGCCTCCACTGCGAACGTGTCGGGAGCCTTGATCGCCGATCGGGTGGCGACGAAACCGTCCGCTGCACCCGAGAACGTACTGGCCCTATTCGGGTCGCCATCGAGCGCGCCGCTCGCGCCGCGGGTCACCCCGGCCGCGGCGACGCCATCCGCGAACCCCGCCCAGTCGTACACCGTGGATCCGGTCGACTCACCCATCCTCCAGAACGACTTCGCGCCATCGTCGATGACTGCCGCGGCGTAGGTGCTGAAAGCACCCTCGCTGGAGGCGACGACACTGATCTGCGATCCGAGAACGGTATTGCCGAGAGGGTCGGTGGCGCGGAGTCGATAGGTGTACGTCTGGCCTGGCACCAGTCCTCGGTCGGTGAACCCCATCGTGGGCCGGTCGAACCAGACGCGCGATCCTTCCACCGTCGAGTAGATCGGCGAGCCCTGGGCGTTGTCGCGGATGAGGTCGTAGGTGAGATTCTGATTGTCGCGATCATAGTTGGCGGGCCAACTCAGCCGTACTGTGCCGGATGCGAGCGATACGGCCGTCGGGACGAAGTTCGCCCCCGAGAGTCTCGGGCCCTCCTTGTTCGGCGCCGCCGCCCGGTTCGCGAACCGTACGAGGCCCTGCTGCCGCTTGTTGTTCACTATGGTGAACTCTCCGGCATAGAGCACGTAGTCGTCGTTCGCGACGACGCTCCACGGCCCCTGGTTCGCTCCCGTGTACGAGCCCGTGTTGATGTCGGGCCACCAGGACAGGAGTTCGGGTGACGGCACGCCCGCGTAGTTGTAGTAGCCGTAGGGGTCAGCGCCGTTCACCCGTCCGTTCGAGTCCTTCGACCAGGCGAGTCCTCGCTGAAAGGTTCTGGGCTCTGTTGCGGGGAACCCGCCGTTGTTACCGCAGTAGTAGGAGTGTCCTGCGGTGTAGATCGTGTCGCCCCGGGCAGCGATGGAGTAGGTGTCGCCGTGGCAGGACTGCACCCACTCGATGGCTCCGTCCGACCAATCGGCGCGGAACGCCCCCTCGAGGTTGCCGCCGCCGTAGAAGTCGTACCCGACGCCGTAGACGCTGTCTCCGTCTGAGGTGAGACCGTAGATCGAGGCGCCTTCGCCAGCGTCGCGGATGAGGTCGTTGGCTGCCCAGGGAAGCGAGCTTCCGTCTCCGGCCGCTACGGCCCCCATGCCGTAACCCGGACGGTTCGATCCGTTGAGCGTGGTGAACGACCCGGCGAGAACAAGCTTCGACTGGTCTGGCGAAACGACGATGCCCCTCACCCGGCCGCCTTCGGCGGCGGGCGCGAACGGCAGGAGGGCTCCGTTTGAGATCGTGACAGCGGCCGCGCGCAGGCGGGGTGTCGATCCGACCGCGGTGAAGTTACCGCCGAAGTACGCCGTCGTGTCGGTGACCTCGATCGCATCGACCGCCGAGTTCGCCGACGGCGCGAAGCCGGGAAGCAGTGCGCCCGTCGCCACGGTGAATCCCGCGACTCGGTTGCGGGTCGAGCCGTTGACCTGGGTGAAGAGCCCGCCGACGAAGACCTTCGAGCCGTCGGGGGTCGCATCGACGCTGTTGATTCGACCGTTGAACGTCGGGGCGAAGCCGGAGATGAGTGCGCCCGTCGTGAGGTTGTAGGCGAGCATGTTCGATCGAGGGACCGTGCTCGTACCCGCTGCCGCTCCGGCAGGCTGGGCTGTCGTGAACTCACCGACGGCGTAGACGGTGTTGCCGACGATCTCCTGATCCCACACGACTCCGTTGATCTGCACCGTCGGGAGGGCGTCGGCGCTCACGGTCGATGGAGTGGCGGGGTCGGCCGGCGCGGTGTCGGCCGCTGCGGGCTGCGCGATGCTGAGGAGTGACCCCGTAGAGAGAGCGACGACGATGGCGGCGGAAAGCGCGCGCCGTCCGCGAGGGTTGGTAAAGCCCATGGGGGAAAGCCTTTTCGGGTGGGTACAGCATCGGGGGTGAGCAGCGGGGTGATTCCGGGTACTGCTGACCAGATCTTATGCCGGGGCCGGATCCCGAATCCAGAGGCAGAAGGGTACATTCGTCGGCCCCCCGGGGGACGAACGGCCCTCGACGCCGGTCAACTCGGGACGGGACCCGCGAAGACGAGAGGGGGGACATCGACCGAATAGTCGACAGTGATTCTGACGTCGGCGCGCTCCTCGATGGGCACGGTGTAGACGAAAGTACCGGTGGCCGAGGAACCAGCGGGGACCTCCTCAGGGAAAGGGGAGCCTCCGGGGGAGCTCAGCTCCGCCGCCGGTGTCCGATCCGCTCCGTAGTCGACGTTCACGACCGCGGTCCGCAACGAGAGGGTGCTGGCCGAGTTGTTCGTGACGGTGACCACGAATCTGATGGCCGGACCGGCGACTTCGCCTGGTCCCTCTGCCGTCCCCTGAACCGATTCCACCGAGGTCACGCCCGCGGTCACGGCGGGGAGTAGATCGGTGGGTGTGCCGATGGGAACGGGAGCGCCGGCCGACGGGGCGGGATCCGGGATCGCGGGATCGGCGGACGGTGTCGACGTAGGCGCGGCTGACGCCGCATCGGAGGGTGTGGGGCTGGCGCTCGACGACTGCCGGGGATCGCCGGGGGTGACGGACGGTCGAGGGGCGATCAGCGCGATCACGACGGCTGCGGCCACGAGGGCCCCTCCCACGGAGAGGACGACCCAGCGTGCGGCAATCGGGAATCGGGTCGGGGGTGTCACATGCGGATCGGCCACGGGAATCCTGTTCCTCCCTCGAGAAGAAGCCGCCTCAGCTTCTCGTGCAAGCCTGCCATCGCTAGCCGGGTGTGACCGACACGGGTCGCCCGTCGGTGAACACGTTGTTGCGAAGGTCGATCGATGTGGACCCCGGTGCGATGATCGCACACCTCGGATTGCGGGTGTCGAGACCGAAGACGTTGTCGGCGACGACGATACCGCGGAAGGGACCCCTGCCCTTCTCGGCGAAGTTGATGCTGCAGGCGCCGCCGTTCACGTAGTTCCCGGAGAAGACGACATCCGAAACCTTCTCTCGATCCTGGGTCACCATCATGGCGGCGTTGTAGGCACCGTCGATCCTGTTGCCGGAGATGCGGATGTTACTGCCGACCTGGATCTGAATGGAGTCGTCGTGACTCGGACCCCCACCCCAGAGAGGGTCCTTCTCGATGTGCGTGTTGTCGTGCAACCAGGAATCCTCCACCGTCACATTGCCGCCGATGAGGTGGACGGAATCGAGTACGTTCCTGATCTCCACCCTGGTCAGGGTGAAGTCGCTGCCGATGATGCCGTACGCGCCTTGACCCAGCACGGTCGGCGCGATCTCCGAATCGACCACGGTGAGGCCCGGGGCGTTCCTCATCTCGATCATCGAGGGGAGCGCGCGTTGCCCGCCGGTCGCTCCGCGAATGATCGTGTTGCGCACGGTGACGTTCGGAGCGCGGACCGACAGGCTTCCGCGGATCTCGAGGGAGTCGATCACGGCGCCCGGGGTGGTCACCACGAGGTCGCCTTCGTGGACGGTCAGCACTGTGCCGGCCGGGACCCCGGTGGACTCACCGTTCGGCACTCCGCGGGGTGGCCGCGGGGGTGGAGGCTGTGTGGGCGTGGGGGTGGGGGTGGGGGTGGGGGTGGGTGCCGGGGGTTGTGACGGTGTGGGTGTGGGTGCCGGGGGTTGTGACGGTGTGGGG
>JBEANR010000114.1:0-10851 GCA_041165365.1 Actinomycetota bacterium | reverse complement strand
CGGGCGCCGGGGCGGGCACCTCGCGCTCCTCGACCCGCAGATCGCCGATCGCGTGCACCACGACCGCGAGGGCGCTGCGCGGTCGCATCAGACGATCCGGTTCGTCAGCGTGCCGATTCCGCCGAGGGTGATCTCCACGACATCCCCAGCCTCCACGGGGGTGAACGTGCCGGGAGCACCGGTCATCACCACGTCGCCGGCCTCGAGCGTCAGCCATCGGGTCGTGTGCACCAGGGTCGCAGCCACGGACGACAACAGGTTGTACGATCCCGACTCCGCCCTCACCTCCCCGTTCACCACGACCTCCGTCGCGACGTTCTCGGGATCGGCTAGTCCGGTCTCGATCCACGGACCCAGCGGGGTGTACCCCACCCCGGCCTTGCTCTGGAAGTTCTTCTCGTCGATCGGCACCTGCGACACGTTCGTCACGTCGTTGGCGATCGTGTAGCCGAGCACGTGGTCGAACGCGTTCTCGAGCGTGAGCGCGGCCGAGGTGCGGCCGATGACGACGGCGAGTTCGCCCTCGACGTTGACGGTTCCGACATCCGTCGCCCGATGGATGTCGGCACCCGGCCCGACGACGGTGTGCACCGACTTGAGCCACGCCTGGATGGGCAGCGCATGGTGGTCCCGCGGATTGTGGGCGATGCCGACCACGACCCGAGGCACGATCGGAGCGAGCAGTCGAGCGCCGGCGAGCGAAACCGATTGGCCGGACTCGACGAGGGGGGACGCGAAAGGGTCATCGATCAGCATCCACCTATCCCCGCGCGCGACAGCGTGACGCGGCCCTTCGGGCGTGACGAGGCGGGCGATCCTCATGGGTTTCCTCTCTCCCGGCGACTGCTCTGGCGTCGCCGCATCACACCACCGCCGTCATTCCGCCGTCGATGTACAGCACCTGGCCGTTGACGAAATCGGAGGCCCGCGAGCTCAGGAACACGAGGGCGCCCACGAGGTCGTCGACCGTGCCCCAGCGTGCAGCCGGGGTCCTCGTGCGCACCCACCGGCTGAAGGTCTCGTCGTCGACGAGGGCGCGCGTGAGTTCGGTCTCGATGTAGCCGGGCGCGAGGCAGTTGACCTGGATGCCGTTGCCCGCGAGATCGGCGCACATGCCCTTGGTGAGCATCGCCAGGCCGCCCTTGGTCGCCGCGTACGGCGCGATGCCGGGGCGGCCGAGGCTCGACTGCACGGAGCCGATGTTCACGATCTTGCCGCTGCCGCGCGCGGCCATCCCGCGGGAGACCCGCTGACCGACGAGGAAGGCGCTCGTGAGGTTGGTCGCCACGAGGTCGTTCCACTCGGAGAGGGCGAAGTCGACGAAGGGTGCGCGCCGCTGGATGCCGGCGTTGTTGACGAGGATGTCGAGGGCCCCCGTCTCCGCTTCGAGTGAGGTCAGGGCGGCATCCACGTCCGCCTGATCGGTCACCTCGAAGATCGCCGTGCGCGCCGAGGACCCGACGGCGGAGGCGAACTGGCTGGCCGCCGCATCCACTCTCCGCTGGTCCCTGCCGTGGAGCGTGACCGACGCCCCGGCCCGCCCGAGCCCGATCGCCAGGGTGAGCCCGATGCCGCGACTCGACCCGGTGACGAGGGCTGTCGTGCCGGTGAGGTCGAAGAGGGAGCTCATGACTCGCGGCCGAGATCGGTGAGCGGATTCGACAGGGCGCGCACCGCTCCACGCAGCTCGTGCAGCACGGCCTCAAGCCTCTGCTCGGTCATCGAGGGCTTCATCAGAGAGCACCCGATGGCGATCGGCTGCTCCCCTCCCGACCTCGGGGGGATCACCATCGCGACCCCGTACACACTCGGATGCACGCCGCCGTCGTCGACGGCCCATCCGCGGCTTCGCGTGGCGGCGAGTTTCTGCTGCAGCTCCGCCACGTCGCGCGTCGACTGGTCGGTGAGGCGCGGGAACACGTCGAGCCCGCCGAAGCGTCGGCCCACCTCCTCGGGGTCGGCGAGCGCGAGCAGGGCGTTGCCGACCGCCGTGGCCGCGGCCGGATACCTGTCCCCGATCGCCGCGGACAGCCGGAGCGGCGCACGCCCCTCGTGACGGGCGAGGTAGAGCACGTCGGTGCCGTCGAGCACCGCGATCTGCACGAGCTCACGACTGAGCAGCTCGGATTCGAGGCAGAGCGTATAGAACTCACGAACCTGGTCGAAGGTCGCGAGGTAGGCGCCGCCGAGTTCGACGCAACGGCGCCCCAGCACGTACCCGGAACCCCTGCGCTGGATGAGCCCGCCGTCTTCGAGCACCACGCACAGGTTCGAGGTCGACGACTTCGCCGCCCCGATCGCCCTGGCGATGTCGCTGAGGGCCATCGGGGCGCCGTGCGCGTCGGCGAGGATGCCGAGGATGCGGATCGATCTCGATACGGCGGGGGCCGGATCACGCGGGGTGAGCGGTTCTGCGATCACTGGTGTGGTCCCCTCGGTGGATTGGCTGCAGGCGGAGCTGGTCGCTCAGTAGAACTCGACGGTGTCGACCCGGTTCAGTAGTGGCTCACCCTCGAGGAACAGGGTTGCGTTGCGCGCGAACAGCTCGGCGATCAGGCGGTCTTCCGCCGCGTTCAGGGCGGCGGTGTGCGGGCTGATCAGCACGTTCGGGGCGCTCCACAACGGGCTGTCCTGGGCGAGCGGCTCGCGGGACACGACGTCGAGCGCCGCGAACCCCACCCTGCTGTCGGCGAGCGCCGCGATGAGGGCGGGTTCGTCGATCACCGTTCCGCGACCGACGTTGACGACGGTCACCCCGGGCTTCACGGCGTCGAAGACGGCGGCGCCGAGCAGTCCCTCGGTGGCCTCGGTGCCCGGCAGGGTCGCGACGATCGCGTCGACCTGCCCGACGACCTCCGCGAGGGAATCCGGATGCACGACCCGAGCGACACCCGGCATCTGCACGTCACGCCTGCTCGTGCCGATCACCGTCGCACCCAGCGCCGACAATCGGGACGCCACCTCCGATCCGATGCCACCGAGCCCGACCACGAGCACGGTCTGCTCACTCACCTGACCCATCTCCCACCGGCCGGTCCAGGCACGATCGCGCTGTTGGGCGAGGAGGCGCGGCAGCGACTTGGCACCGGCGAGCACTCCGAAGACGGCGAACTCGGCGAGAGGGCCACCGTGCACCCCTGCCGAGGTGGTGAAGGCGATCCGCTCGAGCTGCTCGTCGGTGAGGCCGGCCGCCTTCACCGCTCCCCCGCCACCCGCGGCCATGGTCTGCACCCAGCGCAGACCGGGGTTCGCGTCGGCGGTGCGTCGGAGGGCGGCGGGGTCGACATCCGGAATGCCGTAGAGCACGTCGGCGGAGTCGACGAGTTCGTCGAACGCGCGCTGCTGCTGCGGCGTGCGTGAGAAGGCGGGGTCGCCCCCGAAATCGGCGGCGTGACGCATCGGCGGCAGGAGCGACTGGTCCCTGACGAGCAGCACTCGGGGCTCGAGCGACTCGATGAGCGCGCAGAGGTCTTCGGACAGCGGGGTGGCGACCACTGCACGCAGTCGCCCATCGGGAGTCGTCACGGGGTCCTTCGTCGCCTGGGGGCGCCGGGATCTCGCTGAGCGCCTCAGGCGAGCTTACAATCCAGTGAACGACGTTCGCTGGATTGGCCTCGCTGGGTAGAATCCACTCATGGTGAAACTGCGTGAAAGCACCCCCCTGCCCGCTGCGGTCGGAGTCATCGGCCTCGGCGTGATGGGGGCGCCGATGGTGCGCAATCTGCTCGCAGCGGCCTCCGGCACGGCGACGCGGGTGCTGGTCGGTCACCGCTCCGCCGAGCGCGCCGCCCCCCTCACCGACGCCGGGGCGGAGTTCGCCGAGACACCACGTGCGCTCGCCGAGGCGTGCGACGTGATCGTGCTCATGCTGCCCGACCTGCCGGAGGTCGAGCAGGTGCTCGAGGGCGAGGACGGCATCGTCGCCGGGGTGTCCGCTCCGACCGTGCTCGTGATCGGCTCGACCAGTTCGGCGGAGGGGGTGCGCGAGCTCGACGCGCGGCTCGCGGCCGCGACATCCGGTCTGCTGCGGGTCATCGACGCCCCGGTGTCGGGCGGCGAGGACGGTGCCGTCGCAGGAACCCTCTCGATCATGGTGGGTGGTGACGACACGCAAGTGGATGCCGCGTGGTCGACCCTCAGCGCCTTCGGCAACCCCGTGCACCTCGGTCCGCTCGGCGCGGGCCAAGTGGCGAAGGCGTGCAACCAGCTCGTCGTATCGGCGACGATCATGGCGCTCGGCGAGGCGGCCGTCATCGCCGACCGATCGGGCATCGATGTCGCGACGCTGTTCGAGTTGTTCCGTGGCGGGTATGCCGGCAGCAGGATCCTGGAGACGAGGGGCGCCAAGGTCGCGGGGCGCGAGTACAGCCCGTCCGGGGTGGCGAAGTACATGGTCAAAGATCTCGGCTTCGCTCGATCGGCGGCGGAGACGACGGGAACGCGGGCGGAGCTGCTCTCCACCCTCGAGCGCTCCTTCGTCGAACTCGTCGAGGCCGGTTTCGGCGACGAGGACATCGCGGTGGCACGGGCGTTCGTGGAGTCGCGGGAGTAGTCGGAGCCCTTCGACAGGCTCAGGGACCCCGGGGGCGTCAGGTGCCGTTCGCCGAGAACGCGGCCTCGACCTGCTGCACGATCTGCTCGGGCGAGAGTGCGAAGTCGACCACGACGCCGCGCTCACCGTCACCGAGCGGTTCGAGCGTGGCGAGCTGCGACTCGAGCAGCGACACCGGCATGTACTCGTGGTGCCGTTTCGCCATCCGGTCGCGGATGACCTCGGCCGATCCGCTCAGATGCACGAAGAAGGCGTCGGGCGCAGCCTCCCTCAGCAGGTCGCGGTAGGAGCGTTTGAGCGCCGAACATGCCACGACCCCCGCGGTTCCCGTGGTCAGGATGTCGGCGAGCTCCTGCCCGACACGGCGCAGCCAGGGCGCCCTGTCGTCGTCGCCGAGAGGCACTCCCGAGGCCATCTTCTCCTTGCTGGCCGCGGAGTGAAGAGAGTCGGCGTCGACGAACCTGGTGTGCAGGTCACGGGCGAGTCGCTCGCCGATCGTCGACTTTCCCGACCCGGAGACCCCCATGACGACGATGGGAGGGTGCGCGGAGAGAGGCATGGGGAGTTCCTTTCGGGAGGCGTCAGACGACAGGTCGCGCCGGGGCGGCCCCGCAGCCGGAGTCGGACCCGCCACAGTACCGGGCGGACCCGAGGGCCCGCCCGGCACAGGTCGAGGCGGTCTACTTGCCCCAGATGCCCTTGTAGATGTCGCGGTAGCCGCTGTCGGGGTCGAAGGTGTCACCCTCCGGCACGTTGTCGGCCGTGATCAGCCCCGGGGCCGGCACGAAGCCGGAGTCGCTCTCGCCCGCGACGGCGCGATTGATCTCATCCACCAACTGCCACCCCTGCAGGATGAGCGGCTCAGCGACGGTCGCCGCCTGGAAGTCGACGTTGCGGATGCGCTGGAACTCCGCGGAGTCGCCGTCACCGGCCGCGACCGACTTCGGCGGTCCGGCCGGATCCTTGCCCGCCGCTCGGAGCGCCGACTGCGCCCCGCCGAAGTAGTTGCCGTTGATCGCGAGCAGGTAGGTGAGGTCGTCGCCGTTCTCCTGCAGCAGGTTGGAGATGAGTCCGGGCATCCGCTGGTCCGCCTCGGCGATCGGCGAGTCCTCGTACGAGAGCACCGAGCATCCTTCGCAGGCGTCGATGTAGGCCTCCATCGCGTCGGCCTTGAGCACGGCGATGTCGTACTGGCCGTCGGTGAAGATCACCGCCCCTGCGGTGCCGTCGGAGTCTGCCACGGCGTACGCGGCCGCGAGCTGAGACACCTGGAGGGGATCGGTGCCCACGTTGGTGAACATGCCGTTGCCCGGACCCGTCTCGGGGCCGGCGTGCCAGCCGACGACCGCGATGCCGGCGTCGGTCGCCTGGGTGATCGCCGCGGCCTGCTCGGTCGGGTCGAACCCGCCGACGATGAGCGCTGCCGGCTGCGAGGCGATGGCCTGGTTCATGGCGTCGGTGCGACCCTGGGCCGTCGCCTTGCCGTCGTAGGAGTCGACGGTCCAGCCGATCACCGCGGCCGCCTCCTCCACACCGGTTGCGACGGTGCTGATGCCGCCGTTGGTGAGGTCACCGCCCACGAAAGCGATGCGGGAGCCGTCGGCTTGGGCCTCGGGCCCCTCGGAGGGAGGGGTGAACCCCTCACTGGCGGTGAGGCTCGACTCGACGAGGTCTTTGGAGAACTGCACGATGTCGCCATCGGGGATGATCGACGCGAACCTGTCATCGGTGGTGGCCGGCTCTTCGGAGGACGCCGTGCCGGAGCCGACGGATTCGCTTGAACAACCGGCGAGCGCGAGTGCCGCGAAGGCCGGGATGGCGATCGCGGTCAAGACCGCGCGGCGCCTGGTGCGGGTGGGTGTCATGGTCGTTCCTTCTCTGTGGTGGGGGTGGACGTGCTGGTGCTGCGGGTGGGTGTGCTGTCGGGGGTACCGGAGGCGGGTGTGTCGGCGGGTAGGTCAGCGGGTGTGTCCGGAGGGTGCCCGCCCGGCGGCGCGGACGATGCGTCGCCCGGCGGCCCGAATGCCTGGGGGTCCGGCGCTGCCGGCGGCGCGGCATCCGCCCTCGCGACCCTCCGGCGACTGGCGAGCGAGGCGATCGTGATCGCCGCGACGAGTGTCAGCCCGTTGAACAGCGGCTCGAGGAAGAACTGGCCGGGCAGCAGTTGCTGGAGACCCGAGATGCCGATCGTGGCGATCGCGACGCCGAGGATCGTGCCGAGGGCGTTGACCCGTCCGGGGCGGATGGTCGTCGACCCGAGGAACGCGGCGGCGAGAGCCGGCAGCAGGTATTCCGGCCCGATGTTCGCCTGCGCCACCCCGGCCTGACGCGAGGCGAGAAGGATGCCGGCGAGCGCGGTCAGCATGCCCGACGAGACCATGGCACCGACGACGTACCGCCGACGCGGGATTCCGGTGAGCCTCGCGGCCGCCGGGTTCGCTCCGACCGCGTAGAGGTACCGGCCGACGGGCAGGTACTCGAGCACGATCCAGAGGATCACCCCGAGCGCGATCGCGATGATGAATGTGCCCGGGATCGGCCCGAGCGACCAGCGCGAGATCTGGTCGAACGCGGCGGCGCGGGCGCCCGAGTCATCCGTCACCTGGCGGCCCCCGGTGTACCAGTAGGTGATCGCGTAGATCACCTGCGCGGTCGCGAGAGTGGCGATGAAGGCGTCGACCTGCGCGAGTTCGACCAGCAACGCGTTGAGCAGGCCGATCACCCCGCCGCCGATCAGCACGAGCACGATGACGAGCCTGTAGTCCAGACCCTGCAGCTGCCACGACAGCGCCATCACCTGCCAGAGGCCGATGCCGTAGCCGATCGAGAGATCGATCTTGCCGGCGATCATCGGGATCGTGACGGCGAGCGCGAGGATCAGCAGCACAGACTTGCTCGAGGCGAGCAATTGGAAATTGAGCAGCGATGCGAAGGTCGTCGGCCGCAGGGCCGCGAAGAGCACGAAGAGCACCACCGTGAGGATGACCATGCCGTAGTTCGAGGTGATCTTCGCCCAGATCGAGGCACCCTTGCCGGGCTCGAGCGCGGTCGATTTCACCGACGTGTTCATGGTCATGATGCGTTCTCTCTGCTCGGGTCGCGCTGATCGGTCTGCGGGTGGTGTGCCGGCGGCTCAGCGGCGTCCCTGTCGAGATCGGATGCCGCGGCCACCAGATCCGCGATGGTGAGCCGGTCGCCGCTGAGCTCGGCCACGATCTGCCCGTGCCCGAACACGATGGCCCGATGCGCGATCTTGGCGACCTCTTCCATATCCGTGGAGACGACCACCGCCGCGGTGCCCGTGTCGACGGCATCCCGCAGTAGGCCGTAGATCTCGGACTTCGCTCCGACGTCGACGCCCATGGTCGGCTCCTCGAGCACCACGACCCTGCGGCCGACGCCGAACCATCTGGCCAGGACGACCTTCTGCTGGTTGCCGCCGGAGAGGGTGTCGAGGGCGATCTCGGGATCGCGCGGCCTCACGTCGAACGACCGTACGTACTCCGCCGCCCGGCGGCGCTCCTCGCGCTGCGTGCGGAACTGCCACTGCCTTCTGCCCCAGACCGAGGGGTTGAGGAACAGGTTCTCGCGGATCGACAGTCCCGGCGCCACCGCCTCGGCCTCGCGGTTGGAGGTCGCGAAGCCGACTCCGGCCTGCACCGCGGGTGTCGGCGAGCCCGGCGCGAACGGCTCGCCGTCGAGGTACATGGCGCCGCCGGTCACGGCCACCGCACCGGCGATCGCACGACCGATCGGCTCCTGACCCGAGCCGCGCAGTCCGCAGAGCGCGACCACTTCGCCGCGTCGCACCTCGATCGACACCGGCCCGGCGCCGGGCACCGACACACCGTCGAGCTTCACGCGCACGTCGTCTTTCGCGGCGCCGAACGACGGGGTGGTGGTGCCCCGACCCACGATCAGCTCCACGAGCTCCTGGTGCCCCAGTGACTCGATCGCTCGGTCGGCGACCACGCGGCCGTTGCGCATGATGACCGCGCGCGAGGAGATCTGGTAGATCTCGTCGAGCCGGTGGGAGACGTAGATCATGCCGACCCCCGAGTCCCGGAGGCGGCGCAACACCGTGAAGAGCCTCTCGACGTCTGCCTGGGGCAGCGAGGCGGTCGGCTCGTCGAGAACGAGGAGCTTCGGTTTGCTGACCAGACTCCTCGCGATGACGAGGAGGCTGCGTTCGGTGCGCGGGAGGTCGAAGATGCGGGCATCCGGATCCACGCCTCCGCCGACGGATTCCAGCACCTCCTCGGCCTGCCGCCGCACCGCCCGCTGGTCGATGAACCCGAACCGGCGCGGGTAGCCGAGCGACTGCGCGATGTTCTCCGACACCGTCATCCAGTCGACGAGCCCGAGGTTCTGGTGCACGAACGAGATCTGGCGGCGCACGCCCGCGGCGTCGAGGTCGGCACCGGAGAGGGTCATCGATCCGGAATCCGGTTTGTAGACCCCGGCGAGCATCTTGATCACGGTGGACTTGCCCGCGCCGTTCTCGCCGAGCAGCGACACGATCTCGCCCTGGTCGATCGAGAAGCTCACGTCGGCGGCGGCGTGGGTCGCGAAGAACGACTTGTCGAGGTGATCCACGGTGAGCAGGCTGGGCATCCGTTCACTCTGCTGAACGTCGTTCATAGTCGCGGAGCCGCGCTCGATCGCCTGATGGTCGGTCATGGTCATGCCCTCGCGAAGACCGAGAGCTGGGCCGAGAGCGCGGTGAGCTCGTCGACGAGGTGGGTGGTGAGCGCCTGGGTGAGCCTCTGCGAGAGCAGGGTCGTGCTCACGGCGATGGGTTGCGGCACGTTCGTCAGCGCCACCCCGAAGCAGGTCGCGCCGATCGTGTTCTGCTCGTCGTCGATCGCGAAGCCGCGCTGCCTGATCTGCTCGAGATCGCGGCGCAGCTCTGCCTTCGAGCGGTGCGAGCGACGCGTCGGCCTCGGCATCTCGTCGATCATGGCGAGCCTCCGCTCGAGTTCGTCGTCGTCCATCGCGGCGAGCATCGCCTTGCCGAGGGAGGTGACCACGGCGGGGAGCCTGCTGCCGATCTCGCTCGCCCGACGGATGGGCTGCTGACCGTCGTGGCGTGCGAGGTACAGCACGTCGGTGCCGTCGAGCACGGCGAGCAGGGTCGTGTCACGACTGAGGTAGGGCATGCCCTGCACGATGCGCTTGAACTCCGCGACGAGATCGGTGGAGTGCAGCACGGACTGGCCGATCTCGAGGGCTTTGTACCCGATCATCCATCCGACGGCCGACCGCCGCACCATTCCCGTGGCCTCGAGGGTGACCAGCAGGTTGGAGACGGATGATTTCGCGAGGGGCACCGCGGCCGCGATCTCGGTCACCGTGAGAGCCCCCGCGCTCGCGCTCAGCGCCTCGAGCACTTGCACCGCACGGAAGGCGGCGGGGGACGGCGTGTCCGCGGCGGTGGTCCTGCCGTGGCCCGGAGCGGAGGCCATCCTCCCGACGGCGCCCGTGCCGATGGCCGTCACGGGGCGCTCACCCGCCTCGCGGCATCCATGACCACCGTGGCGATGCGGTAGAGGCTCGTCGTCGCGGTGATGTAGAGGTCGGTGCCGTCGTCGCCCCCGAAGCAGAGATTGGCGATCACCTCGGGCACGGGGATGCGCAGCAGTTCGGCACCTTCGGGTGAATACACGAGCACGGCGGTGGCGCTCGAGCACCAGAGCCTGCCATCCGTGTCGACTCTCAGGCCGTCGATGAGCCCGTCGACGGGATCGAGCGAGATCACGGTGCGACCGTTCTTGCACCGCCTGCCGCCGATGACGTCGTACGCGCGGACGTGCCGATTGCCCGAGCCGTCGGAGCGCAGGGCGGCCGAGGTGTCCGCAACGTAGAGGATCGACTCGTCGGGCGAGAAGGCGAGCCCGTTCGGCTCTTCGACGTCGAGAACCACCGGAACGGGCTCGGTCTCGCCCCTGCCCAACCGGAAGACGAAGTGGTCTCCGTACTCACGCTCCCCGGGGTGGCCTTCGGCGGCCTGCACGATGCCGTACGGCGGGTCGGTGAACCAGATGGCCCCGCGGGAGTCCACGACCACGTCGTTGGGCGAGTTGAGCCGCACGCCGCGGTAGGAGTCGCAGAGCGTGGTCAGCACGCCGTCGACCTCGCGTTCGACGGCTCGACGACCGTGGGAGCACTGGATGACAGCGCCGTCGAGATCGAGGGTGCGACCGTTCGTGAACTCGACCGGCTCCCGGTGGACCGTCGTTCCCCCCGTCGCAGGGTCGAACTGCAGGATGCGGTCGCCGGGGATGTCGCTCCAGCGCAGT
>JBEANR010000113.1:0-3982 GCA_041165365.1 Actinomycetota bacterium | reverse complement strand
TCAGCAACAGGTGCGGGCGCTGAGGCCGCGGTTCCGCGCCGAAGAGGTGCGGGGCGTCGAGTGCGCGGAGGGCGCTCCGGTCCGATCGGCGGTCTGGCGGCCGTCGCTGCGGCTGCCGCTGCCGCGGGGCGCGGAGTGCTTCTCCGCGGTACGACCGGTCTTGCTGTGGTGGGTTGGGCCGAGCCGGAGCCCTCAGCGTGCTCCTCGGCGATTGACTGCTCGGGCGGTATCTCCGCTGCGACGGCTGGCCGGTGCAGCGGGTCGACCGCCGCCGAGATCGGCGTGCGGGAGACGGAGGGGCGCCTCGGCGCGCGCGCCGCGGGCTTGCGCGGGGCCCGCTTCACCGCGGAGGGCTTCGAACCGGGGGTCGCTGCGCTCGAGGTAGTCGACTCGGCGCCATCCGCGTCGGGCCCGTCACCGGGTGGACTGACCGCCACTGCAACATCCGGCACCGCGACATCGGGCACCGCAACAGCAGCCGCCTCAGCGTCGGCCGGCACGTTCGCGACATCCGCGGCCGTCAGGCCGGTGTCATCTCCCGCCGCGGGCGCGCCACCGCGCAACTGCGCGAGGAACCAGTCGGATTCGGGTGCGCCTGGTTCGTCGCCAGCGCCGTTCGGGATTCGGTCGCGAGCCACTTTCACACATTACTCCGGCCCCTCCCCCGAACGGGGGTGATTGACGGGGTTAAACCTGAGCAGACTTGCGCACCGGATAGCGTTGAGCCCATGCGAGTAGCCACCTGGAACGTCAACTCCATCCGCACCAGGGTCGCCCGGGTCGTGGACTGGCTCGTGCGTGAAGACATAGACGTGCTCGGCATGCAGGAGATCAAATGCAAGGAGAGCCAGTTCCCTGTCGACGCCTTCACCGAAGCCGGGTACGACGTCGTGCTGCACGGCCTCAACCAGTGGAACGGAGTCGCCTTCGCGAGCAGGCTGCCCCTCGAGGATGTGCAGCGAGGCTTCGACACCGCCCCGGGGTTCGGCAAGCCGGATGACGACGGCGAGCTGCCCCGCGAAGCCCGCGCCATCGGCGCCACCGTGGACGGGATCCGGCTGTGGAGCCTCTACGTGCCGAACGGGCGCGAGCTCGACAATGCGCACTACCCGTACAAACTCGAGTGGCTCGCGAACCTCGCGGCCGAGACATCCGGATGGCTGCAGAAGAACCCCGACCAGCCGCTGGCGCTCATGGGTGACTTCAACATCGCGCCGTTCGACCACGACGTCTGGGACATCGCGGCCTTCGAGGGTCGCACTCATGTGAGCATTCCGGAACGCGCGGCGTTCGCGGCCTTCGAATCGGCGGGACTGGTGGATGCCCTCCGCTCCCGTGACATCGAGGGGTACACCTACTGGGACTACCAGCAATTGCGCTTCCCTCGCAACGAGGGTATGCGCATCGACTTCATCCTCGGATCGAAGCCGTTCGACGACCTGGTGGTGGATGCCGCGATCCACCGCAACGAGCGAAAGGGCGACGGGCCCAGCGACCACGTGCCCGTCGTGGTGCAGCTCGACATCGACGGGCCGGAGGACGACGACGATCGCCCGATGATCTTCTGAGGCGCGAGGCTCCCTCATCCATCAGATGCACGTGGAGTACACCGAGCGGGCGTGGCAGGTAGGAACCGACCGAATCATCGCCTGTTGGCCAATGGATGACTCGAGAGGTGCTTCGGCCAACTGCGGATGATTCGGATGCCCGACACCCGCCCGTGCTGCCAGCGGCCGTCGCTTTCCCCTCTGTGGGCGACAGCCGCTGGCAGCGGTTCAGTGTGCGGTCACCGCGTGGCGACCGCGAATCCGCCGGCGGGCAGGATCACGCTCGTGACACCGGCCACCGTGCGGTCGCGCACGAGGGCCCCGGCTTTGTCGTAGACGTGCACGACCGAGGTCGCACCCGCCGCGCCGATCGTCGCTGGCAGAGTTAGGGTCGACGTCGAGTGCACGAGTTCCGTGCGCGCCGCCGCCGAACCCGCCGGTGCGTCGAGCACCATCCTCGACACGAGCGGACGGATGATCACGGCGTCGAGCTGCACGGTTCCGCCGAGCGACAGGGCGGTCACCTCCGACCGCGAACCGCTCACCGGCAGCAGCAGGGTCTGCGGCAGGAGCGCACCGGACGCGGCGGTGATGCCCTGCGCGCCGACGGAGTGGTTCAGCACTCCGAGCGGCAGCCTTCCGGCTTTCCAGAACGACCGAGCCGTGTCGGCCTCCGGCTGATACACGACCGGCTCCACGTGGCGGAGGCCGGAACCGGCGCCGATCGAGATGGTGGCCGACTCCTTCTTCGTCAACTCGAGATAGGCGCCCCCGCCGAACAGGGACTCGCCTGTCCAGGCCGACGGCGGCGTCGTCACCGTGCCCGTGGTGCTCGTCGCCGTTTCCGCCTCGACCGTGGTGAGCCCGTCGAGCAGCGACACCGAGGTCGCCGCCTGCGCGCGGGCCGCCACGGCGGGGTGCGCGTCGAGCGCGATCATCGACAGGAGGCCGTGGATCGTGCTCTCGGCTCCGCTGTTGCGGTTGATCGAGCCATCCGCCTGCACTCCGTCGAAGGTGACTCCCGTGGCGGGGTCGTAGATCGGTGACTTCGCCTTGTTCATGCCGAAGTACCAGGCGCCCATCAGGCCGGCGAGCTCGTCGAAGGCGGGCTTCTGTGCGGCATCGGCCACGGCCAACAGGGACTGCAGTCGTGAGTCGGCACCGTAGGCGATCTGCACCTTCTCGGTCGGGGTCGGGAACCAGGCGTTGTCAGGCCCGCCCGCGGTGAGCAGGGTGGTGGTGAACGAGGCGGAATCGGTGACGGCGGGCGCGAGCAGGTCGGGGCGACCGAGCACCGCGGATGCCTCGGCGAGCGCCGCCGGCATCTGCGACGCCCACGAGTGGTAGATCGACCGCGACTGCCCCCACGGCAGGATCCCGCCGTACGGCCAGGTGCGCGTGTCACCCGCGCCCATCTGCGCGATGCCCTCGGACAGTTTCGTCAGGGCTGATCGGGCAGCCGCGTCATCCGGAGCCGCCGCCGAATACGCGGCGAGTCCGAGCACCGCTTCGGACGAGGCATCCGCCCCGTCGATGATCAGCCAGGCGGGCACCTTCACGCCGTCGGCGATCTCGTACTGGCCGTAGTCGTCGAGCACCTGCCGGTCGAGAGCGCCCACCGAGAGCTGCAGTCGCTGCTGCAGGAAGGCCGCGAACTGCGGATCGGATGCCGCGAACGCCGCGTATCCCTCACCGAGCGCCCACAGCGTGCGGGCGAGCCAGTAGCTCTCGCCGCTGTCAGACGGATCGGGCAGCTCCACGGGCTCCGGACTCGGGTTGAAAGTGCCGTCGGGCTGCATCCAGAGCACGACGTTGCCCGCGTTCGGGCCGGTCGTCGTCTGGTAGTAGGCGACCGAACGCAGCAGCTCGTAGGCTTTCTCGCGGCTCGCCTCCGACCCGGTCTGCTGCCAGTGCCTGATGTAGACGACGGCGGTTCGGGTCACGTCGTCGGAGTTGTAGGCGCCCTGCCCCCAGTACCCGGTCTCGGGGTCGAGGGGGCCACCGCCGACACGCTCGAACGTGCCGCCGTCGCGGGCGTCGGCGTAGGTCCACGGCATGAGCAGCTCGGGTTCTGCGGCGAGGTTGTAGGTGGTGTGGCCCTCGACCTCGCCCGGCGTGGTGGTGTCGAGCAGGAAGTCGAGGTGGGCGAGGTTCGCCAGACCCTCCACCTCAGACGGCGGCACCGCCTTCGTCTCGAGAGGGGCTGCGGATGCCGGCGCCGCGACCATCGGGAACCCTCCGGCCAGCGGTGCGCAGAGGGCGGCCGCCGCGAGGGCGGCGGTCCATCGTCGTGCTGAAGTGTTCGTCATCGAACTGTCCTTTCGGTGGTGGTGTGGGGGCGGGGCCCTTCGACAGGCTCAGGGACCCGTGGGGCTCAGGGACCCGGCGGGCTCAGGGACCCGGGTTTGCGCGGGGCCCTTCGACAGGCTCAGGGA
>JBEANR010000112.1:0-7267 GCA_041165365.1 Actinomycetota bacterium | reverse complement strand
GATAGGCTCCGAGCCATGTCCAGCGACGCCGACACCCGGGCCACCTACAGCTACCTCGGGCCCGTCGGCACGTTCACCTGGGTCGCGCTCGGCCAGGTGCCCGAGGCGGCGGGGCAGCGCTGGCGCTCCGTCAACAACGTCGGCGAGGCCCTCGACGATGTGATCTCCGGTCGCAGCGTCGGCGCCGTGATCGCGATCGAGAACTCGATCGAGGGCGGGGTGAGCGCCACTCAGGACGCCCTCGCCACCATCGAGGGCCTACGCATCGTCGGGGAATACCTGGTGCCGGTCGACTTCGTGCTCGTCGCCCGCCCCGGCACGATCCTCTCCGACGTGAGGATCGTGAACGCCCATCCCGTCGCCTATGCGCAGACCCATCTGTGGCTCGACGCGACCCTGGCGAGGCATGAGCACCTTCCGTCGACGTCGAACGTGGCCGCCGCTGCATCCCTCCTCGACAACGACTTCGCGGATGCCGCGGTCGCCCCACCCGGCATCACCGACCACCACGACCTCGTCGTGCTCGCCGAGCACATCGGCGACAACCCCACCGCGGTGACACGCTTCGTGCACGTCAGCCGCACCACGGTGCTGCCCGAGCCCACGGGAGCGGACAAGACGAGCATCATCGCAGAGCTTCCGGATGACCGTGCCGGCTCGCTGCTCGAGATGCTCGAGCAGTTCGCCACCCGAGGGGTCAACATGAGCCTGCTCGAATCGCGTCCGATCGGGGACGCCCTCGGACGGTACCGCTTCGTCATCGACCTCGACGGGCATGTGCGCGACGAGAGGGTCGCGGACGCGCTGCTCGGGCTCAAGAGGTTCAGCCCGAACGTGATCTTCCTCGGCTCCTACCCGCGGGCCGATCGGCAGCAGATCGCGGTGGTGCGCAGTTACGGCGATGCCGCGTTCCTCGAGGCGAGGGACTGGCTGCGCGGGTTGATCGGCGACGACTCGGGCTGAGCGGCAGCGGCACAGGTGACTCCAACCCGCTGCCGGCAGACCAATCCACCGCGAGTTGGTCAATCCATGCCTATGGCGATTCATCGGCCAACTCGCGATTGATCGGCGGGCCGGCTGGTGCCCGTCGATGTGACTGACGAACAGTGTCCGGGGGACACCTTCACGACTGCGCACGCCTCACGTATTCTGTGCTGCACGACGCCGACGTCTTCTGGAGGAGCAATGGCAGACGATCGCGATACGACTATCGATCCCCGGTTCGACCCGGCCTTCCAGCGTGGATTCGTGGGCGAGGTCGCGATCGGTTCGGACGATTCCACCACCCGGCAGGCGTTGTTCCTACCACCACCCGTCATCACGGTACCGCCGAGCGGGCCATCCCCCGTGTCGAAGTCCACGGTGGCCGCGCCGGACTTCTCGCATACGACCGCCGGACCGGATGACGCGCTCACCGAACTCGAGGCCGCCTTCGACGACGATCACGACGACGATCGGCCGATCGCCGAAGGGCGCAACCCGTTCGTCATCGCCCTGTGGATCCTCGGGCCGGTGTTCATCGGCGCCGGGATCGCGATGTACGGGACCTCCATCTCGGGCATCGCACTGAGATTTGGTGGCATTGGGGCCGATGGTGATGCACTCCGGGAGGTGGTCTCTTCAGTGATGTACTGGATGGCAACACCCATGGTCGCGATCGGTATCGCGACCATCATCGGATTGTGCTTTCGCCGGGCCGTCGCAGAAACACACTCGTGAAGCCGATCGAGAAGTTCCTCGTCGCGGCATCCGCCGCTTTGATTGTCGGATCTGTCATCGGCGTGTCATGGGCATCACAGCCAGACCAAGGGTCGTTCTCAGGTACTGAGCCGCCACCCCTCTTCTATCTGGTCCAGGCCGCTTACGCATTCGCCCCCTGGCTCATGCTCGTCGGCCTCGCGATCATCCCGGGCCTGCTGTTCCTCCGGGCCCACCGCTGGGACCTCGCCGAACGCTCGAGGCTCAGCCCGCCGCCGGCACCTTCACGATGAGCCCGTGCTGCTCCACGCTGATGCGGGCCGCCACGATCTCGCCGAACGAGTCCCCGTCGAGCTCGAACTCCTCGGCCCGGTCGAGCCGGATCACGAGCTTGCTGCCCTTGAGGTAGCGCAGGGTGCGCACCTCCTTGGTCATGCCCATGATCTTGCGGCCGACCTGACTGCGCCGCAACACGCCGTTCTCCCACACGATCTTGACCCAGACCTGCACCCACCCGACGAGACCCTCCGGCCGCAGGGCGACGATGTCGAGAATGCCGTCGTCGACCGCGGCATCCGGAAGCAGCAGGATGTTGCCGGGCAGCGATCCGCAGTTGCCCACGAGGAGGGTGTGCACCCGGGCCGAGCGGTTCGGCTCGCCGTCGATGCTGTAGCGGATGCCGATGCTCTTGCTGTCGCGGAGTGACTTACGGATCGCGTCGACGTAGGCGAACCACCCGAAACGCTTCTTGAGCTCGGGGTCGGTGTTCGCGATCATCTGGGCGTCGAGTCCGAGCCCCGCCATCACCACGAAGACGAACTTCTCCTTGGCGCGATCAGGGCGTTCGATCTCGACGAGACCGACATCGATCGGTCGATCCTCGCCGATGAACGCGGTGCTCACCGACTGGTCGAGATCGTCGAGCGTGAGGTCGAGGTTGCGGGCCAGCAGGTTGCCGGTTCCCGACGGGAGGAGGGCGATCGCGACATCCGAACCGCGGAGGGCTTCAGCGACGGCGCGAACGGTGCCGTCCCCACCCGCAGCCATGACCACGTCGGCGCCCTGGGCGAGGGCCTCGGCCGTGACCTTCTGCCCGGCATCCTCTTTCGACGTCTCGAACCAGAGCGATGTCGACCAGCCCGCGGTCTGCTCTGCGGCCGCGACCGAAGCCTTCAGCAGGTCGAGGTCGACCTTGATGGGGTTGTACACCACCGCGGCCACGCCTCCGCTCGTCGACCTATCGGATTGGCGTTCCTCGGTCAAGTGGGCCGTCTTCTCGGCGACCTCCATGGCCTCCGCGGATCCTGGGGCGTTCTCGTAAGGGGGCACGCGACCACCGTAGTCGAGGCTCCCATAGAGTGATCAGGTGATTGACCTCCAGCTGATTCGCGACTATCCCGAGCGGATCCGGCGGTCGCAGGAGGCCAGGGGGGCGTCTCTGACCGTCGTCGAGGAGGCGGTCGAGGCGGATGTCGCGCGCCGAGCCGCCATCGCCCGATTCGAGTCTCTGCGCTCCACTCAGAACGCCTTCGGCAAGACCGTCGCGGCCGCACCGAAGGAGGAGAAGACGAGCCTCGTGGCACAAGCGCAGTCGCTCGCGGCCGAGGTGAAGGCGGCGAGCCAGGCCGCAGCCTACGCCGAGGCCGAGTTCGCCCGGGTGGTCGGCGGCATCCAGAACATCGTGCTCGACGGGGTGCCCGCGGGCGGCGAAGACGACTTCGAGCTGCTCAAGACCGTCGGCGACATCCCGAGATTCGACTTTCCGGCGCGTGATCACCTCGAGATCGGCGAGCTCATCGGCGGCATCGACATGGTGCGCGGTGCCAAGGTGTCGGGCACGCGCTTCTCGTTCCTGCGCGGGATCGGCGCGAGGCTCGAGCTCGCTCTAATGAACATGGGGCTCGACCGGGCACTCGAGGGCGGCTTCATCCCGCTCATCACCCCGACCCTGGTCAAGCCCGAGATCATGCGCGGCACCGGGTTCCTCGGTGAGCACGCCGACGAGGTGTACCACCTGCCGGCCGATGACCTCTATCTCACGGGCACGAGCGAGGTGGCGCTCGCCGGTTATCACGCCGACGAGATCCTCGACCTGGGCTCCGGCCCGCTGCGCTACGCGGGGTGGTCGACGTGCTATCGCCGTGAGGCGGGGTCGGGCGGCAAGGACACGCGCGGCATCATCCGGGTGCACCAGTTCACCAAGCTCGAGATGTTCGCCTACGTGCTGCCGGATGACGCGGCCGCCGAGCACGAGCGGCTCCTGGCGTTTCAGGAGGGCATGCTGCAGTCGCTCGGCCTGAGCTATCGCGTGATCGACACGGCAGCGGGCGATCTCGGGTCGAGCGCGGCGCGCAAGTTCGACGTCGAGGCGTGGATCCCCACGCAGAACGCCTATCGCGAACTCACCTCGACCAGTAACTGCACGACCTATCAGGCGCGGCGGCTCGACATCCGGTATCGCACAGAGTCGGGCAAGACCGCGCCCGTCGCGACCCTCAACGGCACACTCGCGACCACCCGCTGGATCGTCGCCGTTCTCGAGACGCACCAGCAGTCCGATGGGTCGGTGGTGGTTCCGGATGCCCTGCGCCCCTACCTCGGAGGCCTCGAGCTGATCGAGCCGATCGCGTGAGCGACCCCCGATCCGACGGCCCTCGCGGCGCCGCCGACAGCCTTTCTCGCCTTGCCGCCGACGACCCCGGACCGCTCGACCGCCTCCTCGTCGCGCTCGACATCGACGGCACCGTCATGCGCGAAGACGGCGTGATCGCCGACATCGTGGTGGAGCAGATCCGGCGCGTGCGCGACCTCGGTCACGAGGTGATGCTCTCGACGGGCCGCTCCGTGTCGATGACCCTTCCCGTGATCGATCGCCTGGGCATCACGCCCGAGTACGTGGTCTGCTCGAACGGAGCCATCACCCTCAGGCGGGATGCGGAGGCGCCCACCGGCTACTCCAGGGAGTTCGTCGAGAGGTTCGACCCATCCGAAGTGTTGACCACCATCAGTGAGCACCTGCAAGACGCGAGTTTCGCCGTCGAAGACGAGCACGGGTTCTACCGCTACGTCGGCTACTTCCCCGAGTCGGCCCTCGGCTCGACGAGCGAGCGTGTGTCCTTCGACGAGCTGCTCGTGCACGAGGCCACGCGGGTCGTCGTGATCTCGCCGGAGCACGCGATGGAGGACTTCCTCTCGGTCGTCGAACGGATGGGCCTGCACAAGGTCAGCTACAACGTCGGCTGGACCGCATGGCTCGATATCGCTCCCGACGGCGTCAACAAATCCACGGCGATGGAACGGGTACGTGATCGACTCGGCATCCCGCGATCCCGCGTGATCGCCGTCGGCGACGGACGCAACGACATCGAGATGCTCGAGTGGGCGTCGGAGGGCGGCGTCGGGGTCGCGATGGGGCAGGCGCCTTCCGAGGTGCTGGATGCTGCGGCATCCGTCACCGGCACCGATATCGACGACGGGCTCGCCGCGTTTCTCGCCACCCTGTGACCCGGGCCCCAACCCCGGGTCCCTGAGCGTGTCGAAGGGCCCCCGCCCCCGGGGTCGCCCCGCTTCGACAGGCTCAGCGACCCGTGCCCCCGCCCCCCGATTAGGATCGACCCTGTTGTACGGGAGGGCTGTCCGAGCGGCCGATGGAGCCAGTCTTGAAAACTGGTGGGCAGAAATGTCTCGTGGGTTCGAATCCCACGCCCTCCGCAGCGCCGACGCTCCCGTTATGGAAATGCGCACCCACCCCCAAAACGCGTGTCATTCACGCGAAATGCTCGGTTCTGGGTGGGAATGGCCCTAGTTTGCTATCGTGTCCCGAACCGTACGGGGGTACGGCCGCGATCAGCGAGCGAGAGGCATCCGCATGGGGGGACGTCGCAGCGCGCCATCCGGACGCCGGTCGTCGACCGCGGGGGTCGCCATCGCGCGCCACGGACGGCTTCCGAATCGGCATCCCGTCGCCGCCATCCTGAAGTTCTTCACGGCCGCCGTGGCCGTCGTGCTCGTCAGCGCCGTCTCGCTCGGCGCGATCACCTACGCGCAGCTGAACCGCAACATCACCACGGTCGCGCTCGTCGGACAAGAGGATGAGGTCGTGGCCGCCCCTCCGGCGCTCGGCAAGTTCGAGGGCGGCTTCAACATCCTCATCGTCGGCAACGACAAGTGTGAGAACCCGAAGGGGTGCAAAGACCGCGAGGGCGAACTCAACGACGTGACGATGCTGCTGCATGTCTCGGAGGATCA
The DNA here is from genome assembly GCA_041165365.1 of Actinomycetota bacterium. Taxonomy (GTDB): domain Bacteria; phylum Actinomycetota; class Actinomycetes; order Actinomycetales; family Microbacteriaceae; genus Marisediminicola. The sequence goes on along the minus strand of JBEANR010000112.1, from coordinate 1,321 downwards.
GACCGAGGCCGTCGCGGTGAGCTTCCCGCGCGACCTCGTGGTGCCCATCCCGTCGTGCCCGGATCCCGAGGGTGGCGACTTCAACTCGATGTCGGCTCAGCCCATCAACGTGACGCTCTCGTACGGCGGTCTCGCCTGCACGGTGCTCACCGTCGAGGCACTGACGGGACTCGACATCCCGTACGCCGGACTCATCACCTTCAACGGTGTGATCTCGATGAGCACGGCGGTCGGCGGCGTTCCGGTCTGCATCAACGGCCCCCTGCGCGATGCCTACACCGGCCTCGACCTGCCCGCCGCGGGAACCTACCCCCTCGAGGGCCAGCAGGCTCTCGCGTTCCTGCGCAGCCGCCACGGCGTCGGCGATGGAAGCGATCTCGGTCGCATCAGCTCGCAGCAGGTGTTCCTGTCGTCGCTCGTGCGCACGATCAAGAGCGACAGCACTCTCACCGACTTCCCGAAGTTGTTCGGCATCGCGCAGGCCGCGACCTCGAACATGACCCTCTCCGACAGCCTCGCGCCGCTGAACACGCAGGTGTCGATGGCGCTGACCCTCAAAGACATCCCGCTCGAACGCATCACTTTCGTGCAGTACCCGAACACCACGGGGCAGGGCGGGGTGTACGCGGGCAAGGTCGCGCCGATCAAGAGCCAGGCGACGGCGCTGTTCGACAAGATCCGCAACGACGAGGCGTTCATCCTCGATTCGGGAACCGGACGCGGGTCGGTCGCCGATCCGAACGCGCCGGCGCCTCAGACCCGGGTTCCGTCGACGGATGTCGCGGCCGACCCCTCCACGAACCCCGCCGCCCCCCTCGATCCGTCCGCCCCAGCGGGCCCCGAGGTGCTCGACGGCGTGCTCGGCCAGACTGCCGCCGAATACACCTGTTCGAAGGTCAACCGATGACCGGATGCGGCGCAGGTCCGACCAGCTGCGCGCGGCCGTGTGACTATGATTGTGACGGCAACCGAGGTTGCCGACGGGAGACGTCGCATAGTTCGGCCTAGTGCACCACCCTGCTAAGGTGGAGAACCCTCACGGGTTCCGAGGGTTCAAATCCCTCCGTCTCCGCAAATAAATACCTGGTCAGAGGCAGTTTATCTCTAGGCCACAGTTACTCTTTTGCGTTCTCGGGTTTGTGCCCGATTTGGGCCTTGTGTACCGCGCGTGTACTGGGAATTGGGCGAACCTGAGAATGCCAGAGCACAAGACTGCGATGCGATGGTGGTTCTCACACGTCGTTGATAGGCGTCGTTTGACGCACGCCGAGCACGCGCTCGAGGGTTAGATCCCGATAGAGCCGGCGGAAGGTGATCGAAG
>JBEANR010000111.1:0-7291 GCA_041165365.1 Actinomycetota bacterium | reverse complement strand
GTGTGGCGTCGAGGCTCCACGACCTCAAGCTGCAACTGACGGGCTGACCCCACCGCACATTCCGGAGCGCGAAGCCGTTCCGACCAGTCCGACGAACATCACGCACCTCAATACGACGCTTTCGAGAAACAGGGAAGACACCATGGCAGACGTAACGATCAGCCCGGACGAGATCCGCAACGCGCTCAAGGACTTCGTCACGGCCTACGACCCGAGCACCGCCTCGACGACCGAGGTCGGCCACGTCGTGGACGCCGCCGACGGCATCGCGCACGTCGAAGGACTCCCGGGTGTGATGGCCAACGAGCTCATCACCTTCTCCGACGGCACCCTCGGCCTCGCCCAGAACCTCGACGAGAACGAGATCGGCGTCGTGGTGCTCGGTGAGTTCCAGGGCATCGAGGAGGGCATGGAGGTCACTCGCACCGGAGAGGTGCTCTCCGTTCCCGTCGGCGACGGCTACCTCGGGCGTGTCGTCGACCCGCTCGGCAATCCGATCGACGGACTCGGCGAGATCGCGGCGGAGGGTCGACGCGCCCTCGAGCTGCAGGCTCCCGGCGTGATGCAGCGTAAGAGCGTGCACGAGCCGATGCAGACCGGCATCAAGGCCATCGACGCCATGATCCCGATCGGGCGTGGCCAGCGTCAGCTGATCATCGGCGACCGCCAGACCGGCAAGACCGCCATCGCGCTCGACACCATCATCAACCAGAAGGCCAATTGGGAGTCCGGCGACACCGACAAGCAGGTGCGCTGCATCTACGTCGCGATCGGTCAGAAGGGTTCGACCATCGCGTCGGTGAAGGGCGCCCTTGAAGACGCCGGAGCGATGGAGTACACGACGATCGTGGCATCCCCGGCATCCGACCCCGCCGGCTTCAAGTACCTCGCCCCCTACACCGGCTCGGCCATCGGCCAGCACTGGATGTACGGCGGCAAGCACGTGCTGATCATCTTCGACGACCTGTCGAAGCAGGCCGAGGCCTACCGCGCCGTGTCTCTGCTGCTGCGACGCCCGCCGGGACGAGAGGCGTACCCCGGCGACGTCTTCTACCTGCACTCCCGTCTGCTGGAGCGCTGTGCCAAGCTCTCCGACGAGTTGGGTGCGGGGTCGATGACCGGTCTCCCGATCATCGAGACGAAGGCGAACGACGTGTCGGCCTACATCCCGACCAATGTGATCTCGATCACCGACGGTCAGATCTTCCTGCAGTCCGACCTCTTCAACGCCAACCAGCGCCCGGCGGTCGACGTCGGCATCTCGGTCTCACGAGTCGGTGGCGACGCGCAGGTCAAGAGCATCAAGAAGGTGTCGGGAACTCTCAAGCTCGAACTCGCGCAGTATCGATCGCTCGAAGCCTTCGCGATGTTCGCCTCCGATCTGGATGCCGCCAGCCGCCGTCAGCTCGCGAGGGGCGCGCGCCTCACGGAGCTGCTGCGCCAGCCGCAGTACTCGCCGTACCCGGTCGAGGAGCAGGTCGTCTCGATCTGGGCGGGAACCAACGGCAAGCTCGACGAGGTGCCCGTTCAAGACATCCTCCGCTTCGAACGAGAGTTGCTCGATTACCTCGGTCGCAACAGCGACATCCTTTCGACGCTCCGAGAGACCAACGTGCTCAGCGACGACACCACGTCGGCGCTCGAGGAGCAGGTCGACAGGTTCAAGCTCGAGTTCCAGACAGGCGAGGGCAAGCCTCTCGCCTCGGCGGGCAAGGAGGAGTTCGACCGGGCCGACGAGGAAGACGTCAATCAGGAGAAGATCGTCAAGGGTCGTCGCTAGACCGAGTACACCACGACGATCGCCGCCGACGCACTGTCATTGAAGGAATAGGTATATGGGAGCCCAACTTCGGGTCTACACGCAGAAGATCAAATCTGCGCAGACGACCAAGAAGATCACGCGTGCGATGGAGCTCATCTCCGCGTCGAGGATCCAGAAGGCGCAGCAGCGCGTCGCGGCATCCGGGCCGTACTCACGCGCGGTGACCAGGGCGGTCTCCGCCGTGGCGACGTTCTCGAACGTGGACCACATCCTGACCACGGAGCGCGAGAAGGTCGAGCGCGCGGCCGTCGTCATCTTCGCCTCCGACCGAGGTCTCGCCGGAGCGTTCAGCTCACAGGCGATCAAAGCGGCCGAAGAGCTCACCACCTTGCTGCACAGCCAGGGTAAAGAGGTCGTCTACTACTTGGTCGGCCGCAAGTCGGTGGCCTACTTCGCATTCCGCCGCCGCGAGGCAGAGCAGAGCTGGACCGGTTCGACCGACCAGCCCCTCTTCGGGACCGCCAAGGAGATCGGCGACGCCCTGGTGGCGAAGTTCGTGCAACCGGCCGGTGAGGGCGGTGTCGACGAGATCCACATCGTGTACAACCGCTTCGTGAGCATGGTGACCCAGGTTCCCGAGGTGGTGAGACTGCTCCCGCTCGAAGTGGTGGAGGGCGTGGATGCTCCCGGCGACGACGAGGTGCTGCCGCTCTACGAGTTCGAGCCCGAAGTGGGCGATGTTCTGGATGCCCTGCTCCCGGTCTACATCGAGAGCCGTGTCTTCAACGCGATGCTGCAGTCCGCGGCATCCGAACACGCCGCGAGGCAGAAGGCCATGAAGTCGGCCTCCGACAACGCGGACACCCTGATCAGGGATTACACACGCCTGCGTAACAACGCGCGACAGTCCGAGATCACCCAGCAGATCGCCGAGATCGTCGGCGGTGCCGATGCCCTCTCGACGAAGTAGCCATGTGTCGCACGATACGAAGAAGAGACAGAGACTAGGGAAGCCATGACCATCACATCCCCTGACACCACCACCGCGGGCCCGTCGCCCGCTGGCGTCGGCCGCATCGCGCGGGTCACCGGCCCGGTCGTCGATATCGAGTTTCCGCACGACTCGATCCCCGAGGTGTACAACGCCCTCAAGACCACCATCACCCTCGGCACCGAGGCGACAGAGATCACGCTCGAGGTCGCTCAACACCTCGGAGACGACCTCGTGCGCGCGATCGCGCTGAAGCCCACCGACGGACTCGTGCGCGGCCAGGAGGTGCGGGACACCGGTGCCCCGATCTCCGTGCCCGTCGGCGACGTCACCAAGGGCAAGGTGTTCAACGTCATCGGCGAGGTGCTGAACGCGGATGCCGACGGCACGGTGAACGGCGAGTCCTTCCAGATCACCGAGCGCTGGCCGATCCATCGCAAGCCACCGGCCTTCGACCAGCTCGAGTCGAAGACCGAGCTCTTCGAGACGGGCATCAAGGTCATCGACCTCCTGACGCCCTATGTGCTCGGCGGCAAGATCGGCCTATTCGGCGGCGCGGGTGTCGGCAAGACCGTGCTCATCCAGGAGATGATCCAGCGGGTCGCATCCGACCACGGCGGTGTGTCGGTGTTCGCCGGGGTGGGGGAGCGCACCCGAGAGGGCAACGACCTCATCGCCGAGATGGACGAGGCCGGCGTGTTCGACAAGACCGCCCTCGTCTTCGGCCAGATGGATGAGCCGCCGGGGACCAGGCTTCGTGTCGCGCTCTCGGCGCTGACGATGGCCGAGTACTTCCGCGACGTGCAGAAGCAGGACGTGCTGCTGTTCATCGACAACATCTTCCGTTTCACGCAGGCGGGTTCAGAGGTCTCGACACTGCTCGGACGCATGCCGTCCGCGGTGGGGTACCAACCGAACCTCGCCGACGAGATGGGCATCCTGCAGGAGCGCATCACGTCGACCCGCGGTCACTCGATCACGTCGCTGCAGGCCATCTACGTGCCGGCCGACGACTACACCGACCCGGCTCCGGCCACGACGTTCGCCCACCTCGACGCGACCACCGAGCTCAGCCGCGAGATCGCGTCGCGTGGTCTATACCCGGCCGTAGACCCGCTGACCTCCACCAGCCGCATCCTCGACCCCCGCTATCTGGGCGACGACCACTACCGTGTCGCCACGAGCGTGAAGGCGATCCTGCAGAAGAACAAGGAACTGCAGGAGATCATCGCGATCCTCGGGGTCGACGAGCTCTCCGAGGAAGACAAGATCACGGTGTCGCGGGCGCGCCGCATCCAGCAGTTCCTGTCGCAGAACACCTACATGGCGAAGAAGTTCACCGGCGTCGAGGGTTCGACGGTCCCGCTGAAAGACACGATCGAGTCGTTCGACGCGATCGTCAAGGGAGACTTCGACAGCGTGGCGGAGCAGGCGTTCTTCAACGTCGGCGCCATCTCCGACGTCGAAGAGAAGTGGGCTCAGATCCAGAAGGAGAACGGGTAGCCGTGGCCGGTCTCACAGTGAGCGTGGTCTCCGCGGACCAGGAGATCTGGTCGGGGGTGGCGACGATGGTGGTCGCGCGCACCACGGAGGGCGAGATCGGCATCCTCGCCGGTCACGAACCGATGCTCGCGATCCTCGCCAGCGGTGAGGTGAGACTGACCGTGGACAACGGGCCTTCGGTGACGGCGCGAGCCGAAGACGGCTTCCTCTCCGTGGAGCACGACACCGTGACCATCGTCGCGCGCAACGCCGAACTCGTCAGACCGTGAGGCGCTGACGATGCTGATCGCGATGGCGGGGCTTCCGGGAAGCGGCAAGAGCACTCTGGCCGCCCACATCGGGCGACGCCTGCAGGTGGCGGTGGTGTCGGTGGATCCTCTCGAATCGGCCATCCTCACCGCGGGCATCGACTCCGATCAGCCGACGGGTCTGGCGGCCTACCTCGTCGCCGAGACCATCGCTGAGTCGGTGCTGTCCAGCGGGCAGACGATCATCGTGGATGCCGTGAACGCGGTCGAGCCCGCTCGTGAGCAGTGGGTGCAGCTGGCGGAGCGGATGTCGACGCCGATCCGTTTCGTCGAGGCCTCGTGTTCCGACGCCGACCTGCACCGCACGCGGCTCGAGGCGCGCCAGCGTTCCCGCCCCGAGTTGGCGGAGCCGTCGTGGAATGCCGTCGAGCAGAGCCTCGAGGAGTACGCGGAATGGACCGGCGCGTTCGCGACGGTCGCCCGCATCACGGTCGACACCGCGGGGCCGCTCGAGGCCAATGTCGACGCCGCCGTCGCCTTCCTCGGGAGCTGATGCTCCTCCTCCTGCCGCCCTCGGAGACGAAGCGCGACGGTGGCGACCCGGATCGGTCGCTCGATCTCGCCGACCTCTCGTGGCCCGGGTTCAACCCTGCTCGCCGTAGAACTCTCGCCGCACTGCGCTCGCTCTCCCGCAATCGGGCTTCGATGGCCACCGCGCTCGGTCTCGGGTCCACGCAGCTGCACGAGATCGATCGCAATCGCGCGATCAGGACATCGCCTGTGATGCCAGCGATCGAGCGGTACACCGGCGTGCTCTTCGAAGCGTTGGGAGCGGACTCGCTGTCGGAAGGTGCACGTGGCCGAGCTGCGCGCTGCGTCGTCATCCATTCCGCGCTGTTCGGTCTGCTCGGGGCGGACGACCCCATTCCGGCCTATCGTCTCTCGCACGATTCCCGACTGCCGGGTCTCGCCCTGGCCGCTCACTGGAGGGCCGTGGTGAGCGCGGAGCTCGCGAGGCCGCCCGGCCTCGTGCTCGATCTGAGGTCGGACGGTTACGCGAAGCTCGGGCCGCTGGCCGCCGGTGTCGATCGCTGGTTCGTGCGCATCGTCGCGGAGGCCCCCGACGGGTCGAGGCGAGCACTGAATCACTTCAACAAGAGGGGTAAGGGCGAGCTGGTGCGGGCTCTGCTCGAGACGGACGACGACCTCGCCGACACCGCAGCGCTGATGGAGTGGGCGCAGGCGACCGGCGTCCGGCTGCGAACGGCATCTGACGGAGTGCTCGAACTGACAGTCGAAGAGATCGCGGCCCGTCGCGGCTGAGCCGGGTCGGTCTACGGTCGGTCAGGCCGCGCGCCAGCATCCGGCGAAGTGATCGTCGACCATGCCGGATGACTGCATCAGCGCGTAGAGGGTGGTCGGACCGACGAACCGGTAGCCTCGCCGCCGCAGCTCGACGCTCATCGCCGTCGATTCCGCGGTGATGGCCGGGATGTCCTGCCACTCGTTCGGCCGACTCCGGCTCACCCCCGGTGCGAATCGCCACAGGAGTTCGTCGAAAGCGCCTGGTCGATCTTCGATGATCTCGCGCGTCAGCCGGGCGTTGGCCACCGTCGCCTCGATCTTGCCCCGATGCCGGATGATGCCGGAATCCAGTACGAGGCGATCGATGTCGGCGACGGTGAAGTCGGCCACGGCGGAGATGTCGAAGCCGACGAAGGCAGCACGGAAACCGGGTCGTCGACGCAGAATGGTGATCCAGGACAGCCCGGACTGGAACCCCTCGAGGCTGAGTTTCTCGAAGAGGGGAACGTCGCCGTGAAGTGGTGATCCCCACTCCTCGTCGTGATAGCGCTGGTACTCGGCGTCCTGGGCGCTCCAGCCGCAGCGCGGCACCCCGTCGACGCCGATCACCACCGCGGGTACCTCAGTCATGCCTGCGTGTCTGACGTGGTGTGCCGGCCCGACGTGCGGGGGTGGCATCGAGCGTGATCATTCAGGGCTGTCGACTCCGTGTGCACGCTCAACGATGATCGACGCCCTCGTGGTCGAGCAGCCAGAGCTTCGTCGGGATGCCCGCGCCCGCGCTGTAGCCGGTGATACGCCGATCGGAGGCGAGAACACGGTGGCAGGGAACGATGATCGGGATCGGGTTCGCCCCGATCGCCCCGCCGACCGCGCGACCCGCGGTCGGTCGACCGGTGGCCATGCCGATATCGCCGTAGGAGCGCGACTGGCCCCATCGGATCCCATCCAGCTCCGACCACACCGCACGCTGGAAGGCGGTGCCGCCCAGTGACAGAGGCAGGTCGAACTCCTGACGTGAACCTGCGAAATACTCCCCGAGCTGACGGGCGGCCTCGCTCAGCACCTCGTCGCCCGCATCCGGCTGCCCGTCATGAGGGAGCGCCCCGTCGCGTTCGATCGACAGCGAAGTGATCGCCGATCCGTCGGAAGTCACCTCGATGCGCCCGATCGGAGAGTCGACACGGATTACATGGTCGGTGTCGAGGGGAACAGGCGGGGTCGAGACGGCCTCGGCGACGACATCCGCGCCAGCACGACCTCCGGCTCCACGGGGGGTGCCGGTGCCAGTGCCGGTGGAGGTGCCGGTGAGAGCGGGAGGGGGGGTCATGATCCGACTGTATCGGCGGTCGATGATCAGATCTCGCGGGTTTCGGACATCGGTGGGAACCCCCCCGTGGAGTGACGGCGGGGGAGGAGAGGCGGCCGATGTCTCGATCGGTGCACCCCAGTCCGCTGCCGCGCTGGACGTCGAACAGGGAA